>NZ_MUNF01000206.1 GCF_002154555.1 Streptomyces murinus
CGGCCGCCGCCGGTACCGGCGCCACGTCGAGCAGCCGCAGGGTCCGGCCCGCGCGAGCCAGCCGGGGGCGGAGCAGGGTGCCGACCCCTCCCGCGGCTCCGGTGATCACGATGCGCTGACTCACTCGCCTCATCTCCTTCGTGGCGACTTCGGGCCGGCCCCGAGGCGGCCCGGCGTGTCCATGGGCGTCTTGACCGTACTCCGGGGCGAGTCTTACAGTTCAAAGGCAAGTTCGCAAATGTGGAGCCTGTCTGCATATGTAGACGACGAGGAGTGTCACGTGCCCATGTTCGACGGCGTGCTGTTCTTTCCGGTGACGCCCTTCGCGGCGTCCGGGCAGGTCGACCGGGAGGTGCTGGCCGAGCATCTGCGTCGCGGCCTGGCCGCAGGCCCCGGCGGGGTCTTCGTCGCCTGCGGTACGGGTGAGTTCCACGCGCTGAGCCCCGACGAGTACGGCGAGGCGGTGCGCACCGCGGTGGAGACCGTGGCCGGCCGCGTCCCGGTGTACGCCGGGACCGGCGGCCCGCTGCCGCTGGCCCGCCGGTACGCGCGCATCGCTCAGGACGCGGGCGCCGACGGCCTGCTCCTGCTGCCGCCCTACCTGGTCCAGGCCCCGGCGGCCGGACTCGCCGCCTACGCGCGCGAGGTCGCGGACGCCGGTGAACTGCCGCTCATCGTCTACAACCGCTCAAACGCCCGCTTCGACGCCGAGACCGCCGCCGAACTGGCCCGCCACGACAAGGTGGTCGGCTTCAAGGACGGCGTCGGCGACCTCGACCGGCTCTCCCGCATCGTGACCGCCGTACGCCATGAACTCGCGGGCAGCGGCAAGGAGTTCCAGTTCTTCAACGGCATGCCCACCGCCGAGGTGACCGTCCCGGCGTACCGCGGCATTGGCGTCACCCTGTACTCCTCCGCCGTCTTCTGCTTCGCCCCCGAGATCTCCAACGCCTTCTACCAGGCGGTCGAGAAGGGGGAGGCGGCCAAAGCGGAGCGGCTGCAAAGGGAGTTCTTCCACCCGCTCGTGGCCCTGCGCGACCTGGTCCCGGGCTACGCCGTCTCGCTGGTCAAGGCCGGCGTGCGCCAACAGGGCCTGGATGTCGGCGGGGTGCGGCCCCCGCTGGTCGACCCGGCCCCCGAACACCTCGACGCCCTGCGCCGGATCACCGACGCGGGCCTGGCCCTGGTGGAGGACTTCGCCCGATGAGCGACGCGATCCGCATCACCGACGTCACCCTCACTCCCGTCGCCTTCCGTGACCCGGCCCTGCTCAACGCGGTCGGCGTGCACGAGCCGTACGCGCTGCGCGCCGTGCTGGAGGTGCACACCGATCAGGGGATCACCGGCCTCGGTGAGACCTACGCCGACCAGGGCCATCTGCGCAGGCTGCGGCAGGCCGCCGACGCCCTGGTGGGCCTGGACGTCCACCGCCTGGGCCGGATGTACGCCGCGGTCGCGGCCGCGCTCGGCGGGGACACCGGCAGCGACGGCCACGGCCTCACCGGCATGATCACCAGCAGCAGCACGGTGGACCGGGTCTTCTCGCCGTTCGAGGTCGCCTGCCTGGACGTCCAGGGCAAGGCTGCCGGGCGCCCGGTCTCCGACCTGCTCGGCGGCGCCGTACGGGACCAAGTGCCGTTCAGCGCCTACCTGTTCTACAAATGGGACGCGCACCCCGGCGGCGAGCCCGATCCCTGGGGCGAGGCGCTCGACCCCGACGGCATCGTGGCGCAGGCGCGGCGCATGATCGACGACTACGGATTCACGGCCATCAAGCTCAAGGGCGGTGTGTTCCGGCCCGAGGAGGAGATCGAGGCGGTCCGCGCCCTGCGCGAGGCGTTCCCCGACCGGCCGCTGCGGCTCGACCCGAACGCCGCCTGGACGGTGGACACTTCGCTGATGGTCGCCCGCGAACTCGACGGCGTCCTCGAATACCTGGAGGACCCCACGCCGGGACAGGAAGGCATGGCCCGGGTCGCCCGCGAGGCGCCCATGCCGCTCGCCACGAACATGTGCGTGGTCGCCTTCGACGAACTCAAGCCCGCCGTGGCCCTGGACGCGGTCCAGGTCGTCCTCTCCGACCACCACTACTGGGGCGGCCTCCAGCGCTCGAAGGTGCTCGCCGGGATCTGCGACACCTTCGACCTGGGTCTGTCCATGCACTCCAACTCGCATCTCGGCATCAGCCTTGCCGCGATGACCCATCTGGCGGCGGCCACACCGAACCTGACGTACGCCTGCGACACCCACTGGCCGTGGAAGACCGAGGAGGTCGTCGCACCGGGCGCCCTGGAGTTCCGCGACGGCTCCGTCGCCGTACCCACCGCCCCGGGACTCGGCGTCGAACTCGACCGCGACGCGCTGGCCCGCCTGCACGAGCAGTACGTCTCCTGTGGCCTGCGCGACCGCGACGACACCGGATACATGCGGCGCATCGATCCGTCGTACGAGAAGAAGGTCCCCCGCTGGTGAGGTCCCCGGCCCGCGGGAGACTCACGTAGCGGGCATGGGAGTGCACGTAGCGGGCACGGGCGTGCGGAACGGATCTCAGCGGATGCCGTTCCGCCGCAGTGTCCCCGCCAGCTCCGTGGCATGCCGGGTGACCGCCTCGGCGACCCGTTCGACCTCCTGGTCCGTGGCGTGGTCCAGCGGGATCGAGCAGCTGATCGCGTCGGTCGCCGGGATGCGGTACGACACCGTCGCGGCGACGCAGCACAGCCCGGGCGTGTTCTGCTCGCTCTCCAGCGCCCAGCCGCGGGTCCGCGTCTGCTCCAGCTCCTCGCGCAGGGCCGGGCGGCGGGTGACCGTGTGCGGGGTGAGCGCCTCCAGGGGCTGCTCGGACAGCAGCGCGTCCACCTCCCGCGCGGTCAGCTCGGAGAGCAGGGCCTTGCCCAACGCCGTGGCGTGCGCCGGGAGTTGGCGGCCCACCCGGGAGGTCAGCCGACGGGAGTCCGTGGCCTCGCGGGTGGCGAGGTAGATGACGTTCGTGCCGTCGAGACGGGCGTAATGGGTGGTGTAGCCGACGTCCGCGCGCAACTGCTCGATCTGGCGCACCGCGTACGGCAGCGCCGGGTCCCGGTCCAGGTACGCCGTGCCGCACAGCAGGGCGCGCGGGCCGATGCCGAAGCCGGCCGCCTCGCCGCCCTCCTCGACCTCGATCCACTTCAGCGCCACCAGGGTGCGCAGCAGCGCGTACAGGCTGGAGCGCGGGTATCCGGTGAGCTCCTGGAGCCGGCCCAGGGTGAGCCGCTCCGGTGAGGCCGCGAGCACTTCCATGATCTGGACGGTGCGTTCCGCCGACTTCACCGGCCCGCGTCCGGCGTCACCTGTCCCGGTCATGCGCGCCACCCCGTTCCGGCCTCTCGGCCGTCAACTCGGGCTTCCCTGACCGCAGTCGGCGCCCCCGTCTCACCGAGCACGGCGCCTTCTCCCCGTCGCGTCAACGAAAACCTCCCGAAACATTGACCGCCCCTGTACGCCAGGCTAACGTGCGCGCTAAAAAGCATGGATGAGAACTGAGTCTACATATGTAGACGACTTGGTCAAGTCGAGCTTCCGTCCATGCCGATGGAGGTCGGGGCCGTCGGCGCTCATCCACGGCCTTTCACTCCTACCGCCCTACCGTTCGCTACCGCCGACGGCCGTCGGCATCGAGGAGTTCGCATGGCTTGGCCGGACTGGGTGGCCCTCGGTGGCTACTTCGTGGTGATGCTGTTCATAGGCCTGTGGTCGCACAAGCGCGTCAGCGATGTGAGCGACTACTTCACCGGCGGCGGCCGGATGCCCTGGTGGCTGTCCGGCATCTCCCACCACATGTCGGGCTACAGCGCCGCGGTGTTCGTCGCCTACGCGGCGGTCGCCTACAGCTACGGCATCACCATCTACGTCTGGGCGTTCCTGCCGCTCGCCCTCGCGACCGGTGCCGGCGCCTGGCTGTTCGCCCCGCGCTGGAACCGGCTGCGCCGCCGTTACGACGTCGCCTCACCGCTCGAATACCTGGCCCGCCGGTACAACATCGCCACCCAGCAGGCGCTGGCCTGGAGCGGTGCGCTGCTCAAGGTGTTCGACGTCGCCGCGAAGTGGGCCTCGGTCGCCATCCTGCTGAATGTGTTCACCGGGGTCTCGCTCGACATCGGCATCCTGATCACCGGCGTCGTCACCCTGGTCTACTGCACGGTCGGCGGCCTGTGGGCGGACGCCCTCACCGACTTCGGGCAGTTCATCATCCAGGGCGTCGCCGCGCTCTCCATGGTGATCATCACGCTGAACCATGTGGGCGGCTTCTCCGGCCTCGGCTCGATCTGGCACCGGCTGCCCGCCGACCACACCCACCCGCTGGTCGGCCCGTACACGGCCGGCTTCCTCACCGCGTACGTGGTCGTCAAACTCTTCGAGTACAACGGCGGCATGTGGAACCTGGCCCAGCGCTACATGGCCACGGACTCCGCCCCCGCCGCCAAGCGCTCGGCCCTCCTGTCCGCGGCCCTCTATCTGATCTGGCCCGCCGTGCTGCTGTTCCCGTCCGTCGTCGGCCCGGTACTGATGCCGCACATCGCGGACCCGCAGCAGGTGTACGCGCTGATGGCCGAGAACCTGCTCCCGGCCGGTCTGGTCGGACTGACCCTGGCCGGCATGTTCTCGCACACCATGGCCATGGCCTCCTCGGACGCCAATGCCATCGCCTCCGTGGTCGTCCGGGACATCATCCCGGCCGTCGCCCGCCGGGGCCGGGCGCTCAGCGCCAGGAGCGGGCTGCTCGCCGCGCGTATCTGCACGGTCGCGTTCATCGCGGTGAGCATGGTGGTCGCCATGGAGGCGAGCCACTTCGGCGGCCCGCTCGGCATCATCACCGCCCTGGTCGCCGCGGTGATGGGCCCGATCTCCATCCCGATGCTGCTCGGCCTGCTCCCGGCGTTCCGCCGCTGGGGCTCGCTGGCCGCGCTGATCTCCTGGGGCTGCGGCCTGGCGAGCTTCGTCCTGGTGAAGTACGTCCTCGACAGCACCGACCAGACCCTCACCATCGCCACCCCGCTGGCGACCTCCCTCGTCCTGTACCTGGTCATCGGCCTGCTCCTGCCCCAGCCGTCGCCGGCCGCGGACGAGATCACGGCGGCGGTGAGCGCGGCGGCGGACATCCCGGCCCCCGAGGGCCCCACACCTCCGCTGGTCCCCGCGACCGACTGACCTCGAATGGAAAGCCGTCGGCCCTGCCCGGTCCCGCCCAGGTCTCCTCCGCAGGGACTCGTCAGACAGCGGGGCCGGGCACGGAGTCCCGGAACCGCTGAAGCAACTCAAGGGCCGGAGGGCTGTCCGGGTCGAAGGTGTGAATGCCGGTCACCTCACCGGGCCCCCACAGCCGGACCGGCCAGGACCTCGGCGCCCCTGAGTTTCCATCTGCCGGTGGACGCCTTCCACGCGATGCGAACGCGCCGGGAGGTCGACCCGGAAGAGCTGCCCGCCATTCTGAGGCGCACCTGGATGGGCTTCCACCGCGCGGTCGCCGGCATGGCCGCGGCCGGCAACCACGTCGTGGTCGACCATGTGCTCAGCGAGGAATGGCGCCTGCTCGACTGCCTGGAGCTCTTCACCGCCGAGGATGTCGTCCTCGTCGGCGTGCACTGCTCGCTGGACGAACTCCACCGGCGTGAACGGGCACGCGGCGACCGCCCGGAGGGCCTGGCGGCGCGGCAGTTCGAACGCGTCCACGCACACGGCCTGTACGACATCGAATGCGACACCACCTCGACGAGCCCCCTGGACAGCGCCCGGCGGATCAGCGCGTTCCTGCCCCGACGCCCGACCCCGACGGCGTTCGAGCAGCTCCGCGCGAAACTGCGCCCCGACCTGACGGCCCCTGGTCCGGAGGCCGTCAGGCTGTACTGACCTTGCCCGCCGCTCACATGTTGCCGGGTCCGCTCGTGGGGATCTGCGGTCCGGTCGGGATGTAGTGCTGGGCCAGGTTGGCGTCACGGTTGTGCGCGCTGCGGTGTTCTGCCTCGCGGGCCTCCCGCCGTACGCGCATGTTCTGAGCTGAACTTGAGGGGGCAGGTCACTCGAGCCGTGCCGCGATGGCTCGGGCGCACTCCATCGCCTCCGTGTGCGTGGTGTCGACCTCCAGGTCGTACGTCACGCCGCGGTGGACCACCGCCGCCTGGGCGACCGCCATCCCCACCGCCCGGTCACCGCGCGCGAGTTCACGGTCCGCCGCCACCGCGGCATCGCACCGGACGCCGACCCACAGCACCCGCAGCCCGCCCAGGGCCTGCTGCCATCGCCGCTGCGAGGAGGGCCCGCCGAGGAAGACCTCATCGACGACAACCCGCGCGCCCGCACGGGCCATCGCGGCGATTCCCTCGATCCAGGCAGCCTCCAGCGCCCGGAACTCGGGCCCGACGCAGACCTGTCCGTCCGCGGCGAACTCGATCCCGCCGTCCGACCCCCGCAGGGGCGCGGGCAGCGCCTCCACCATGGTGTCCGTCCCGAGCGCCAGCCAAGGATCGGGCAGGATCGCCTGGAGGCACCGGATGATCCCGGACTTCCCCGCGCTGGAACCGCCGTTGATCACGATCACCTGAGTCGTCACCGCGCCACAGTAGAGGCGTCCGGGCGACACGGGAAACGTGTTTCCGCCCAGCTTCGGCGGGCTTCTGTCGGCTGACGACTCCGGCGGAGAGGGCAGGATTTGAACCTGCGTGGGCCCCGTAGGGCCCGACCATGAGGCGTGGCTCGGTGGTCCCCGATAAGCCGCTCCGGGCACCTCTCCCTGTTCCCGGTTCCGGGTGGCGCCCCGAACCGTTCACAGGAAAGAGAGTGGCACGGCCCGCTGACGGGCGGCTGACGCGGCGCTGATCCTGGCACCCCCGCTCCGGTCTACGATCGCTCGCGCACGCCGTCGAGGAGCCTCAGCTCCTCCGGTGTGAACTGCGGCCCCTCCAACTGCGGCCGAAGGGGTCCCACCAGGGCGGAGAGCAGCACGCCGGGCCGGACCAGGGACGTGGGAGGAGCGTGCAGGGCCAGTACGTCGGTCAGGGCCGTGGCCGTGCGGAAGGAGCCGGTCGCGGTGAGGGAGAGACGGTTGACGTAGCGTTGCAGCAGCCGGTCGGTGAAGCGCGGGTTCTTGCCGGTGGTCGTGGCGAAGTGGATGTCCTGTCCGACGGTCAGCGCCCACGCCGCCTCGACCGGCCGCGCGATCGCCCGCTGGGCGCGCCGCGACAACCCCGGGACCAGCCCGCCCCTGGCCAGTTCGCGCAGCGCCAGCGCGCCCTGCGCGATCACCGAAAGTCCTTGGCCGTACATGGGGTTGAACGCCGCGACGGAGTCGCCCAGCGCCACCAGCCCCTCGGGCCAGGTCCTGAGCCGCTCGTAGTAGTGGCGCCGGTTGGCCGTGCTGTGCGTGACGCTGACGTCGGTGAGCGGCTCGGCGCGTGCGAGGAGGTCGGCGATGATCGGATGCCGCAGGGTACGCGCGAAGGCCTCGAAGGCGTCCGCGTCCCGGGTGGGCTGCCCACCGGGGGCCCCCATCAGGCCGACGTGCCAGCGGTCGCCCTCGATCGGCAGGATGCCGCCGGCACTGGCCGGCTCGGGCAGCCGCGGATCGGCGTACACACTGACCACCGGCCAGCCGTGGGTGGAGACGGGAGCGCGGTACATACGGCTGGCGTAGACGAGACCGGAGTCGACGCGGTCCTCGGCAAGTCCGCCGATCCCCAGCTCGGCGAGCCACTGGGGCATCCGGGAGGCCCGGCCGGACGCGTCGATCACCAGATCGGCACGCAGCTCGGTCTCGCGTTCGCCCTCGCCCTCGCCCGAGGTCCGAATGCGCACTCCGGTGACCCGGCGCCCGTCGCCGAGCAGCCCGATCGCCCGGGACCGCGTACGGACATTGACATGAGGTTCTTTGAGCACCTGCTCCCTGACGACATGGTCCGTCAGGTCCCTGCTCGCGGTCATCAGCCGATGCGTGGCGCGCCGCCAGCGCCGATACCAGCCCTCGGGTGAGTAGATGATCATATTGGTGGTCACCGGAATGCGATGCGCCCCCGAGGCCGCCAACTGGTCGATCACGCCGGGTAGCAGCTCCTCCAGCGCGTCCACGCCCCCGGACTGGAGGAGATGGATATGGACGGCCTGGGGGACACCGACGCGCGGCCCGGGCCCCTCGGGAAGATCGTGGCACTCGATGATCTCCACCGATCCGACCTGGTCCTTGACGGCGGCCGCGGCCAGCATCCCGGCCATACTGCCGCCGATGACGACGGCGCGGGCGTGGCTGTGCCGGACGGTTTCACTCATGATCGGCTGCTTTCTGCGAGGAAACGGTGGTGTGCGCGGAAGTCCTGGACGACGGGCGAGCCGAGCGCGACGGACAGCGGGACCAGGTCCTTGGAACGCCAGGCCGCCGAGCCGGGCGCGTCCGGCGTCCGGTCGGGGGAGTGCACCACCAGGGCAGTGCGGAACGGATCGCGCCGGGGGTGGGTACGTCACGCAACAGCCGCCACATGGGAGCGAGTTGGCGCCGCATCCGTACGGCCTGGGCGTTCCGTGGTGCTCGGGGCCCGACCGGCGGCAGTGCGCATGTTCTCCTCGTAGACGATCAGATCATGGCTCGACCGGTCCGCCCACAACCCGCTGGCGGTCAGCTGGGCGCTGAGCCGCCGCATCGCCTTCGCGGACGCGCTCACCGGTCGCCCTCTTGATCGTCGAGTTCCAGCAGGGCCTTCAGCGTCGCGTTGAGCACGTTCCAGCGCTGCTCCGGCAGGTCCCGTGCCTGCCGAAGGGCGAGGCCGCGTACGTCGTCGCGGCCCGGCGAGGCCGACGGTACGACCGCCCGGCCCTCGGGCGTGGACCGCGCGGCGAGCAGAGATCGCAGCTCTCGGTCGAGGGCCTCGTCGGCCGACGCGGTGAAGAACGCCTCGCCCCCCTCGACGCCGAAGAAGTCGACCAGGCCGTGCAGCAGTTCCACGCTGGGCACCTTGTCGCCCGCGCAGACCTGCCGGGCCCAGAACGCGGAGACCCCCAACTGCCGGGAAATGGCGCCCGCGAGGTCCGACATCCGCTGACCCGTGCGGGCCAGCCGGTCGTCCGCGAGCGCCTTGATCCGTGACCGGACCCGCTCGTTGACGGTCTCGGCGGGCGGCTGTCCACCGCGCAGCAGTGTGTCTACGACGTCCTCGGGCAACGCGGTCCTGACCGCCAGCCGTCTGGCGTCGAGGAACTCCGACCGTGCGAGGCCCCCCTGCTGGATCAGGGCGTCAAGATGCCGAAGGGTCTCGGGCAGCGGCGTCGACTCCACCGATGTGCTCCCAGAGCTCGCGGGACTGCTGCAATGCTCATGGCACCCTATGCGCAACCGACGTGAGTTCAATGATCGTTTATTGGCCAAAGAACGATCGCTGACGAAGGGCGCGCGGGCTCGACGCTCCACGCCGGACCGCACCGAGGCGGTCGCCGCAGGAGAGCTACAGGAACGTTCACCGTCAAAGCGTTCGCCCCGACCGAGCTGTGGCCGGGCGGGCCCGGGGGTGGTGACGGCGAGGTCGTCGGGCGCTCGGCGACCCTGTTCACCGCCGCGTTCGACCAGACGACCGGCGTCGGCACGTACGTGGCCATGGAGTCGTTCGAAGGCTTCCTGTGCGGCCGGTCCGGTTCCTTCAGCTTCGCGCACTCGGCGACGACTTCGGGCAGCGACCGTACGGCGGAGTTCTTCACCGTCGTGCCCACCAGTGGCACGGGGGAACTGGCCGGAATCCACGGCGCCGGAGGCATCACCGTGGACGGCGAGGGGACGCATCACATCTGGTTCGACTATGAGTTGCCGACGGCAGGCTGACCGAGCCCTTCGCAAGCGAGAGTCTCCTCAGCCCGTGGTGCCGTGAAGGAGATTGCCGACTGATGAGGGAGGGCCCCGGGGTGGGTTATGAAGTGCAGGCGGTGATCGCGAGGGACGAATTGCTCCGTGCCGTGTCGCGGGACGTTCCCGGCGCCAGGGTGGCCCCCCTTCGCCAGGGCCTGTCGCTGATGCCGATGACGGACGAGGTGTTCGACGCGGCCACGGACGGCGGAACCGAGGGGCCCTGGGCTTCTGGCGGTTGCCGGGAGGCTTCGAGAAGCTGCTCGCCCGGTGGTCCGCCGCGGGCCCGGTGGCCTATGTGGAGGCCGAGTACTTCGGCGGCACGGGTGAGCAACGCGCCGCGGTCTGGGCCGACGGGGAATTGGTTCTGGGACCGCTGGACGCGCCGACGAAGAAGTGGTTCTCCCGGTCGGTCAGTCCGATCTCGGGGGCGCTACGGCGACTCGGCGCGAGAAGGAGCCCGGGCGAGGACGAATTCGGCGCCGTGGGACTGGACCGCCATCGGAGCAACGACGGCTGGATCGGTGGAGCTGAGGGCGAGGGGTGACGGCGAACTCCCGTGCGTGCTGGTGACCTTCAGCGGGCGCGGGTCCGGCGGGATCGGTCCCGGGCAGCCTGCTGGAGGTGCGCGGGCGCGCCCTGACCGACTTCGAGGCCACGCTCTGGCGCAGGGAGGCGGAGCCCCGGCTGCGGTCACCCACGGTGGCGATGGAAGTCGTCGATCGTTCCCCCGGCCGGGACCGTCTACCGCCCGCACACCACCCATCGGCGGTCGCGATTTCATCGCCGTGTCGTACTGGTCCGCCGTGACGATCAGGGATTCCGGAGGATCCGCATACGTAGGGATCCGCCCCCGAGGACGTAACCTGCCGATAACTCCCCTGGTGTGCTGCCGACTTGATAGATCGGCGACATCCCGAGCGGTCGCACCAGGTGTCGAATTCCGTGATGTCGGGCCCGGTTGGACAGGGGCGCGTCCGATGTTCATCGCTTGGATATTCTTTGGGCTGCCATATGCCCTTCTTCATGGCCTGTTGCAGGTCATTCCGGCATGTCATTACCTGTGAGGTAATCGCGCGGCTCGGCCGGGCGCGGCACAGTGGAGTCATCGGGTTCCGGGCCGGCGCACTCCGGCCCGGAACCCGATCCATGGAGTTCGTGTCCGCGAAGAGCGGGGAGGGTGCGGGTCCTCAGCGTCGTTCCGCCATCAGCGCCCGCGCCTCCTCCGACAGGCGTGGTGGGTCGAGCCTGCCCGCGCCGGCCCCCGGGACCAGCGCCTCGGCCACGGCGGCTGCGCTCGGTCGGCGGCCCGGATCGGGATGGAAGCAGGACCGGACCACCGCCGCGAGGTCACTGGGCAGTCCGGCGAGTTCAGGGGTGCCGGCCCGGATGGCGGCGACCACGGCCGGGGTGCCCCACCCCCAGGGGCTGTGGCCCAGCGCGAGGCGGGCGAGGACGGTACCGAGGGAGAACACATCGCTTGCGGATGTGAACGTCCGCTGCTCGCGCAACTGCTCCGGGGAGGCGTACGCATAGGTGCCGGCGAAGCCGCGCCGTGGCTCGGTGAGCCGCTCGATCTGGGCGATGCCGAAGTCGATGACCCGTGGGCCGTCCTCGGTCAGCAGTACGTTGGCCGGCTTGAGATCGAGATGCACGATGCCCTCGGCGTGGATGGCACTGAGCGCGAGGGCGATGCCCGCACCCAGCGTGCGCACCAGCTCCGGCTCCAACGGCCCGCAGCGGTCGGCGAGTTCCTGCAACGAGGGCGCGGACACGTACGGCACCGCCATCCACGGCACCGGCCCCTCGGTGTCCGCGGCGATCACCGGCACGGTGAACCGTCCTCCGACCCGCAGCGCCGCCCGCACCTCGTGGGCGAAGCCCTGCTTGATCGGGGGCGCCGCCGCGAGATGGGCGTGCAGCGTCTTGACCGCGACCATCAGCCCATCGGGGTCCTGGCACAGATAGACCCGCCCGAAGCCGCCCTCGCCGACGCACTCCAGCACCTCGTACGCGCCGAGGACCGGCGTTTCGTCCGCACCGGCGGCCCGTCGCGCCCGTTCGATCTCCCGCCAGGTCCCGATCGCCGCGGCCCCCGGATGCAAGGCGATCCTGTCGTCCGCGGCCTCGGCGGACAACCGCTTCCGCAGCTCCCGTTCGGCCGACTCGGGCCGCTCGTCCGCCACCAGGACGACATGCGCCGCCGTCGGCTCGCCGTCCGCGAAGACGTACGCGTCGATCCGTACGTTCTCCTCGCCCAGACGGGACACATAGACGCCCGGCAGCCTCAACCGCTCGCACACAAGGGCCTCTTCGGGCGTCGGGCGCAGATCGTCGCGGGCGAAGCAGAGGGCCGTCGCGTCGTACCCCCGCCGGGACAGGTTCCGCAGCAGGGCCGTCCACTGCTCGACGGTCCAGCGGCGCCAACCCACGTCGTCCGCACCGTCGTTCACCACCGAGAGCCGGGTCGAGTGAGCCGCGCCGGGCTCGCGCGCCAGCACCGCGCAGAGCGTCTCCGGTGCGCCCTGCACGCTCTCGCCGAGCAGCGTCGCGGTGGGCTGTGCGATACGGAGCACCGCGTGCCGGGCCATCCGGGCCAGCTCGTCGCGCTGACCGCGGAGGATGCCGTACTCCGGTGATCCCGGTCCCTGGCCCTGGAGTTCCATGCAGGCGAGGACCTTGCCGAAGGAGTCGACGGCCGTCGCGTAGTCCCGCGCCGTCACCGCGGCCTGCGCCTGGACGACGAGCGCGGAGAGCGTGTCGGGGCTGCCCGGCCCGTAGAGCTGTTCGCAGCGCGCGGCGATCTGTTCGTACATCCGGGCCGCGCGTTGGAGGTCTCCCGCGGCCTCGACGGCGGCGGCCGTCGCACGGAGGTCCTGGAGTCCGTCCTGGCCGCCCTCGTTGCCGAACGGCAGGCTGCCGGCGACCTCGGCATAGCGCTGGCGTGCGATGTTGACGAGCTGGTGGTCGGGTCCGAACTCCTCCTGGGCGGTCTTCAGCATGTGGGAGAACGCGCGCAGCGCGGCCGCGTTGTCGCCCGACTTCTGCTGCCAGTAGCCCACGTCGCACAGCAGGGTGAGCGCCGCCTCGGTGCGGTTCTCCCGCTCGGCCGTCTTGCGCATGGCCTCGTACCGTCGTACGGCCTCCTCCGGCCGCCCCGACCGGCCGTGCCAGTGGGCCAGTTGATGCCGGGCCAGCTCGGTGTCCCGATGGCGCGGTCCCTGGTTCCGCTCCCGATCGGCCAGTAACTGGGTGAACTGCCGTACGGCGGCCTCCGGTAGCCCCGACTCACCGATCCAGTGGGCCAGTTGATGCCGTAACGCCCAGGTGTCGGTGTCCCGCGGCCCCAGATCGCGTTCCGCCCGCGCGACCAGTGCCGTGTACCGCGCGGCGGCCTCTGCCGCATCGCCCTGCCGGCCGATCAGCTCGGCCGCCTTGCTGCCCTCCCGCAGGGCCCCGACCGACTTCTCGCGGGGACCGGCGCCGGGATCACCCGTCCCCTCGCGCCGTCTGCCGAACCATCTCATCGGGCCACCCCCAAGGCCGTGCCGGACGCCTGTCGAGGGGTCAGTATGCTCCGCCCAATCGTTTGCGCCAATCGTTTGGGCAAGGGGGCCCGCGGGGTTCTGGCACATCGATTCGGGGGCGTCAGCGGGGCGGGTCCACGGCGCCGTGCTCACCGTAGGTCAGGACCGACCGGCGTGCCCGTGGAGGCCCGCGCCATGAGCTGCGGCGTGAGCGTCTGCGAGGCGACGGGCTCGCCCGCGATGCGGCGGAGCAGCAGCCGTACGGCCCGTCTGCCCTGTTCCGCCATGGGGGAGCGGACGCTGGTGAGCGGCACGGGGAGTTCGGCGGCGAGAGGGGTGTCGTTGAACCCGGCCAGCGCGAGGTGCTCGCCCAGCCGCAGGCCCAGGTCGCGGGCGGCACCCATGGCGCCGATCGCCGCGAGGTCGTTGACGGCGAAGACGGCGGTCGGCCGGTCGGCGTCCGTCAGCAGTTCGAGGGCGGCCCGGCGGCCGCCCGCCGTGTCGAAGGAGCAGTGCCGTACCCGGTGGGCGGGCACGGGCAGACCGGCCTCGCGGTAGCGGTCGGTGAAGCCGCTGGTGCGGTCGGTGCCGGTGCTGGCGAAGGGCTCACCGGCGACGACGGCCACCCGGCGGTGCCCCAGGGACAGGAAGTGCTCGGCCAGGAGCCGACCGCCCTGGTGGTCGTCGCATGTGACCGCCGGATGGCTGGAGTCGGCGCGGCGGTTGACGAGCACGAAGGGTGTCGAGTCAAGGGCGGGGTCGGCCAGTGCGGCCCCGTCCAGGTGCGCGTCGCCGATGATGAGGCCGTCGACCCGGCGGCCCAGGACCATGGCGATGCGTTCGCGCTGGATCGCGGGGTCGTCGTGGGTGTTGGTGACGAACGTGGACAGCCCTTGCGTGGTCGCCTCCTCCTCCACGCCCTCGTAGATGGTGGCCACCACGATCTCCGACAGCCGGGGGAAGAGCACCCCGACGAGGTTGCTGCGCCGAGTGCGCAGGCTGGTGGCGTGCGGGTTGGGGCGGTAGCCGAGTTCGTCGGCCAGATCGCGGATCCGCCGTACCGTCTCGGTCGACGCGGCGCGGCCCTGTTCCCCGGTGGGGCCGTTGAGGACGCGGGAGACCGTCGAGACGTGCAGCCCGAGCCGTTCCGCGATGCCGCGCAGTGTCACCGGACCGCCGTCGCGTGCCATACCCGACTCCCACCTCGTCGTTCCCGAAACCGGACCCATTCTCTCCAACGGTGGGGGTCGGGGAGCGGGGCGGTAGGGACGCACTGGTGAGCGGCGAGCGGTGAAGAGCAGCGTGCCCCGGGCGGTGGGGCACGTGGCGGAGAGGGCAGGATTTGAACCTGCGTGGGCCCCGGGAGGCCCGACCTCGAGACATGCTCGCTGGTCCCCGATAAACCACTCCGGGCACCTCTCCTCGTTCCCGGCGGCAGGTGTTCCTCCCGTCCGCCGTTCACAGGGAAGAGAGTGGCAGAGGGCACTGACGCGGTGCTGACACCCGCTGCCGGGACGGGAGTTCAGGCCTCGGCGAGGAGGGGGTCGTAAGGGGTGGAGAGTCGGCGGCCGGACATGAAGGACAGGAAGTCCCGGACGAAGGCACCGCGGGTGTAGACGGTGGTGCCGTCGGTGGCTTCGCCGGTGGTGTCGCGGTGGAACGCGGTGCGGAACAGGGCGCGGTACTCGGCCTCGTCGATGCGCTCGTTACCGTCCTTGTCGGCGGCGTCGAAGAGGACCTCGGCGGTCCTGATCAGCGCGGGTCCGGCCAGGGAGGGCGCGGCGGCGGCGTACTCCTCGGCGCTGACACGGCCGTCGCCGTCGGTGTCGAGGGCGGTCTGGAGCTCACGCCACCAGTCGGCGAAGGCGTCGTACAGCCGGGTCTCCGCGGGTTCGTCCAGTTCGAGGCGTCCGCACAACTCCCGTGCCATGGCGGCGAGATCGGGCCAGGTGAGGTATCCGTCGCCGGTCTGGTCGAGTACGTCGCGGAAGAACTCCTCCGCGCTGCGCTGCCCCGACGACGGCGTCTCGGGGGCGGGGCGGAAGGACGTGGGGGTGATGAGGCGGAGCAGGGCGCCCGCCCGCCGCATCCGCTCGTGCAGGGCCGTGACGGTCCTGGCCCGGGGGTCGTCGCTGGTGGGGGAGAGGGCCAGCAGGTCGGCGATGTTCTGGGCCCGCAGCCAGCCCTCGGGCAGGAAGCGGGCCAGGTCGACGGTCAGGTAGGCGCCCTGCATCAGGGCTCCCGCGCCGAGCAGTTCCGGCAGGCCGGCCCGGCGCCGGAAGGATTCGGGGAGAGAGGCCACCGTGATCGCTCCGAGGGCGGGGCCGACGACGGCCCGGCCGAGCGCCCACAGGGTGGGAAGTCCGTTGAGCAGCGGGGGAGCGGGGAGGTGGTCGAAGAGCTTGTAGAGGATGATGCGCATCGCCTCGGTGTTCTCCAGCTCCTCCTCCACCATCTGGTCGTAGTAGGCCCAGAACTCAGTGAGAGCGAGCGGTAGTTGACCGGTCTCGTCGCCGAAGGCCGCGTGATACGCCCGGAATTCGCCGTACAGCCGTTCCACGGCGCTCGGCGACAGCGGACGGCCGCTCAACCTGCACATGGTGACGGCACTTTCGAACAGCGTCGCGACCACCCAGGCCCGTACGCCGGGGTCCATCGCGTCGTACGGCCGGTCGTTCGCGTCCTTTCCCTTCAGCCGGGTGTGCAGACGATTGAGGCGCGCGGCCTCCTTGGCGCGCACCTGGTCGTCGGCGCCGAACATGCGCTGGAGACTCAGGAAGGTGTTGCGCAACCGGCGCCAAGGGTGGGTGACGAAGGTCGAGTTGTCGATGAGCGCGGCGCCGATCTGCGGGTGCGCGGCCTCCAGCACGGTGGCCCGGACCATGGCGAAGGCCCAGCGCGGGTCGTCGAAGAGCTCGTGGAACTGAGATCCCGGCCCGAACAAGGGTGGCTGAGTGCCGTCGTCGGCTGTGTGGCTCACGGTCACGGTGCTCCGTTCTGCTCCGGTGGCAGGCCGCCGAAACGGCGCCGGCGCTGCTGGTAGGCGTGCAGGCAGTCAAGGAAGTGCGAGGCGCGGAAGTCGGGCCACAGGACCGACGGGAAGACCCATTCGGCGTAGGCGACCTGCCAGAGCATGAAGTTGGAGATCCGCTGCTCCCCCGAGGTACGGATGACCAGGTCGACGTCCGGTGTGTCGGGGAAGGGCAGGTGCGCGGCGAAAAGCTCCTCGGTCACGGCCTCGGCAGGCACCCCGTCGCGGATCAGCGACTGTGCCGCCGCGACGATGTCCCGGCGCCCGCCGTGGTCGAAGGCGATGGTCAGGGTCATGCCCCGGTTCCTGCCGGTCAGGGTCGTCAGGTCGGCGAAGTCCTGGGCCAGCGCCGAGGGAATCCGCGGATGCGTGACGCCGAGGAAGCGGCAGCGGATCCCCCGCGCTTGCAGCAGCGGGGCGTGCTTGCGCACCGCGCGCCGTATCAACTGCATGAGGAAGGCGACTTCGTCATCGGGCCGACGCCAGTTCTCCGTCGAGAACGCGTACAGGCTCAGCCACTCCACCCCGGCCGACCGCGCCGTCTCGATGACGTCGATCACCGTACTCTCCGCGGCCAGGTGGCCTGCCGTACGCGGCAGCGAACGCCGCGCCGCCCACCGGCCGTTCCCGTCCATCACACACGCGACATGCCGAGGTACCGGGCCCTTGCCGAAACCCTCGGGTAAGGAGCCCGAGCCCTCATCGGCCGACCGAGACGCCATGCCTACCCCCCACCACACGCGACGACGACCGCCCACCATCCGGGGTCAGCTTTCACCCGCCCCGACGTGCGTGTATGAGCTGATCACCACATGGCAGACTGCCATCCCGCGGCCGGGTGCGGTGGGTCAGCAGGGGGTTATTCACCCTTGGCGCAGACGTTCGAACCTGGCGCAGGCCGGCGCGCGACCGGCCATGCCTGGAATCCCGCGCACGGGTTGCGGGGATGCCGGTACGGCCCCTGCGGGGGTCGTACCGGCATCCCCGTCGTTGCGGTCGTCCGCACCGCCTCGCCGCCGGGCCGGCGCCGCTTCAGGAGGTCGGGTGGACCACCATCGCCGACCCGCCGTCGCGCCGCTTCGGCTCGGCGACCGCCGTGACCCTGCCGTGGGAGCCGAACTCCAGCGCGGCGACGGCGCCGATCTCCGGGGACGGGGTGAAGGCCGGGGGAGCGAGGACGAAGCGCTGGCCGAGCGCTTCGAGCGCGGGGCGGTCCGGTGAGTCGAGGAAGGCGGGCTCGGCCTCCGTGGCGGCGCCGTTGCGCTGCGAGATACGCGGCGCGGCGACCGCCTCCGGCAGCGTCATGCCGAGGTCGAGACGGTTGACGAGGGTCTGGAGCACGGTGGTGATGATGGTCGCGCCGCCCGGTGAGCCCACGGCGATCACCGGCCTGCCGTCGCGCAGCACGATCGTCGGCGCCATGCTGCTGCGCGGCCGCTTGCCCGCGCCCGGCAGGTTCGGGTCGGGCACCCCCGCCTGCAAGGGCGTGAAGTCGAAGTCCGTGAGCTCGTTGTTGAGCAGGAACCCGCGACCGGGAACGGTGATCGCCGAGCCGCCGGTCTGCTCGATCGTCAGCGTGTACGACACGACGTTGCCCCAGCGGTCGGATACCACCAGATGGGTGGTCGACCGCCCCTCGTACGGTTCGGGGACGCCGGTGCCCGGATCGGCGCAGCCTGCCGGGTGGCGCGGGTCGCCCGGGGCGACGGGGCTGGTCAGCGCGGTGGTGGGCCGGATCAGACAGGCGCGGTCCTTGGCGTACTCCTTCGCCAGCAGTTCCCGCGTGGGCACGTCGGAGAACGCCGGGTCGCCCACCCAGCGGTTGCGGTCCGCGAACGCGATCCGGCTGGCCTCCAGATAGTCGTGCAGCGCCCGCACCTTGTCGGCCGGCGACAGACGCAGGTTCTCCAGGATGTTCAGCGCCTCCCCGACCGTGGTGCCGCCGGAGGAGGACGGCGCCATGGAGTAGACGTCCAGCCCGTGGTACGTCGTACGGGTCGGAGCGCGCAGGATCGCCCGGTAGGCGGCGAGGTCCGAGCGCTCCATGAGGCCGCGGCGCACCGTGCGCGTGGAACCGGGGGCCACCGGCGGGTTCCGCACGGTGCGCACCACGTCCCGCCCGATGTCCCCGAGATACATGGCGTCCATGCCCGTCCGCGCCAATTCCCGGTAGGTCCGGGCGAGTTCAGGATTGCGGAACAGGGTGCCGACGACCGGCAGCCGGCCGTTCGGCAGGAACAGCCGGGCGGTCGGGGTGAAGTCGCGGAAGCGGGCCTCGTTCATCTCGGTCTGGGCGCGGAACTGCTCGCTGACGATGAACCCGTCGTCCGCTATCCGGATCGCCGGCCGCAACGCCTCGGCCAGCGAGACGGTGCCCCAGGTGTCCAGCGCCTTCCGCCAGGTCGCCGGGGTACCCGGAACACCCACGGACAGACCGGAGTTGACCGCGTCGTCGAAGGGGATCGCCTTGCCGGTGGCCGGGTCGGTGAAGGAGTCGGACCGCATACGCGCCGGCCCGGTCTCCCGGCCGTCGATGGTGTGGACGGTGCGGGTGCGGGCGTCGTAGTGGACGAAGTAGCCGCCGCCTCCGACACCGCACGAGTAGGGCTCGACGACACCGAGCGCGGCGGCGGTGGCGAC
>NZ_MUNF01000207.1 GCF_002154555.1 Streptomyces murinus
CTGCGCCGGGAGCGGATCACGGTGCTGCACCTGACCCCGCCGACCGTGCGCTTCCTGAGCGGGCTCGGCGACGGCTGCCTGCCCGATCTGCGGTACGCGTTCCTCGGCGGTGACGTCCTCGGCGGCCGTGAGACGGCCGTGCTGCGCAGGCTCGCCCCCGATGTCCGGCTCGTCGGTTTCTACGGCGCCACCGAGACCCCGCAGGCCCCCGCCTGGCACCCGGTGGGCGAGACGGCCCCGGACGAGTCCGTGCCGCTTGGCCGCGGCATCGACGGTACCCAGCTCCTCGTGCTGCGCGGCACCACGCCGGCCGCCGCCGGGGAACTGGGCGAGATCGTGGTCCGCTCGCCGTACCTCGCGGACGGTTACCTGGACGGCGACCCCCAGGGCCGGTTCGCCGTGGATCCGGCCGGCCGGCCGGGTGTACGGCTGTACCGCACCGGTGACCTGGGCCGCCACCGGACCGACGGCACCGTGGTGTTCGCGGGCCGCGCCGACCGGCAGGTCAAGGTGCGCGGCCATCGCGTCGACCCGGCCGGCGTCGAGCACGTCCTGCGGGCACACCCCGCCGTCACCGACGCCGTGGTCACCGCGGTCCGGGACGCGACCGGCGAGACCCTGCTGGCCGCGTGGGCGGTCACCGGCCGTCCGGTCACCGGGGAGGAGCTGCGGGCCCATCTCGCCGAGCGACTGCCCGCCGCCGCGGTACCGGCCCGCGTCGACCCGGTCGACGCGATCCCGCTGACCGCCAACGGCAAGGCCGACGTGGCCGCGCTGCACGCCCGGGCCCGCACCGCGGCCACCCCCGCACCGGCGCGCCGCCCGGCGACCGGTACCGAGCGGCGGATGCGCGACCTGTGGCAGGAACTGCTCGGCGCCGAGGACATCGGCCCCGACGACACCTTCTTCGGCCGCGGCGGCCACTCGCTGCAACTCGTGGCGCTGCAACTGCGGCTGCGCGCCGAACTCGGCGTGGACGTACCGGTGGTGGACCTGATGCGGCACACCACGCTCGCCGCGCTCGCCCGCCACCTGGACGGCCTCACCGGCGCCCCGGACACCGCCACGAAGGCCGTGCCACGGGCGGACGCCCCGCGCCGGGAGGCGGACGAGCGGGCCCGCCGGGCCGCCGACCGGCGGCGCCGCATGAGAAAGGGACGGACTGATGGCTGAACCGGGGGGACCGAGAAAGACCATGGAGGAGTACGAGGAGTACGAGGAGCACGCGGAGTCAGGTGGGTCCGAGGACATCGAGCGGATCGCGGTCGTGGGCCTGGCCTGCCGGGTCCCGGGCGCGGACGACGCGGCCGGGTTCTGGGGCAACCTGACACACGGGGTCGAGTCCATCGAGCGCACCGCCGTACGGCAGGACGCGCCGGAGGGCTATGTCCCGGCCGTCGCCCCGCTGCGCGGTGCGGAGGACTTCGACGCCCGGTTCTTCGGCATGACACCGCGCGAGGCGGACCTCGCCGACCCGCAGCACCGGCTGTTCCTGGAACAGTGCTGGGCGGCCCTGGAGGACGCCGGCTGCGACCCGGAGCGGGCCGAGGGCCGGATCGGGGTGTGGGGCGGTACCTCCTTCAACTCCTACCTGGTGCTCAACGTGCTGCCCGGACTCGACCGGGACAAGCTGCTCGGCGAGTACCCGGCGGCCCTGCTGCACGGCAATGACAAGGACTACCTGACCAGCCGCGTCGCCCACCGGCTCGGTCTGACCGGACCGGCCGTCACCGTGCAGACCGCCTGCTCCACCTCGCTGGTGGCGGTCGCCGAGGCGGCCCGCGCCCTGCTGGACTACCAGTGCGACCTCGCGCTGGCCGGCGGTGCCTCCCTGAAACTGCCGCAGGACTGGGGATACGTCCACGAGACCGGCGGCATCCAGTCCCCGGACGGATACTGCCGGGCCTTCGACGCCGACGCCGCGGGCACCGTCTTCGGCAGCGGGGTCGGCGTGGTCGCGCTCAAGCGGCTCTCCGACGCCCTCGCCGACGGCGACCGGGTGCACGCGGTGATCCTGGGCGCGGCCGTGAACAACGACGGTGCCCGCAAGACCGGTTACACCGCGCCCAGCGTCGACGGCCAGGTCCAGGTGCTGCACGACGCCTACTCGGCGGCCGGGGTCAGCCCCGCCACCATCGGCTACATCGAGGCGCACGGCACCGGCACCGCCATCGGTGACCCGGTCGAACTGGCGGCGCTGGACGAGGTGTTCGCCCCGCACGGGATGGCGCCCGAGTCGGTCCCGGTCGGCTCCGTGAAGACCAACATCGGTCATCTGAACGCCGCTTCGGGCGTCATCGGCCTGATCAAGACCGTGCTCGCGGTGCGCGAGGGCCTGCTCCCGGCGAGCCTGCACTACCGGCGGCGCAACCCCCGCACGAACGAGAAGTCGCCGTTCGCCGTGGTCGACCGGCTCACCCCCTGGCCGGCCGGCGAGGGCCCGCGCCGGGCCGGGGTCAGCTCCTTCGGCGTGGGCGGCACCAACGCCCATGTGGTGCTGGAGGAGCCGCCGCGGCCGCCGTGCGCGCGGGACGCCGAGTGCGGCGGCGAGCAGCTCCTCGTGGTCTCCGCGCACAGCGAGGAGGCGCTGACCCGGGCCGTCTCCGGGCTCGCCGACGCCCTCGCGCCGGCCGCCGGGCAGGCGGCGAGGGGGGACGGCCACAACCTGCGGGACGTCGCCCATACCCTCGCCCACCGGCGCCGCCGCTTCCCGCACCGCGCCGCCGTGGTCGCAAAGGACCCCGCCGAGGCCGCCGACGCCCTGCGCCGGGCCGGCGCGGAGCACACGCGTGGCACGGCCCCGGTCGCCTTCCTCTTCCCCGGCCAGGGCACCCAGTACCAGGGCATGGCCGCCGGGCTGCTGCGTACCGAGCCGGAGTTCGCCCGCCACCTCGACGAGGTCGGCGCGCTGCTGGCCGCCGAGGGCATCGAGCTGCGCGCCCTGCTGGACACGCCCGCCGCCGAGGGCACCGCCGACCCGCTGGTGGACACCCGGCTGGCGCAGCCCGCGCTGTTCGCCGTCGAGTACGCGCTGGCCCGCTGGTGGCAGGCGCGCGGCGCGCACCCGGTCGCCCTGCTGGGGCACAGCCTGGGGGAGTGGACGGCCGCCTGTCTGGCCGGGGTGTTCACCCTGCCCGACGCGGTGCGGCTGGTCGCGGCCCGCGGGCGGCTGATGGCGGAGCTGCCGCGCGGCGCCATGCTCGCGGTGGAGCTGAGCGAGACCGAGGCCACCGGACTGACCGGGCCGCATCTCGGCATCGCCGCGCTCAACGCGCCCCGGCGCTGTGTCCTGTCCGGCACCGAGGAGGCGGTGCGCGCGGTGGAGGCACGACTGGCCGGACGCGGGGTGCAGACCCGCCGACTGGACACCTCGCACGCCTTCCACTCGGCGATGCTCGACCCGATGACCGGGCCGTTCGCCGAACTGGTCGCCCGGGTGCCGCTGCGCACCCCGGACATCCCGTTCCTGTCCGATGTCACCGGCACCTGGATCACCGACACCGAGGCCACCAGCCCCGCGTACTGGGCCCGCCAGGCCCGTGCCGCCGTGCGGTTCGGCGACGGGGTGAGCGAGCTGCTGGCCGCCACCCCGGACGCCGTACTCCTGGAGCTGGGCCCCGGCCGGGCGCTGGGCCGGTTCGCCGCCCAGGTCGCCGGGCCCGCCGTACGGCCCGTGACCGTGCTGCGCGGCGCCCGGCAGCAAGGCTCCGACCGGCGGTATCTGCTGGGTGCCCTGGGCCAGGCGTGGACGCGTGGCGTCCCGGTCGAACTGCCCGACGCGCCGGGCGACACCGGCACACCGGACACCCGGCCCCGGGTGGCGGACCTGCCCGGTCACCCGATGCTGCGCCGCCGCCACTGGATCGACCCGCCCGTCACCGGCCCGGCGGCCGGGCCCCGGCCGCCCCACGACCGCCCGGAGCCGGCCACCGGACCGCGCCCGGTCGGTGCGACGGCGAGCGGTACCGCCCCGGACGGACCCGCTCCGGAGCGCCCCGTCCCGGACGGCCGCGCCCCCGGCGACCCCGCCACGCGCGTCGCCGCCCTCTGGCAGGAACTGCTCGGCATCGAAGGCATCGGCCCCGACGACGACCTGTTCATGCTCGGCGGCGACTCCCTGAACGCCTCCCAGCTGATCTCCCGGGCGAGCCGGCACTTCGGTGCCGAGCTGCCGCTGGAGGAGTTCCTGGACGAACCGACCGTACGGCGGATGGCGGAACTGGCCGTCCGCGCCCAGACCCACGACGCTGCCGAGGCGGTGCAACAGTGACCACCGAGATCACCGAGACGACGGCCCCGCCGGCCACCGGCGGGCCCGGCACCTTCGAACCGCTGTCCTTCGCCCAGCAGCGCATGTGGTTCATGGAAGAACTGGTGCCGGGCACCGCGCTGCAGAACATCCCGCTGGCCGTACGGCTCACCGGACGACTCGACCTGGACGCCGTGCGCGGCGCGTTCCGGGCCGTGGTGCGCCGCCACGACACCCTGCGCACCGCCTTCGGGGTCCGCGAGGGCAGCCCCGGGCAGACCGTGCGCCCCGTCGAGGCGGCCGAGGTCGACGTGCCGCTCACGGACTTCACCACCGGAGCCGCGGGGACCCTCGCCGAATGGCTGCGCGAGCAGGCCACCCGCCCCTTCGCGCTCGGCCGGCCCCCGCTGCTGCGCGCCGCCGTGGCCCGGCTCGGCGACGAGGACCACGTACTGTCCGTGACGGTCCACCACATCGTGTGCGACGGCTGGTCCCTGGACATTCTGGTGCGCGAGTTCAGCGCCGCCTACACCCGGCTTGTCACCGGCGCCGACGAGCCCGAGCCGGGCCCGCCCGCCGTGCGCTACGCCGAGTTCGCCCGCGTCCAGCGCGCCCGCCTCGACGCCGGCGAGCCGGCCGGCGACCTCGACTACTGGCGCGACCGGCTCTCCGGGGCGCTGCCCACCCTGGAACTGCCCACCGACCACCCCCGCCCCGAGGAGCCCGGCTACCGTGGCGCCCGGGTGCGGCGCGCCCTGCCCGACGCGCTCGTGGAGCGGGTCGGCGCCCTCGCCAAGTCGCGTGGTGTCACGCCCTACATGGTGCTGCTCGCCGCCTACGCCGCCCTGCTGCGGCGCTGCACCGGCGACGAGGAGATCCTGGTCGGCACCCCGATCGCCGGCCGCACCGACCTGGACACCGAGGAACTCATCGGGCTCTTCGTCAACACCCTGCCGCTGCGCCTGGACCTGACGGGCGACCCCGACTTCACCACTTTGGTGCGCCGGGTCCGGGCCACCGCGCTGGGCGCCTACGCCCACCAGGCGATGCCGTTCGAGAGGATCGTCGAGGACCTGCGGCCGGACCGGGGCAGCCACCTCACCCCGCTGTTCGGCACCATGTTCGTGCTGCAGAACGCCACCACCAGCACCCTGGAACTGCCCGGTCTGAGCGTGCGGACCGTCGAGACGCACAACGGCACCTCCCGCTTCGACCTCCAGCTGATCGTCGGCCGGCGGGCCGAGGGCTGGGCGGCCACCCTGGAGTACGACAGCGACCTGTTCGAACGCGGCACCGCCGAGCGGATGGTCGACCGCTACGTCACCCTTCTCGAAGGCGCCGTCGAGGCGCCGCAGACCCCGCTGTCCCGGCTGCCGCTGCTGAGCGGCACCGAGCGCCGCCAGGTTCTCGAACTGGGGCGGCACACCGCGGAGTTCCCGGTTACCGAGTGTCTGCACGAGACGTTCGCCCGGCACGCCCGGCAGCGGCCCGACGCCATCGCCCTCAGCTGCCGCGGCGAGCACCTCGGCTACGCCGAGCTGGACGCCCGCGCCGAGGCGCTCGCGGTCCGGCTGCGCGCCGCCGGCGTCGGCCGCGAGACCCGGGTGGGCCTGTTCCTGGAACGCTCGCCGGACACCGCCGTCGCGATCCTGGGCGTGTTCAAGGCCGGTGGCCAGTACGTCCCGATGGACCCGCTGTACCCGGCCGCGCGGCTCGCCCGCATCCTCGCCGACGCCACCCCGCACGTGCTGATCACCCACGCCTCGCTGTGTGCGGAACTGCCCGAATACGACGGCCATCTGCTGGTGCTGGACCGGCCCGAGCTGCCGTTCCCCGACCCGGCCAGACCGGTGCCCGAGCGCGACCCCGCACCGCTCGCCCCGGACAACGCGGCCTACGTCATCTACACCTCCGGCTCCACCGGCACCCCCAAGGGCGTCCAGGTCAGCCACGCCACCGTGGCCCGGATGTTCGCCGCGATGACCGCCACCCCCGCCTACGACTTCGACGAGCACGACGTGTGGCCGATGCTGCACTCCTACGCCTTCGACGTCTCCGTGGTGGAGATGTGGGGCGCGTGGCTGCACGGCGGCCGACTGATCGTCGTACCCGTGGAGACCGCCCGCGACCCCGAGGCGTACTACGCCCTGGTGCGCGAGGAGGGCGTCACCGTCCTCAACCAGACGCCGTCCGCGTTCGTGCACTTCGCCGCCGTCGACGCCCGGCACGAACCGGACGAACTGCCGCTGCGCGCCATCATCTTCGGCGGCGAGGCGCTGGAGTCCGGCACCCTGGCCAGCTGGTTCGAGCGGCACGGCGACCGCTCGCCGCGCCTGGTGAACATGTACGGCATCACCGAGACCATCCACGTCACCATCCGCGAGATGACCCTCCAGGACGTCCGTCTCAACCGGCGCAGCCCGATCGGCCGGCCGATGCCCGACACCGAGCTGTACGCCCTGGACGAGCGGCTCCAGCCGGTCCCGATCGGCGTCACCGGCGAGCTGTACGTGGGCGGCCCCGGACTCGCCCGCTGCTACTTCGGCGACCCGTACAAGACCGCCGACCGGTTCGTGCCGCACCCCTTCGACAGCCGGCCCGGCGCGCGCCTGTACAAGAGCGGCGACCTGGCCCGGCTCACCGCGCGCGGCGAGTTCGAGTACGTCGGCCGGGCCGACCACCAGGTGAAGATCCGCGGCTACCGCATCGAGACCGGTGAGATCGAGGCCGCCCTGCTCGACCACGAGGACGTGCACGCGGCGGTCGTCCGGCCGGGGCCCGGCGGCGACGGCGAACCGCGCCTGTACGGCTACGTCACCCTGGAGCCCGACGCCCGCGCCGGCGCGGAGCCCGAGGAGACGGCCGCCCTGCTGCGCGCACACGTCGCCGACCGGCTGCCCGCCTACATGGTGCCCGCCGCCGTGGTGGTGCTGGACGCGCTGCCGCTGACCGTCAACGGCAAGGTGGACCGCAAGCGGCTCCCGGTGCCCGAGCCGGTCCGTACGGCGGCCGGGACCGCGTTCACCGCCCCGCGCACCCCCACCGAGGAGCGGGTCGCCGCCGTCTGGCGGGAACTGCTCGGCCTGGACGCGGTCGGCGCCGACGACAACTTCTTCGACCTGGGCGGCCACTCGCTGCTGGCGACCCGGCTGGTGTTCCGGCTGCGCGAGGAGTTCGCCACCGAACTGCCGCTGCGGGTGCTGTTCGCCGAGCCGACCGTCGCCGGGATCGCCGCGGTCCTGGACCAGGCCGGTGCCGGCGCCCCGGCCGCCGCACCCGTCGCAGCCATGCGCGCCGACATCCACCTCGGCGCCGGCATCGCGGGCTATCCCGCCCCGGAGCGGCCGGGAGGCGTCCGGGACGTCCTGCTCACCGGCGCCACCGGATTCCTCGGCGCCTTCCTCCTGGACGAGCTGCTGCGCGCCACCAAGGCCACCGTGCACTGCCTGGTGCGGGCCGAGGACGAGGTGAGCGCGCGACGGCGGCTGGAGAAGACGCTGTCCGGCTACGGCCTGTGGGACCCCGCTCGCGCCGACCGGGTCCGCGTGGTGACCGGCGATCTGGCCGCGCCCCGGCTCGGCCTGGACGACGACACCTACCGGGCGCTGGCCGGCCGGATCGACGCGATCTACCACTGCGCCGCCGCCGTCAATCTGGTGCTGCCGTACGAGGAGCTGCGCGCCGCCACCGTCGACGGCACCCGCGAGGTGCTGCGCCTGGCCACCGCCTCCGGCCGGGCCGCCGTCCACCATGTGTCCACGGTCGGCGTGTTCGCCGGGCCCCCGGCCGACGGGGCCCCGGTCACCGAGACCGCCGTGGCCGGGCCGCCCGAACTGCTGCGCCAGGGCTACACCCAGAGCAAGTGGGTCGCCGAGCAGCTCATCGCCGTCGCCCGGGAGCGCGGCGTGCCGGTCACCGTGCACCGGCCCGGCCGGATCGCCGGGCACACGGCCACGGGCGCCTGCCAGAGCGACGACCTGCTGTGGCGGGTGGTCAAGGGCTGCGTCCAGGCGGAGGCCGCCCCGGCCGGGCTGACCGCGGAGGCCGACCTGGTGCCCGTCGACTACGTGGCCCGCGCGATCGTCGCCGTCGCCCAGCGGCCCGAGGCGCTCGGCGGCATCCACCACCAGGTCAACACCCGCCCCGTGCCGCTGGTCGAACTCCTCGGCCAGGTAAGGGACTTCGGCTACCGGCTGGACGAGCTCCCGCTCGCGGACTGGGTCGCGCGGATCCAGGCCGACCCGGACAACGCGGCGTACCCGCTGCTCAGCCTCTTCGACCCGGCCGGCGGCGGCTTCACCGCCGTCCGGTTCGCCGACGACGCCACCCGGGCCCTGCTGCCCGGCACCGGCATCGGCTGCCCGCCGCTCGACGCGGACCTGATCCGCACCTACCTGCGCTGGTTCGCCTCCTCCGGCTATCTGCCGGCACCCCGCTGACCGGCCGCCGGTCCCGGCACAGCCGCCGGCCCCGGCCCAGTACGTCCCCATCGACCACCAGAACGACGACCCGGAAAGAAGACCCATGACCACCGTGACCCCGCCCACCGCCGCCGACCTCGCCCAGACCCCCGGCGCGGACCCGGAGCGCCCGTCCTCCTACTACCAGCCCGGCGAGCACCACGCGCCCCAGAACGAGATCCACCGGCTGCGCCAGCAGGTCGCCGCGTCCTGGAACAAGGAGCTGCGCGTCCTGCGCGAGTTCGGGCTGACCGAGTCCTCCGACGTGCTGGAGGTCGGTTCCGGTCCCGGCTACATCACCGAGCGGCTGCTCCAGGAGGTGCCGCAGGGCACCCTCACCTGCCTGGAGCTCAACGAGGACCTGATCGAGCACGCCCGCGGCCACCTCACCCCGGCCCGCCCCGACCAGCTGAGGCTGGTGCAGGGCTCGGTCCTGGACAGCGGGCTGCCCGACGACTCCTTCGACCTGGTGCACGCCCGGCTGGTCCTCCAGCACGTGCCCGGCACCCCGGACGTGCTCGCCGAGGCCCACCGGATGCTGCGCCCCGGCGGCCGGCTCGCCGTCATCGACGTCGACGACGCCCTGTGGGGGCTGCTGCACCCGCAGCCCGACCTGCCCGAGTTCGACGAGGTGGTGCGGCTGCGTATCGAGTTGCAGGCCAGCCGCGGCGGCAACCGGCTGATCGGCCGGGAGCTGGGCGGCCTGATGCGGGACGCCGGGTTCACCGACATCAAGGTCGAGGCCGTCGCCATCTCCAGCGAGGAGGTCGGCATGGACGTACTCGCGCCCCAGCTGGACATCCGCTCCCGCACGCACGCCATGGTCTCCGTCAACCCGGCCGCCGAGCGGCCCTGCGAGATCGTCGCGGACGCCATGGACGAGTTCGTGGCCCGCCCCGACGCCTCCATGATGCTGGTGTTCTTCATGTTCTCCGGCACCAAGCCGGGCGGTGACGCCCGATGAGCACCGTCGTCACCATCTGGGCCGTCGTCGTCAACGACGAGGAGCAGCGCTCCGTCTGGCCGGCCGACACCGAACCCCCGGCCGGCTGGCGCACCCTCGGCTTCACCGGCAGCCGGGAGGAGTGCCTGACCCGTATCGCCGCCGAGTGGACCGATCTGCGCCCGGCGAGCCTGCGCCGCCGCATGAGCGCCGCCTGACCGCTTCGCCAAGGACAACAGGAGACGACACCCCATGTACCGGACCATGTTCAAGTCCAAGATCCACCGGGCCACGGTGACCCAGGCCGACCTGCACTACGTCGGCTCCGTCACCATCGACGCCGACCTGATGGAGGCGGCCGACCTGCTGCCCGGCGAGAAGGTCGACATCGTGGACATCGACAACGGCAACCGCCTGTCCACGTACGTCATCGAGGGCCCGCGCGGCACCGGCGTCATCGGTATCAACGGAGCCGCCGCCCGCCTGATCAGCCCCGGCGACCTGGTCATCCTCATCGCCTATGCCACCGTCACCGACGCCGAGGCCCGCGCCCTGAAGCCCCACGTGGTGTTCGTGGACCGCGACAACCGGGTGCTGCACCAGGGCTCCGACCCGGCCGAGGTACCCGAGGGCGCCCCGCTGCTGCGCGGTGACCTCGTCGCCTCATGATCGGCGCCCCCCTGCCCGCCCCCGGGCGGGCAGGGGGGCGCCGA
>NZ_MUNF01000208.1 GCF_002154555.1 Streptomyces murinus
CCCTTGCCCTGCACATCGCCGATGGCGAAGCACCAGCGGCCGTCGCCCGCCGGGAACAGGTCGTAGAAGTCGCCGCTGGGGCCGCTCTTGTCGCACGGCTCGTAGACCAGCGCGCTGCTCATCCCGGGGATCTCGGCGACCGCGCCGGGCAGCAGCCCGCGCTGGAGGATGGCGCTGATGGTGGCCTGCCGGGCGTACTGCCGGGCCGCGCCGATGGCGAGGGCCACCCGGCGGCCCAGATCCTCCACCAGGCCGGTGATCTCGTCGGGGAAGCGCGCGAGCCCGCACCGCCCGATGACCAGCGTGCCCAGCGGCCGCCCGCCCGCGACCAGCCGGTACGCCAGCGCCGTACCGTCCGCGCCCTGGGGGCCCAGCGCGTCACCGGGCCAGGGGTAGGGCGAGGGCCCGAAGCCGACCCCGTCCCCGGGCTGCGGCGGCTCCTTCTCCAGGGTGCGGCGCAGTTCCTCGATGCGGTTCTCGCTGGCGTGCCAGACCCGCGCCGGGCCGTCGCAGGACCCGCCGCGCGCCGACGCCTCGTCCTCCAGCCACACCGCGCACCAGTCGGCGAGCCGGGGCACGATCAGCTGGCCGGTGAGGGCCGTGACCAGGTTCTCGTCCAGCTGGCCCGCGAGCAGGTCGGACGCCTCGGCGAGGAAGGACAGCGCGCCCCGGCCGAGCCAGTCCCGGTCGCTGTCCGTGCGCTGCGACTGCGGGGCCAGCGCCTCGGCGACCTCCAGCGCGTCCAGCGCCCCACCGCCGGCCGGCGGCTCGCTGCCGCCCCGGGGCAGCCTGGCCCACACCGACTTGGCGCCGGTGCGGTAGGTGACCCCCCAGGACTCGGCGAGCGCCCCGACCAGGCGCAGCCCGCGGCCGTACTCCAGGGTGTCGTACGACGGCTCGCCCGCGGTCGCGTCCCGCGGTGGCCGGGCCGGGTGCTGGTCCCCGACCTCGACCAGGAACGTTCCGCCGTCCTCCAGGCACCAGTCGAGGGATATCTCGGTGCCCGCGTGCACCACGGCGTTGGTGACCAGCTCGCTGACGACCGCCATGGCGTCGTCGACGAGCCGGGGCGCCACGGGTGCCTCGGCCAGCGCGGCCCGCACCAGGGCCCGCGCGGAGCCCGGCGCGAGCGGACTGCCGGGCAACGCGGCGTGTCCGCGCGCCCGGCCCGCCGTCTCCCGCTGCGTGGGTATGGCCGCCATGTCCATGCGGCCAGGGTGACAGACGGGGGTCGCGCATAAGCGTGAAGTCACCGAAGTGGCCACGCATGGCCGAGAAGCGTGCTAGGACGGCATCGTAAGGAGAACCTTTTCGAGCGCCGGTGGCCAAAAACGCACCCCTGAACCGGGCCCGAGCGAGTGCCCTACTTCTCCCGCGCCCCGGCGTACATCTCGTCGATCAGGCCCTTGTACGCCCGCTCCACCACCGGCCGCTTCAGCTTCAGGCTCGGCGTGATCTCGCCGTGCTCCACATCGAGATCCCGCGGCAGCAGCCGGAACTTCTTGATGGTCTGCCAGCGCTGGAGCCCGGCATTGAGCTGCTGGACGTACCCGTCGACCATCTCCACGGTCTGCGGCGCCGCGACGATCTCGGCGTACGGCTTGCCGCCCAGGCCGTTCTCCTTGGCCCACTCCGCGAGCGCGAGCTCGTCCAGGGAGATGAGCGCGGTGCAGTAGTTCCGGTCGGCGCCGTGCACCAGGATGTTGGAGACGTAGGGGCAGACCGCCTTGAACTGGCCCTCGACCTCGGCCGGCGCGACGTACTTGCCGCCGGAGGTCTTGATCAGGTCCTTCTTGCGGTCGGTGATCCGCAGATACCCGTCGGGCGAGAGCTCGCCGATGTCGCCGGTGTGGAACCAGCCGTCGGACTCCAGCACCTCGGCGGTCTTGTCGGACAGCTTGTGGTAGCCCTGCATGATGCCGGGGCCCCGCAGCAGGATCTCGCCGTCGTCCGCGATCCGCACCTCCGTGCCGGGCAGCGGCTTGCCGACCGTGCCGGTGCGGTACGCCTCCCCGGGGTTCACGAAGGAGGCCGCGGAGGACTCGGTCAGGCCGTAGCCCTCCAGGATATGGACGCCGGCGCCGGCGAAGAAGTAGCCGATCTCGGGCGCGAGCGCGGCGGAGCCGGAGACACAGGCGCGCAGCCGGCCGCCGAACGCCTCGCGGATCTTGGCGTAGACGAGGGTGTCGGCGACCTTGTGCTTGGCGGCGAGGCCGAAGGGCACCGTGCGGTTGCCGGTGTGCCGGAAGTTGTCCTGCTCGGCCTTGGCGTACTCGCGGGCGACCTCGGCCGCCCACTGGAAGATCTTGTACTTGGCCGCGCCGCCCTCCCGGGCCTTGGCCGCGACACCGTTGTAGACCTTCTCGAAGATGCGCGGCACGGCGGCCATGTAGGTCGGCCGCACCACCGGGAGGTTCTCGATGATCTTGTCGACGCGGCCGTCCACGGCGGTGACGTGCCCGGTCTCGATCTGGCCGGAGATGAGCACCTTGCCGAAGACATGCGCGAGCGGCAGCCACAGGTACTGCACGTCGTCCGGACCGAGGAACCCGGTCGAGACGATGGCCTTGGCCATGTACGACCAGTTGTCGTGCGGCAGCCGTACGCCCTTGGGCCGGCCGGTGGTACCGGAGGTGTAGATGAGGGTGGCGAGCTGGTCCTTGGTGATCGCGCCGACCCGCTCCTTGATCAGCTGCGGGTGCTGCTCCAGGTAGGCGGTGCCGCGCTTCTCCAGCTCGGCGAGGGTGATCACCCAGTCGTCGCCCTCGGGCACACCGGCCGGGTCGACGACGACGACCTTGATCAGTTCGGGCAGCTCGGCGCGCTTCTCGACCGCCTTGGCGACCTGGGCGGCGTTCTCGGCGATCAGCACCCGGCTCTCGGAGTCGGCGAGGATGAACGCGGACTCGTCGGCGTTGGTCTGCGGGTAGATCGTGGTGGTGGCGCCGCCGGCGCACATGATGCCGAGGTCGGCGAGGATCCACTCGACCCGGGTGGAGGAGGCGAGCGCCACGCGCTGCTCGGGCTCGATGCCCAGCTCGGTGAGTCCGGCCGCGATCGCGTACACCCGGTCGGCCGACTGGGCCCAGCTCAGCGACTTCCAGTCGTCCGGGCCCTGCCCGGCGGCGGGAGGCACCGGGTAGCGGTAGGCCTCGGCGTCCGGTGTCGCCGCGACGCGCTCAAGGAAGAGGGCCGCGACGGACGGCGGACGGTTCTCGATCTGGGTCTGTGTGTCGCTCACGACATCCTCCGGGGCCCGCGACAGCGCGGTTGGTACTCGTGCGGCTGGGTTAACTCACGGTGGGGTTCGAGCTGTTGTTTAACTCGCGAGTAACTATCGAGCAGGCATCAGAGTAAGGCGCGACCGCCCGCTGCGTAAGGGGCTTCACCCTGTCTCTTTCCCCTCAGTGTCGACGCGGAGTGACCACACCCACGCGCAGAGGCCCGCCGCGCTTTCGCACGACGGGCCCCCTGCTGTCCGTTTTGCGGACGCAATCGTTTGTTACCTTCGGTTACTTCTTGCCCTTGGCCGACCCCGCGCTGTCATCGCTGGAGAGGACGGCGATGAAGGCCTCCTGCGGAACCTCCACCGAACCCACCATCTTCATCCGCTTCTTGCCTTCCTTCTGCTTCTCCAGCAGCTTGCGCTTACGGGAGATGTCGCCGCCGTAGCACTTGGCGAGGACGTCCTTGCGGATGGCGCGGATGGTCTCGCGGGCGATCACCCGGGAGCCGACGGCCGCCTGGACCGGCACCTCGAAGCTCTGCCGCGGGATCAGCTCCCTGAGCTTGGCGACGAGCCGCACGCCGTACGCGTACGCCTGGTCCTTGTGGGTGATCGCCGAGAAGGCGTCCACCTTGTCGCCGTGCAGCAGGATGTCGACCTTGACCAGGCTGCTGGACTGCTCGCCGGTGGGCTCGTAGTCGAGCGAGGCGTAGCCGCGGGTCTTGGACTTCAGCTGGTCGAAGAAGTCGAAGACGATCTCCGCGAGGGGCAGCGTGTAGCGGATCTCGACGCGGTCCTCGGAGAGGTAGTCCATGCCGAGCAAGGTGCCGCGCCGGGTCTGGCACAGCTCCATGATCGCGCCGATGAACTCGGTGGGCGCGAGGATCGTGGCCCGTACGACCGGCTCGTAGACCTCGTCGATCTTCCCCTCGGGGAACTCGCTCGGGTTGGTCACCGTGTACTCGGCGCCGTCCTCCATGACCACGCGGTAGACCACGTTGGGGGCGGTGGCGATCAGGTCGAGGCCGAACTCGCGCTCCAGGCGCTCGCGGATCACGTCCAGGTGCAGCAGGCCGAGGAAGCCGACGCGGAAGCCGAAGCCGAGGGCGGCGGAGGTCTCCGGCTCGTAGACCAGGGCGGCGTCGTTGAGCTGGAGCTTGTCCAGGGCCTCGCGCAGCTCCGGATAGTCAGAGCCGTCCAGCGGATACAGACCCGAGAACACCATCGGCTTCGGGTCCTTGTAGCCGCCGAGGGCCTCGGTGGCGCCCTTGCTCTGGCTGGTGACGGTGTCACCGACCTTGGACTGGCGGACGTCCTTCACACCGGTGATCAGATAGCCCACCTCGCCGACGCCCAGGCCGTCGGCCGGGAGCATCTCGGGCGAGCTGACGCCGATCTCCAGCAGCTCGTGGGTCGCGCCGGTCGACATCATCTTGATGCGCTCGCGCTTGTTGAGCTGGCCGTCGATGACGCGGACGTACGTCACGACACCGCGGTAGGAGTCATAGACCGAGTCGAAGATCATCGCGCGGGCGGGGGCGTCGGCGACACCGACCGGGGCCGGGATCTCCTCGACGACCTTGTCGAGCAGCGCCTCGACGCCGAGACCCGTCTTGGCGGAGACCTTGAGCACGTCCTGCGGCTCGCAGCCGATCAGGTTCGCCAGTTCCTCGGCGAACTTCTCCGGCTGGGCGGCCGGCAGATCGATCTTGTTGAGCACGGGGATGATCTTGAGGTCGTTCTCCATCGCCAGGTAGAGGTTGGCGAGGGTCTGCGCCTCGATGCCCTGGGCGGCGTCGACGAGGAGGACGGTCCCCTCGCAGGCGGCCAGCGACCGCGAGACCTCATAGGTGAAGTCGACGTGCCCCGGGGTGTCGATCATGTTGAGGATGTGCGTCGTGCCCTGGTCGGGGCCCTCGGTGGGGGCCCAGGGCAGACGCACCGCCTGGGACTTGATCGTGATGCCGCGCTCGCGCTCGATGTCCATCCGGTCGAGGTACTGAGCACGCATCTGCCGCTGCTCGACCACGCCGGTCAGCTGGAGCATCCGGTCGGCGAGCGTGGACTTGCCGTGGTCGATGTGCGCGATGATGCAGAAATTGCGGATCAGCGCCGGGGCGGTACGGCTCGGCTCGGGCACGTGGTTAGGGGTCGCGGGCACGCAGGGTCCTGTCTCTTGAGGCGCCTTATGCCTCGGGTCGGATCGATACGTAGTCTCCATGGTCCCACGCGGAGGGACCGAAGGGCGTTTTGGGCCGCTCGCAGGGCCACTGGTACTGTAGATGGCTGTGCCTCATGCCCTCTCGGCCCGAGGCACGATCAGAGAAATTTTGGATCACCGGCACGGGACCCCTGCGGCCCCGTGCCTGAACCTGAAAAGGCTCCTTCGTGGCGAACATCAAGTCCCAGATCAAGCGGATCAAGACCAACGAGAAGGCCCGGCTGCGCAACAAGGCCGTCAAGTCCTCCCTGAAGACCGCGATCCGCAAGGCCCGCGAGGCCGCTGCCGCGGGTGACACCGCCAAGGCGACCGAGCTTCAGCGCGCCGCCGCGCGTGCGCTCGACAAGGCCGTCTCCAAGGGCGTCATCCACAAGAACCAGGCCGCCAACAAGAAGTCGGCGCTTGCTTCCAAGGTCGCGTCCATCAAGGGCTGAACAACCCCTTTGATCTGACCGCCGGAAAGACCAAGAGCGGGCCCTCTCTCATCCGCTCCCGACCGGCAGCCCCGAAGCCTCACGCGGCCTGCGTTCGCCACGCGGGTGGGGCTTCAGCATCGTGAACCGAGACCCCCGTCACCCGCCCTTCCCCAGGGCGGGAGGCGGGGTTCTCGGCATGCCGGGGGCCGGCTTCATGCCGGGAGGCGGCTTCCGTGGAGCCTGCCCGCGGCCGACGGCTTCAGGTGGTGCGCGGAGCCTCGGCAGGGGGCCTAGGGCCTGTCTGACAATTCCCGTCTGCCGCGCGACGCCATGCACGCACTCTCGCGGCACCGGGCGCAGACCCAAGTACGTCCAGTACGAGGGCCTACGCCCGGCACCCCGAGAGCACGCACCTGACGCCGCGCGGCCGCCCTCCGGGCGACGACGGGAATTGTCAGACAGGCCCTAGCCGCGTCCCCGTGAGCGGGCCGCGCGGGCGATGATGACGACGGCCTTCTCCAGGGCGTACTCGGGGTCGTCGCCGCCGCCCTTCACCCCCGCGTCCGCCTCGGCGATCGCCCGCATCGCCACCGACACCCCGTCCGGCGTCCAGCCGCGCATCTGCTGCCGCACCCGGTCGATCTTCCAGGGCGGCATCCCCAGCTCCCGCGCGAGATCACCCGGCCGACCGCCCCGCGCGGACGACAGCTTCCCGATCGCCCGCACCCCCTGGGCCAGCGCGCTCGTGATCATCACCGGCGCCACGCCTGTCGACAGCGACCACCGCAGGGCCTCCAGCGCCTCCGCCGTACGTCCCTCCACCGCCCGGTCCGCGACCGTGAAACTGGAGGCCTCGGCCCGCCCGGTGTAGTAGCGCCCGACGACGGCCTCGTCGATGGTCCCCTCGACATCCGCGGTCAACTGCGCCACCGCCGACGCCAGCTCCCGCAGATCGCTCCCGATCGCGTCGCACAACGCCTGGCACGCCTCGGGCGTCGCGGACCGCCCCGTCGTACGGAACTCCCCCCGCACGAACGCCAGCCGGTCCGCCGGCTTGGTCATCTTCGGGCAGGCCACCTCCCGCGCCCCCGCCTTGCGCGCGGCGTCCAGCAGGCCCTTGCCCTTGGCGCCGCCCGCGTGCAGCAGCACCAGGGTGATCTCCTCGGCGGGCGAGCCGAGGTACCCCTTCACGTCCTTGACGGTGTCGGCCGACAGATCCTGCGCGTTGCGTACGACGACGACCTTGCGCTCGGCGAACAGCGACGGGCTGGTCAGCTCGGCGAGCGTGCCGGGCTGCAACTGGTCCGGGGTCAGGTCCCGTACATCCGTGTCGGCGTCGGCGGCGCGCGCGGCGGCCACCACCTCCCGCACGGCGCGGTCCAGCAGCAGGTCCTCCTGGCCCACGGCAAGCGTCACCGGGGCGAGAACATCGTCATTCGCAGTCTTCCTGGCCATCGCACCAAGCATCCCACGCCCCACCGACAACGCCCCGAGCCCGCTGCCGCCACCGCCGCTCCCAGCGGCTCACGGCACCCGGGGTCACGGCTTCCCACCGCTCACGGCACCCAGGTCACGGCTTCCCGCGCCTCACGGTTCCTCGCGCCACCCGTCCCACTCCCCCGCGAACTCGTCCAGCTCCCGGGGGTCCAGCCGCTGCTCCTCGTCGGCCAGTACGACCAGCCACTGCGCGTCCTCGGCGTCGTCCTCGCCGGCCAGCGCGTCCCGGAGCAGCCGGGGTTCCTCGTCGAGGGCGAACCGCTCCCCGAGCGCCTCCGCCACCGCCTCCGCCGCGTCCCGGTCGGGCAGCACCAGCACATGTCTCACATCGCTCACGCCGCCATTGTCCGGCACGCCGGTGGCACCGAATCGCCAGGTCAGCCCGTGGGCCCCTGGGGCACGAGCTGGACATCCAGGTCGACGTGGATGCTCGGCCCCACCGCCGCGATCCCCCGGGCCAGCATCGACTGCCAGCTGACCGTGAAGTCGTCCCGGTGCAGCTCGGTGGTGGCCCGGCAGGCGGCCCGCGTCTCGCCCTCGATGCCGTTGCCGAGCCCGAGGTAATCGGTGTCGAGCGTCACCGTGCGGGTCACTCCGTGCAGCGACAGCGCGCCGGTGACCGCCCACCGGCTGCCGCCCCGGTGGGTGAGCCGGTCGCTGTAGAACTCCAGGGTCGGGAACCGCAGTACGTCCAGGAAGTCCCTCGACCGCAGATGCTCGTCGCGCATCCGCACCCCGGTGTCGATGGACGCCGCGTCGATCACCACATGCATCGCGGACCGCTCGATCCGCTCGGCGATCCGCACCGCGCCCGCGAAGGAGTTGAAGCGCCCGTGGATCCGGGCCAGGCCGATGTGCCGCGCGGTGAAACCGATCGAGGAGTGTCCGGGGTCGAGCTGCCACTCGCCGGCCGCCGGGGGCTCCGGTGGTGGGGCGACCTGGAGGGTGACATCGCCCAGCGAGGCGAGGGTGTCCTCCGCGACCAGCGCGGTGGCCCGGTAGGGCGTGTACCCCTCGGCCGTCACCGCGAGCCGGTACTCCCCCGCCGGCACGGTCGCCAGGAACGATCCGTACGGATCCGTCCCCCCGGCCACCACCTTGCGCCCCATGGTGTCGCTGACCGTGAACTCGGCGCCGGTGACCGGCTGGTTGACCGGATCCACCACCCGGCAGCCGATCACCCCCGCACCGGCCGGCGTCCGAACCGCCCCCAGGGGGCTCGCCGGTTGTATCCCGTTCGTCCGGTTACCCAGCCAGCGGCCGAACATCCACTGCACCCCTGTACGCCTCGACATCTTCTGCTGCCGAAGATCCATTCGATCACTGTTGCGGCTTTCGAGGCAACACGGGACCACATCACAGGAATCCAGCGCATGCGCCACAACTGAGCGCATTTGACCGCCCAATGCCCGTTTCACATCACCTTCACCACGTCACGAACAAGCGACTCCCTTACGAAAACTTCACATGAACATCACATCTGGAGTTACGGTCTTACCTCCGACGCACCTTGGGGGGACCCATGAGCAACCCGTACCAGCCGTACGCCATGCCACCGCAGCCGCCGCAGCCGCCCACCCGGACCGCCCCCAAGTGGGCGCGGAAGCGTTATGTGTTGCCCGCCCTCGGGCTCGCCTTCTTCCTCGGTATCGGGGCCGGTGCGAGCGGTCAGGGCAACGGGACCGACGCCAAGCCGACGGCCGCCAGGGTGCAGCCGACCGCCACGGTCACGGCGACCGCCACCGCCACGGAGACGGCGACCCCCGAGCCCGCGCCGACGGTCACGGCGACGAAGACCGTCAAGGTGAAGGTGACCGTCACCGCCCACGCGCCGGCCGCCGGTTCGGGCAGCAGCGGGGGCTCGTCGGGCGGCTCCTCCAGCGGCTCTTCGGGGGGTTCGTCCGGCGGTTCGTCGAGCGGCGGCGGCTCCAGCTCCTCGGGGGGCTCGACGAGCGCGGGCAACGGTGCCACCGCCCTGTGCAACGACGGCACCTACTCCTACGCCGCCCATCACCAGGGCGCCTGCTCGCACCACGGCGGCGTGGCCGTCTTCTACCGCTAACCGGACGCCCCGTCCCGCGTCACCCTCACCTCCCTGCCCGCGCCCCCGGCCCCGCCCACCGCGAGCGCCCCGTCCCGGTCGGTCCGCAGCACCAGCGCGCCACCGGCCCGCAACGCGGCCACCGTCGACGGGGCCGGGTGCCCATAAGGGTTCCCGGTGCCGCACGAGATGAGCGCCACCCGGGGCGCCACGAGCCGTATCAACTCCGGGTCCTGGTAGGCCGATCCATGGTGGGCCACCTTCAGCACATCCACCCCGGCCATCCCCGCCGCCTCCGGAGATCTCAACAGCGCCTGTTGGTCAGGGGGTTCGAGGTCCCCGAGCAGCAGCAACCGCAGCCCTCCCGTGCGGACCAGCAGTGCCACGCTGGCATCGTTGGGCCCGTCGAACTCGGGGGCGGCGACCGGGCCGTTGGGGGGAGGCGGGGCGGCCCCCGCAAGCGGGCCGGGTCCGGCGAGTACGCCGGGTCCCGCGGGTACGCCGGGCCCCGCGAGTGGGCCAGTACCCGGCGGTGGGCCGGCGGCCGTCGGCGGGCCCGTGTCCGCGGGTGGCCACAGCACCCGCCAGGACAGTGGTCCGGTGCGCCGCTCCTCGCCCGCGACGGCCCGGGTGACCGGGATATGGCGCCCGGCCGCCTCCCTCCTCACGAACTCCGCCTCCTGCCTGGGCTCTTCGAACCCCGTCGTCTCGATCGCGGCCACCTCCCGCCCCCGCAGCACCCCGGGCAGCCCCGCCACATGGTCGGCGTGGAAGTGGGTCAGCACGAGGAGGGGGACGCGGCTGATGCCCAGTTGCCGTAGGCAGCGGTCCACCGCCGCCGGATCGGGCCCGGCGTCCACGACCACCCCCGCGCCGGCGCCCGCCGCCAGCACAGTCGCGTCACCCTGCCCGACATCGCACATCGCATACCGCCACCCCGGCGGCGGCCAGCCCGTCACCACCCGGGTCAGCGGCGCGGGGCGCACCAGCGCCAGCAGGAGCAGCGCCCCGAACAGCCCGCACCACCACGGGCGCCGCACCAGCCGCCGCCCGGCCAGGACGACGGCCACCGTGACCGCCGCGAGCAGCAGCGCCCCCGGCCAGGTGCCCGGCCAGTCCACGCCCGCGCCGGGCAGCGCGGCCCCGGCTCTGGCGACACCGGCGATCCACCGGGTCGGCCAACTCGCGCCCCAGGCCAGCAGCTCGGCCAGGGGCATCGCCACCGGCGCGGTCGCCAGCGCGGCGAACCCCAGCACGGTCGCGGGCGCCACCGCCGCCTCGGCCAGCAGATTGCACGGCACCGCCACCAGGCTCACCCGGGCCGACAGCACCGCCACGACCGGCGCGCACACCGCCTGTGCCGCGGCGGCCGCGCCCAGCGCCTCGGCGAGCCTCGGTGGCACCCCGCGCCGCCGCAGCCCCTCGCTCCAGCCCGGGGCCAGTACCAGCAGGGCGCCGGTGGCCAGCACGGAGAGCAGGAAGCCGTAGCCGCGGGCGAGCCAGGGGTCGTACAGCACCAGGAGCAGTACGGCCGTGGCCAGGGCCGGGACGAGGGATCTGCGGCGGCCCGTGGCCAGGGCGAGCAGCGCGATCGCTCCGCAGACGGCGGCCCGCAGCACGCTGGGGTCGGGCCGGCACACCAGCACGAATCCCAGCGTGAGCGCCCCCGCGAACAGGGCGGTCGCCCTGAGGGAGAGCCCCAGCCGCGGGGCCAGGCCCCGGCGTTCGGTCAGCCGGGCCAGCCCTGGCGGGCCGATGAGCAGGGCGAGCAGC
>NZ_MUNF01000209.1:0-141 GCF_002154555.1 Streptomyces murinus
GCGCTCGCCGCCGGACTGCTCGGGGCACTGGCCTTCGGGGACGAGTTCCGCCACCCCGCCCTCGCCGCGGACCGCGGCACCGTACCCCGCCGACTCGGGCTGCTGACCGCGAAACTCCTCGTCACCGGCGCCACCGCGACG
>NZ_MUNF01000209.1:195-10184 GCF_002154555.1 Streptomyces murinus
CGGGCTCGCCGCCGTCCTCGCCGTACCCGTGGCCGTCGTTCCCCTCATGCACACGGCGTTCCGGGGTCCGGCCGAGCGCACGGTGGCCGATCTCCCGTCGCGGATGCGGGAGGTGTTCCTGCTCCAGTGGCCGTTCGGAGGGGACCGGTACCTGCTCGCGGTGGCACGACTGCTCGTCCAACCCGTAGGTGGCGCAATGGCGTTGTCCCTCGCGGCACTGCTGTGCGCGTATCTGTTCACAACCCTGCGCGCCAGGGCCTGATGACCGGGGTTCTTACGGTTCTGATACCGCTTGTGCCCACAACTCCCCGTGGGTAGCTCGTTTCTTTCCGATAAGGCGTCAATTGCGACGGGGTGAGCGATCACCCTTTCGTGTGCTTTTCACCAAAGACCTCAAGGGAGTTGGAAGCGACGCCGACAAAGGATCCGTGAGTACCCTTGCGCACACCATGATGACCGCCGCCCGTTCCACCGACTCCGGTCTGGTCGGTCCGGGCGAACTCGACCGCTACTCCTACGGCGACGCCCCGGTGGGCGATCGCGTCGGAACGCCCGCCTGGGACGGAGGCGAATCCGAGCTGGGCCGGGTCGGCCGGCGGCCCGCGGGCAACCGCGGCCGCGGGCTGCACGGCCAACTCGTCCAGCAGCTGGGTCAGATGATCGTCTCGGGCGACCTGGGCGCGGACCGCCCGCTGGTGCCCGAGGAGATCGGCCAGCGCTTCGAGGTCTCCCGCACCGTCGTCCGCGAGTCCCTCCGCGTCCTGGAGGCCAAGGGCCTGGTCAGCGCCCGGCCGAACGTGGGCACGCGGGTGCGTCCGGTCAGCGACTGGAACCTCCTCGACCCGGACATCATCGAGTGGCGGGCCTTCGGCCCCCAGCGCGACGACCAGCGCCGCGAGCTCAGCGAGCTGCGCTGGACCATCGAGCCGCTCGCCGCCCGTCTCGCCGCCGGACACGGCCGCGAGGAGGTGCAGCAGCGCCTGTCCGACATGGTGGAGATCATGAGCCACGCCATGGCGCAGGGCGACGCGCTCACCTACTCGCGCGCCGACACCGAGTTCCACGCGCTGCTCATCCAGGTCGCGAGCAACCGCATGCTGGAGCACCTCTCCGGCATCGTCGGCGCCGCCCTCCAGGTCTCCGGCGGCCCGGTCACGGCCTGCGACCGGCCGAACGACGCGTCCCTCGCCCAGCACGCGCGGATCGTCGACGCCCTCGGCACCGGCGACGGCGGCGCGGCGGAGGCCGCTATGCGCCAGCTGCTCACGGCGCACCCCGAGGTGGAGCGGGTGGTTCCCGCCCCGCGCGAGCACTGAGCCGCCCCGCGCGAGCATGAAGCCGCCCCGCGGGCGGTGCGGTCGCCGGTGTGCGGCGTCCCCGCGGTTCCCATGGCGCGTCGGCCCGGGTGCAGATCGTCGTACCCGCCGTCGCCGGACCCCGCCGGATCCCTTCAGGAGCCCGGCGGGGTCCGGCGATGCGGCGGGCGATATCTTTTGCCCATGTCTGACCGTCTTTGTTCGCTTACGGGGTGTGACTCGGGCCACGCAGAATGGGCGTAACACTCATGGGAACAGCGCGATGACCTAAGAGGTGACAGCCGCGAAGGGAATACGGACGCCAGACATGGCGCTGTGCATCTTCCCGGCCCGCGCCCGCGCCGTCGGCCCATCCCCAGGCCGGTGGTCGGTTCCCGTCCGCAGTGGACGGTGCCGGAAGCCGTTTTCCAACGTTCCGAGAGGTTGTTCGTGTCGGCCAGCACATCCCGTACGCTCCCGCCGGAGATCGCCGAGTCCGTCTCTGTCATGGCGCTCATTGAGCGGGGAAAGGCTGAGGGGCAGATCGCCGGCGACGATGTGCGTCGGGCCTTCGAAGCTGACCAGATTCCGGCCACTCAGTGGAAGAACGTACTGCGCAGCCTCAACCAGATTCTTGAGGAAGAGGGTGTGACGCTGATGGTCAGTGCAGCAGAGCCCAAGCGCACCCGAAAGAGCGTCGCAGCGAAGAGCCCGGCCAAGCGCACCGCCACCAAGACGGTCGCGGCGAAGACGGTGACCACCAGGAAGGCCACCGCCACCACGGCCGCCCCCGAGGCGTCCGCCACCCCGGCCGATCCCGCCGATGAGGCCTCGTCCGCCAAGAAGGCCGCGGCCAAGAAGACGACCGCCAAGAAGGCGGTTGCCAAGAAGACCACCGCCAAGAAGACGGCGGCCAAGAAGACCTCGGGCAAGAAGGACGACGCCGAGGTCCTCGAGGACGAGGTCCTTGAGGACACCAAGGTCGGCGACGAGCCCGAGGGCACCGAGAACGCGGGCTTCGTCCTGTCCGACGAGGACGAGGACGACGCGCCCGCGCAGCAGGTCGCCGCGGCCGGCGCCACCGCCGACCCGGTCAAGGACTACCTGAAGCAGATCGGCAAGGTCCCCCTGCTCAACGCCGAGCAGGAGGTCGAGCTCGCCAAGCGCATCGAGGCCGGCCTGTTCGCCGAGGACAAGCTCGCGAACGCCGACAAGCTCGCCCCGAAGCTCAAGCGCGAGCTGGAGATCATCGCCGAGGACGGCCGCCGCGCCAAGAACCACCTGCTGGAGGCCAACCTCCGTCTGGTGGTCTCGCTGGCCAAGCGCTACACCGGCCGCGGCATGCTCTTCCTGGACCTCATCCAGGAGGGCAACCTCGGTCTGATCCGCGCCGTCGAGAAGTTCGACTACACCAAGGGCTACAAGTTCTCCACGTACGCCACCTGGTGGATCCGTCAGGCGATCACCCGCGCCATGGCCGACCAGGCCCGCACCATCCGTATCCCGGTGCACATGGTCGAGGTCATCAACAAGCTCGCCCGTGTGCAGCGCCAGATGCTCCAGGACCTGGGCCGCGAGCCCACCCCGGAGGAGCTGGCCAAGGAACTCGACATGACCCCGGAGAAGGTCATCGAGGTCCAGAAGTACGGCCGTGAGCCCATCTCCCTGCACACCCCCCTGGGTGAGGACGGCGACAGCGAGTTCGGTGACCTCATCGAGGACTCCGAGGCCGTCGTCCCCGCGGACGCCGTCAGCTTCACCCTCCTCCAGGAGCAGCTGCACTCGGTCCTGGACACCCTCTCCGAGCGCGAGGCCGGCGTCGTCTCCATGCGCTTCGGCCTCACCGACGGCCAGCCGAAGACCCTGGACGAGATCGGCAAGGTCTACGGCGTGACGCGTGAGCGCATTCGCCAGATCGAGTCCAAGACCATGTCGAAGCTGCGCCACCCGTCGCGCTCCCAGGTGCTGCGCGACTACCTCGACTAGTCCGCGGTCCGGCCCACAGAGCCGGTCGTACGACACCGAAGGCCCGGCTCCCCTCGTGGGAGCCGGGCCTTCGTGCTGCGAGCGGAGACCATGTGGATCACTCTGGGTTTTCCAGTTACCACCCTGAGTGAGGAGTCGACATGCGCCGTTCCCTTGGCCGTGCACTGATCCGGCCGCTCGTCCTCGCGGCCACCGTCACCGCCATACCCCTGATGAGCGCGTCCCCGGCGGCGCCCACGGCGGTCCGGAGTGTGGTCGTGGGGGGATTCCCCATCGATGTCTCGCAGGCCCCGTGGACGGTGGCGCTGTCCAGCCGTGACCGGTTCGGAGGCACCCGCGCGGGCCAGTTCTGCGGTGGTGTCGCGATCGCCCGCACCACGGTGCTCACGGCCGCCCACTGCATGAACGAAGACGTCCTCGGGGCGCCGCCCGACCGCATGCGCGACCTCAAGGTCATCGCGGGCCGCACGGACCTGTTGTCCGACGGGGGTCAGGAGATCGCCGTGCGGGACGTCCGGGTCAATCCGGGCTTCGACAGCGCGACGAACTCCGGCGACTTCGCCGTCGTCACGCTCGCCGAGCCACTGCCGCAGAGCGCGGTCATCGCCATGGCGGGACCCGGCGACCCGGCCTACACGCCGGGCACCAAGGCCCTGGTCTCCGGCTGGGGCGACCTGACCGGTGGCGGTGCCTACGCGCACCGGCTCCATGCCGCGGATGTGCATGTGCTCGCCGACGACCGTTGTGGCCGCGCCTATCCGGGCGGCCCTGACGGCGTCTACCGGGCCGCCAGCATGCTCTGCGCGGGAGAGCCCGCCGGGGGCCCGGACGCGTGTCAGGGGGACAGTGGTGGCCCGCTGGTGGCCGGCGGGCGGCTGATCGGGCTCGTGTCCTGGGGCAGCGGCTGCGGGCGGGCCGGGAGCCCCGGCGTCTACACCCGTGTCTCCGAGGTCGTACGCGCCCTCGGGACGGGCGGCGACGGGAAAGCGCCCACAAAAGCCCGCGAGAGGCCCCTCAGGAGCTCCTGAGGGCCTTGCGCGGGGGTGATGAGGGTATGAGCACGGGCGGTCGCTCCGGGGAGGAGCGGCCGCCCGTGCATCGGCCTGTGCCGGTGCTGGCTCGTCGTCCGTAGGAGATTCAGTGCTCTTCTTCGGAAGCGGTGCTCGGCGCGGTCGTCAGCCGCTCCGTCTCGTCCTGTATCTCAGCGGCGATCTTCTTGAGTTCCGGCTCGAACTTGCGACCGTGGTGGGCGCAGAAGAGCAGCTCTCCGCCGCTGAGCAGGACGACGCGCAGGTATGCCTGGGCGCCGCAGCGGTCGCAGCGATCAGCGGCCGTCAGCGGGCTCGCGGGGGTCAGAACAGTAGTCACGTCGCCTCTTCTCTAGCTCGACGAGCTGTCGTACCAGGGTCAACATCCAACCAGCCCGAAAACGTTCCCGCTCGTGGCTTTTCCTGGAAAAAATCTTCCGGGGCGGCTGTCTGCTGCCGGTTGGCGGCGAATGTGCCGTAGTGCGTGTTGGGGATGCTTACGGGTTCGCGCTGTCTAGTATCTCGGTCCTCCCGGCTGGCTTGCCGGTTGTTCATGAGGACGTGCCCGGAGCCTAAATGGTTCATGCCTCCAAGGGAACGTGATATGCACTTCACCCCAACGAGGGATCGAACACGTATGCGAGCCTGGACTAGTCTGAGTAGCCGACGAGGGTGGCGTTACACCGGCTCTACCAGGCCTCGGTACCCTCTGACGGGCAACTGAAGCCTCCCCCTTACCCAGAAGGGGGCAACCTGAAATTCAGCGAGGAGCGAACCGCGTGACCGCCGATACGTCCGTGCCGTCCACAGCGCTGCTGGCAGGAGCAGACCGCGACGGTTCCAACTACACCGCGCGGCACCTGCTCGTCCTCGAGGGTCTCGAGGCGGTGCGCAAGCGTCCGGGCATGTACATCGGCTCGACCGACAGCCGCGGCCTGATGCACTGCCTGTGGGAGATCATCGACAACTCGGTGGACGAAGCCCTCGGCGGCTACTGCGGCCACATCGAGGTGATCCTCCACGACGACGCGTCCGTGGAGGTGCGCGACAACGGCCGCGGCATCCCCGTGGACGTGGAGCCCAAGACCGGCCTGTCCGGCGTGGAGGTCGTCATGACCAAGCTCCACGCGGGCGGCAAGTTCGGCGGCGGCTCGTACGCCGCCTCCGGCGGTCTGCACGGCGTCGGTGCCTCCGTGGTCAACGCGCTCTCGGCCCGCCTCGACGTCGAGGTGGACCGCGACGGCAACACCCACGCCATCAGCTTCCGGCGCGGCGTACCGGGTGCCTTCTCGGGCGCCGGCGCGGACGCGAAGTTCGAGGCCAAGAGCGGCCTGCGCAAGACCAAGAAGATCCCCAAGTCGCGCACCGGCACGCGCGTGCGCTACTGGGCGGACCGGCAGATCTTCCTCAAGGACGCCAAGCTCTCCCTGAACACGCTGCACCAGCGCGCCCGGCAGACCGCCTTCCTGGTGCCCGGCCTGACCATCGTCGTCCGCGACGAGTACGGCCTGGGCGAGGGTGGCAGCAAGGGCGAGGAGTCCTTCCGCTTCGACGGCGGCATCAGCGAATTCTGCGAGTATCTGGCGGGCGACAAGCCGGTCTGCGATGTGCTCCGCTTCTCCGGCAAGGGCACCTTCAAGGAGACCGTCCCCGTCCTGGACGAGCACGGCCAGATGACCCCGACCGAGGTCGCCCGCGAACTGGGCGTCGACGTCGCGATGCGCTGGGGCACGGGCTACGACACGAATCTGCGGTCCTTCGTCAACATCATCGCCACCCCCAAGGGCGGCACTCACGTCTCCGGCTTCGAGCAGGCCCTCACCCAGACGATGAACGACGTGCTGCGCGCCAAGAAGATGCTGCGCGTGGCCGAGGACAACATCGTCAAGGACGACGCCCTGGAGGGCCTTACCGCCGTCGTCACCGTGCGCCTGGCCGAGCCGCAGTTCGAGGGCCAGACCAAGGAGGTCCTCGGCACCTCGGCGGCCCGTCGCATCGTCAACCAGGTGGTCACCAAGGAGCTGAAGGCGTTCCTGACCGCCACCAAGCGGGACGCCGCTGCCCAGGCCCGGGTCGTCATGGAGAAGGTGGTCGCCGCCGCCAGGACGCGTGTCGCGGCCCGTCAGCACAAGGACGCCCAGCGGCGCAAGACCGCCCTGGAGTCCTCGTCCCTGCCGGCCAAGCTCGCCGACTGCCGCAGTGACGACGTCGACCGCAGCGAGCTGTTCATCGTCGAGGGCGACTCGGCGCTCGGCACCGCCAAGCTGGCGCGGAACTCCGAGTTCCAGGCCCTGCTGCCGATCCGCGGCAAGATCCTCAATGTGCAGCGCTCGTCGGTGACCGACATGCTCAAGAACGCCGAGTGCGGCGCGATCATCCAGGTCATAGGAGCGGGCTCGGGCCGCACCTTCGACATCGACCAGGCCCGCTACGGCAAGATCATCATGATGACCGACGCCGATGTGGACGGCTCCCACATCCGCTGCCTGCTGCTCACGCTGTTTCAGCGCTACATGCGGCCCATGGTCGAGGCCGGCCGTGTCTTCGCCGCGGTGCCGCCGTTGCACCGCATCGAGATCGTCCAGCCGAAGAAGGGCCAGGACAAGTACGTCTACACGTACTCGGACCGCGAGCTGCGCGACAAGCTCATGGAGTTCCAGACCAAGGGCGTCCGCTACAAGGACTCCATCCAGCGCTACAAGGGCCTCGGCGAGATGGACGCCGACCAGCTGGCGGAGACCACCATGGATCCCCGCCACCGCACCCTGCGCCGCATCAACCTCTCCGACCTCGAAGCCGCCGAACAGGTCTTCGACCTCCTGATGGGCAATGACGTGGCCCCTCGCAAGGAGTTCATCTCCGGCTCGGCGGCGACCTTGGACCGGTCGCGGATCGACGCCTGACGCCTGCGGCCGGCCGGGGCGAGAGTCCCGGCCGGTGGGGGTTCGGCTGAAGCCGTGCGCGTGGGTCGGGAGGGGGCCGCGGTGGCCCTGGTCCCCTCCCGGGCATGTCGACGTACCGGGATCGGCACGTCGGCATGTCGACATGCGTTTCGGTGAGGGCGGTCTGAGGGGTGTGGGCTGCGAGCTTGTCCTTGGGGCGGTTCGATCGGCTCACGCGCCGTCTGTAGTCGGCTCGCCCTGGGGCGTTCTGGGGACTTTGGCGGTTCACAACGTGCGGGGCGGCGCGGCAGGTTTGTACGACAACCCACCCGGCCCCCTCTGGCAACGTGTCCCGTCGGCCAGGTTCAGCCGACCGGTACCCCGGACCGGCCCACCGCGCTGATGAGCCGGTGCCGTCCCGCGGGCCTGCCCATCGAGCACGCTCAGCGGCACAGGGTGCGCAGAGCGGTGCGGCAGTCCTCGGCCCGGCGTTGCGGGTCGGTGTCGGTGGCGGCCCAGGCGATCCGGGCGTCCGGTCGGATCAGAACGGCGGTGACGCCCCGCCAGATCCGGTCCGACGCCTCGGTGTCGACGGTGACCGCCCGCTGTTCGAGACCGTCCGCGGAACACGGTGTCCGGGTCCCGTCGAGGTCCAGCAGCAGGGGTCGGCCGCGGTACATCAACGGGTGGGCGGTGGGCGCCTCGGCCGCCTCCAGGGCGAGGCCGGCCAGTCGCGTGCCGTACAGCGGGTGCGCGCCGGGTGCGGAGTCGGCGGGCAGCGGGTCGTCGAAGCCGGCGATCCTACGGGCCCACTGGCGGTTGGTCCGCGGTTCGGCCAGCGCGGCGGACCACACCTCGCGCAGCGCGATCTGCTCCGGGCTCGCCGCGGCGAACAGGGCGAGCTGCGCACGGGTGTTGTCGATGACGGCGCGGGCGGCCGGCCTGCGCTCCGTCTCGTAGCTGTCGAGCAGTCCCTCGGGCGCCCGTCCCTGGAGGGTGGCGGCCAGTTTCCAGCCCAGGTTGGTGGCGTCCTGGATGCCGAGGTTCATGCCCTGCCCGCCGGCCGGGAAGAACATGTGCGCCGCGTCCCCGGCCACCAGCACCCGGCCGGACCGGTACCGGGCGGCCTGGCGGGTGGCGTTGCCGTAGCGCGACAGCCACCGGGGGTTGCGCATGCCCAGGTTCCGTCCGAGGAGCACCCGGGTCTGCTCGCGTACCTCTTCCAGAGTCAGCGGGTCACCGGTGCCGCGGTGCATGGTGGCCGTGGACAGGCCCGCCAGCCGGTGGACGCCGTCGCCGATCGGGGCCGCCAGTATCGACCCGGCGGGGCCGGTGGCGGCGAGCGGCGCGGTGGGCGGGTCGTCGAGCTCGACATCGGCGAGCCACCCGGTCAGCGTGGTGTCCCGACCGGGGAAGTCGATGCCGGCCGCCCGGCGCACCGCGCTGCGGGTGCCGTCGCAGCCCACCACCCAGCGGGCCCGCACGGTCCGATGGGTACCGCCGGCCCGGATCACCACTTCGACGGCGTCCGGCCCCTGGGTGAGCGAGACGATCTCCTCCCCGCGCAGCACCCGGGCGCCCACGGCGACCGCGTGCTCCTCCAGGAGCTGTTCGGTGACGGACTGGCCGAGCGCCAGCATGAACGGGTGCACCGCTCCGATCGTGGAGAAGTCCAGCCTGGTGGTAGCCGCCCCGAAGTGACCGGTCGGCACCGGGGTGCCCCGTTCGATGAACCGTTCCGCGAGTCCGCGGGTGGCGAAGGTGTCCAGCGTGCCGGCCTGCATGCCGACCGCGCGCGACCGTCCGTCCGGTGCCGCCCGGCGTTCCACGACGGTCACCTCCACCCCGTGCAGGCGCAGCTCCGCGGCCAGCCAGAGCCCTACGGGACCGGCTCCGGCGATGAGCACGTCGAGCATGACCATCACTTCCTCTCGCTCTTGTCCAATGGATAAGAGCGAGCATGCCCTAGAATTGTCCATTGGACAACAGGGGTTGGCGCGACAGAGCGCGCGAGCCGACCGGAGAGGCGCATTGGAATGGGTACGACACGGAGCGAGATCGTCGACGCCACGCTGGCGGCCCTCGACGAGCACGGACTGGACGGCGTGACCATGCGCGCCGTCGCGGCCCGGCTCGGCGTGCAGCACAACACCGTGCGCTGGCACGCCTCCAGCAAGGGCCGCCTGCTCGAACTCGCCTCCGACGAACTCCTCGCGCACTGTCTCGACGAGCCGCTGCCCGAGGCGTTCCCCGACCGGCTCAGGGAACTGAGCCGCCGCTGCCGCACGGCACTGCTCTCCCACCGTGACGCCGCCAGGATGGTCGCGGGCGTCTTCGCGGCCGAGCCGCACACGCTGCGCTACGCCGACACCGTGATCGCCACCCTGCTCGCGGCCGGCCACTCGCCGCGCACGGCCGCCTGGACCCACTGGTCGATCTTCTACCTGACCCTGGGCCTCACCCAGGAACAGCAGGCCGCCCAGGAAACCGCACCGGCCCTCCACCCGGACCAGGCCCCGGCCGCCGACTACCCGGCCCTGGCCGAGGTCCTGCCGTACGTCGGCCCCGACAGCTTCGATCAGCGATTCGAATTCGCCCTCGGCCNNGGTTGACCGGTCGACCAGCCGACCCACAGTCAGTCAGTCAGCTGGGCCGCCCGCTCGCCCGCCGACCCGACCAACCAACCGGCCAGCCGGTCCGGTCCCGACAGATCCCGCTCCCGGGATCCGACCCGCCAGGACCTGTCCCCCTGCGCGGGTTGGCCGGACACGTGCCGCTCCCGCGCCCGCCCTGGCCGA
>NZ_MUNF01000021.1:0-3908 GCF_002154555.1 Streptomyces murinus
GGCTTGCGCGGGGCGGGGATGAAGGAGGCGACCGCGGCGGAGACGAGGGCGACGCCGCAGCCGATCAGGAGGCCGGTGCGGAAGCCGTTCTCGGAGGCGAGGGTGTAGCCGCCCAGGGTGATGGTCATATGGGCCAGTACGACGCCGATCACGGCCGAGCCGATCGTGGTGCCCAGCGAGCGCATCAGCGTGTTGAAGCCGTTGGCCGCGGCGGTCTCGGAGAGCGGGACCGAGCTCATGATGAGCGCGGGCATGGAGCCGTAGGCGAGGGCGACGCCGCTGTTGATGACGATGCCGGAGAGCATGATGCCCCAGGCCGTGCCCATCAGCGGCAGCGCGAGCGCGTAGCCGGCGGCCATGACGACCGCGCCGCAGGTGAGTGCGACCTTCGGACCGCGCGCGTTGATCAGCTTTCCGCCGAGCGGCGAGATCACCATCATCATGATGCCGCCGGGCGCGATCCACAGGCCCGCCGCGAGCATCGACTGGCCAAGGCCGAAGCCGGTGGCCTTCGGGAACTGGAGCAGCTGCGGTGCGATCAGCATGAAGGAGTACATGCCGACGCCGATGAGGACCGACGCGGCGTTGGTGATCAGCACCCGCGGCCGGGCCGTGGTGCGCAGGTCGATCAGCGGGTCGCGGGTGCGCAGCTCCCAGCGGCCCCAGGCCGGCAGGGCGAGGACGGCGACGGCGAACAGCGCGAGCGTGGTGCCCGAGGCCCAGCCCCAGTCGGCGCCCTTGGAGATCGCCAGCAGCAGCGCCACCAGGCCGATCGCCAGCCCGATCGCGCCGAGCGCGTCGAAACGCTGCCCCTTGGCGCCGGCCGGGACATCCGGTACGACGACGAAGATCAGCACGCCGACGATCACCGCGAGGGCGGCCGATCCCCAGAACAGCAGCTGCCAGTCGGCGTACTGCGCGACCGCCGCGGCCAGCGGCAGCCCGATCGCGCCGCCGATGCCCATGGACGCGCTGACCAGGGCGATGGAGCCGCTGAGCTTCTCGGCGGGCAGGACGTCCCGCAGCAGCGCGATGCCCAGCGGGATCATGCCCATGCCCATGCCCTGAAGACCGCGTCCGACGATCATCGGCACGACGGACGTGGACAGCGCGCACACCACCGAGCCGATCACCAGCGGCACCACGCAGATCAGCATCATCCGCCGCTTGCCCACGAGATCGCCGAGGCGCCCGGACACCGGCACGCAGACCCCGCCGACGAGCAGGGTGACCGTGATCACCCAGGCGGCGTTCGACGACGAGGTGTGCAGGATCCGTGGCAGTTCGGCGATCAGCGGGGTCACCAGTGTCTGCATGATCGCGGCGACGGTTCCGGCGAGCGCCAGGGCGGCGACGACACCGCCCGTTCTGCGGCTCGGCTGCGGGGCATCCATGGGTGACTCCTCGATTCGTCCGGTCGTCCGGGGCCGGCGGGGCATCGGGATGTGCATGATGCACATCTAGCGATATGCATCATGCACATCGTATGCAGTATTCATATCGTATGTGCCATGCATGCCGCTGCCCGCCTGCGGACCTTCGTCGCCGGGCCCTGAGATACGGTCGACTTCTGAAGGAGGCACGTACATGGGGAAGCCGTCGCACCTGGTCGAGTTCGAGCACATGGTGCTCGGCCGGCATCAGCTGAGCAGTACCACCCGCCGGCATCAGGAAGGCCGGATGGAGCGCAGCGCGTACATCATGCTGAGCCGGATCGAGGTACAGGGGCCGATGTCGATCGGGCAGCTCAGCGACGCCTTCCAGCTGGACGTCTCCACCGTCAACCGGCAGACCGCGCACGCGATGCGGGCCGGGCTCCTGGAGCGGATCCCCGACCCCGAGGGGGGCATGGCCCGCAAGTTCCGGCTGACCGGGGAGGGCGAGCGCAAGCTGCGCGAGGAGCGCGAGCTGCACGTCCAGGACCTGGACCGGGTCTTCGAGGACTGGTCGGCCGAGGACGTGGAGAACTTCGCCCGCTACCTCCAGCGGTTCAACACCAGCGTGGAGCGGATCACCGGCCAGCCGTGGCCGCGGTCGTGAGCCCCGTTCCTGGCGCGTCCTCGCGGTCCCGCAGCAGGAAGACCGCCCGTACGACAGCGCCGCGGCGCAGCGGCCGCCGCTGGACCGCCGGCTGCCTGCCCGGCAGGGCCGCCACGATGCTGAGGTAGCCCTCGGGCAGGCCGGTCGCGGCGTACTCGCCCTGTGTGTCCGTCAGGGTGGAGACCAGTTGACGGCCGCCGGGGTCCAGCACGGTCACCGGCGCGCGGCACCGGCCGCCCGTGCGCGCCGCGTGCCGGTGCCGCCGGGCGTCCAGGCCCAGCAGGGCGATTCCGGCGGCGATCCACGCGCACAGCACCAGGACCGGCCTGAGCATCCCGGCCCCGCCGAAGCAGAGCGCCGAGCGCAGGGCCTCCAGGGCGTTGCCGAGAGGGATCACGGCATGGACGTACTGGAAGAACGTCGGAAGCATCACGGCGGGCGCCGCGCCGCCGCTGGTGGGGATGCTGAGCACGATGAACAGCGTCATGCCCACGGCGGGGAAGAACCGGTGGGTGAAGGGCGCGAGACCGGAGGCGAGGGTGGCCACGGCGGCCGTGAGCAGGAAGGCCACGAACAGGGCCACCGGGTTGTGCGGCAGATAGCCGAGGCCCGCGCCGACCGTGAAGCCGACGACGCTGAACAGTGCGGCGGCGCCCGCGATGGCCAGTAGCTTTCTGCGCCGGTCGAAAGTCGTCGCGCGCAGCAGGGTGGTCGCGAGGGGGTAGCCCGGCACGCTCCACGCGATGCCGAAGTACACCAGGGTCGTGCCCATCCGGTCCGCGCGCACGGTGGGCGCGACGTCCCGGACGGTGAGGTGCGTCGCCGACCCGTCCGCCGCGACGAGCCGGGGTGAACGTCGTCGTCAGCGCCTGCTCAAGCGACGCGCCGTTCGCCTTGGCGACGAAGAGCACAGGGCGCGCGCCCCGGCCGCCAGGGGCGCCGGTCTCTCCGGTGGTGAAACCGCCCACCGCCGTACGGTCGCGTACGGCCTGACGCGCGTCCGACGCGTGGGCCACGGCCGTGACGTCGAAGCCGCCCGGCTGGGTCCGCTTCAGTACGGCGTCCACGTCGCGGGCGGCGGCGCGGCCCGCGACGACCACGTGGGCGTGATGGGGCTGGGGCGAGTGGAGCGCCGGTGCGAAGCAGAACAGGAAGCCCAGGAAGAGGGCGGCCGGGAACCAGACGGCCTCGGCGAAGGTCCTGGCCCACGGCGGCCGGGTGGGGTGCGCCACCCGGCCGCCGCTGCGCTGTCCGTCGTCGCCCACACTCGGTCACCTGCCCTCTCGTCCCGGCGCCGCCGTTCGCTGTGTGGCAGTCGACCCATGTACTTGTGGCCTACATGTAATTTCCGGGGGCCTCCGGGCAGGCCGCCGGGGCCCGGGTCGGCTACCCGGTGGCGGGGTCCGTGTCGAAGGCGCGCATCCGGCGCAGCGGGGAGCACAGCAGGACCAGCGGGGTTGCCGAAAGCGCGGCCGTCAGGAACCACAACGCGCCCCGCACGCCCGCCACTTGGCCGAGACCACCGGCGAGCAGACCGCTGAGCGGGAGGACGCCCCAGACCAGGAAGCGCATGGTGGCCGTCATCCGGCCCAGCAGATGCGGGGGGCAGACCGTCTGGCGGTAGGTGACCTGGCAGATGTTGTACGTCGTGACACCGGCCGACTGGATGAGGGCGCCGACCACGAACAGGGCGATGCGCCAGCCGTGGCCGGTCAGCGGGAGCAGCAGCCCGAAGGGCATCGTGACCAGCAGCGAGAGCCAGGTGAGACGGGCCTCGCCGAGGGCGCGGGAGAGACGCTCGGTGACCAGCGCGGCGAGCATCGAGCCGACGCCCGCCGTGGTGAGCACCCAGCCGACCGCGGCCGGCT
>NZ_MUNF01000021.1:3921-4320 GCF_002154555.1 Streptomyces murinus
CTGGTCGGCCACATCGCCGAACAGCCGGGCGCAGCCCAGCAGCAGGGCCACGACGTACAGCAGGGGCATGGAGTGCAGATCCAGCAGCCAGGCCACCGGCACCGTGGTGAGCAGCACCGCCCGCGTCAGATCGGCGGCGATCATGACATTGCGCCGCCGCATCCGGTCGACCCACGCCCCGGCGGGCAGCCCGAACAGCAGGAACGCCGCCTGCTCGGCCGCCGCGAGCAGACCGGCCTGCCACGCCGAGGCGTGCAGGGTCAGCACGGCGGTGAGGGGGAGGGCGACGTAGGTGATGTTGTTGCCGAGCTCGTTGCAGATGTGCGACGCCATGAACCGGCGGAAGTCGCGCCGCTGCCGGGGGGAGGGGGCGGAGTCCTCGGGTTCGGTGGCGGTGGC
>NZ_MUNF01000210.1:0-363 GCF_002154555.1 Streptomyces murinus
GCGAGCCGTTCGAACAGGGTATCGGCGCCGGTCAGCCAGCCGGGCAGGACATCGATCCAGGCGCCGGCGCCGAGCACGGTCCGGCGCAGCCCGCGCAAGGGGCCCAGGCGCAGCGCGTCGGTCTGGTCGAACAGGGAGCCCTGGAGGTGCGTGGCCATGGGGCCAGCGTACTCCGTATTCGAAAATACGTTCCAATTCGATCAGCGAGCTTCGAGCGGTGCTTCGTGGGGCGCCGTGCACCGTGGGCCCCTGTGGACCCTCTTTCGATACATCGCTGTATCGGATACATTCCTGTATCGAACGGGAGGAGCCGTCATGCAGGAGACCGCCAGACGCGTCACCCGGCGCCGCGCGGAGACCCGG
>NZ_MUNF01000210.1:400-24333 GCF_002154555.1 Streptomyces murinus
GCGCCGACCTCATCGCCGCCCAGGTCGCGGACGCCCTCGCCGAGGACGGCCCCGGCCTCGACGTACCGGCCGCCGTGGACCGCGTCACCGAGGTGCTGCTGCTCGACGTGGACTGGCTGCTGGTGAAGACCGACTTCCTGGTGCACGCGGCCCGCGACCCGGAGGTCGCCCATGTCCTGCTCGGCCACCGCGCCCGGCTCCGCGAGGCCGTCGCCGACCGCCTCTTCCGGGCCCGGGGCCACACCGAGCTGCCCGCCGTGCTCGGCGACACGGCCGGCGCCGCGCACGCCGTGGTCGCGGCCTACGACGGCGTCACCACCCAGCTGCTGCTGGACAAGGACGTCGAGCACGCGCGGAGCTGGCTCAAGCAGCTGCTCACCGCACTGCTCACGGACGGCGGCGCGCCGGCCACCCCCTCGACAGCGCACTGACCCCCGACAACGCACTAGCGCACTGCCCCCCGACAACGCACTGAGGAAGGAACCTCCACGCCATGGACGCGGACGTCATCGTCGTCGGAGCGGGCCTCGCCGGCCTGGTCGCGGCTCATGAACTCACCAGCCGGGGACGCCGGGTGGCCCTGGTCGACCAGGAGAACGCCGCCAACCTCGGCGGCCAGGCGTACTGGTCCTTCGGCGGCCTCTTCCTCGTGGACTCGCCCGAACAGCGCCGCATCGGCATCAAGGACTCCTTCGAACTGGCCTGGAGCGACTGGCGCGGCAGCGCGCGCTTCGACCGGATCGAGGACGAGGACTCCTGGGCGGTGCGCTGGGCCCGCGCCTATGTGGAGTTCGCGGCCGGCGAGAAGCGGTCCTGGCTCCAGGGACACGGCATCGACCTGCTGCCCACCGTCGGCTGGGCCGAGCGCGGCGACCTCAGGGCCGACGGGCACGGCAACTCCGTGCCCCGCTTCCACATCGCCTGGGGCACCGGCACCGGAGTGGTCGAGCCCTTCGTCCGCTACGCCCGGGGGGCCGCCCGGGACGGACTGCTGACCTTCCACCACCGCCACCAGGTGGACGACCTGGTCATCGAGAACGGCACCGCGCGGGGCGTGCGCGGCACGGTGCTCGCCCCGGACGACGCCCCGCGCGGTGTCGCCTCGGGCCGCGAGCGCGTCGGCGACTTCGAACTCACCGCCCAGGCCGTCGTCGTCACCACCGGCGGCATCGGCGCCAACCACGACATCGTGCGCCGCTACTGGCCCGAACGGCTCGGCACACCCCCCGCCGAGATGGTCACCGGAGTCCCCGCCCATGTGGACGGCCGGATGCTCGACATCAGCGCGGCGGCGGGCGTCCGCCTGGTCAACCGCGACCGGATGTGGCACTACACGGAGGGGCTCCAGAACTGGGACCCCGTCTGGCCCGGCCACGGCATCCGCATCCTGCCCGGCCCCTCCTCCATCTGGCTGGACGCCCTCGGCCGCCGGCTGCCCGACCCCTGCCTGCCCGGCTACGACACCCTCAGCACGCTCAAGTACCTGCGCACCACCGAGGACCTCGCGGGCTACGACCACTCCTGGTTCATCCTCACCCGGAAGATCATCGAGAAGGAGTTCGCGCTCTCCGGCTCCGAGCAGAACCCCGACATCACCGCCAAGGACCGCAAGGCCGTGGTGCGCAACCGGCTCGTCGGCAAGGGCGCGCCCGCACCGGTACAGGCGTTCCTCGACAAGGGCGCCGACTTCGTGACGGCGGACAGCCTGGAGCGGCTGGTGGAGAAGATGAACGGCCTCGCCGGGCAGCCGCTGCTGGACGCCTCCGAGGTGCGCCGGCAGATCGAGGCCCGCGACCTCCAGATGGCCAACCCGTACAGCAAGGACTCCCAGGTCCAGGGCATCCGCAACGCCCGCCGCTACCTCGGCGACCGGCTCGGCCGGGTGGCCGCGCCGCACCGCCTCCTGGACCCGGCCGCGGGGCCGCTGATCGGCGTACGGATGCACGTGCTGACCCGCAAGACGCTCGGCGGCATCCAGACCGACCTCGACTCACGCGCCCTCGGCGCCGACGGGGCGCCGATCGAGGGGCTGTACGCGGCCGGTGAGGTGGCCGGGTTCGGCGGCGGCGGGGTGCACGGCTACAACTCCCTGGAGGGCACCTTCCTCGGCGGCTGCCTCTTCTCGGGACGTGCCGCGGGCCGGCACGCGGCCCGGCACACCGGCTGAGCTCAGCCGCCGAGCAGCTCCAGGAGTACCTGGGCGTGGCTGCGCTCCGGTGTCTTCGTCGCCGTCAGCAGGGTCACCGGGCCCTTGCGGACCGACTCCCGCAGGCCGTCGAGCAGCTCGGCGGCCTCGGGGGCGTCCAGCTCCGCCTCGTAGCGGGCACGGAACTCCTCGTACGAGCCGCCGCCGTGGAAAAAGGTGCGCAGCTCCGCCGAGGGGGTGAGCCCCTTGGGCCACTCGTCCACATGCGCGGCCTCCTTGGCCACGCCCCGCGGCCACAGCCGGTCGACCAGCACCCGCAGCCCGTCATCGGGCTCGGGCGATTCATAGATCCGGCGCACGCGCACGCTCACGACCGGGCCCTTTCTCCACCTCGGCGGCCACTTCCGGCGAGCGTACTGCGCGGGCCACGGGGGCGCCGGTCGGCGCCGCGCCCCGGCCCGGGACCCACTCCCGCCAAGCAGCGATCAGGCCACCATGTGGCCAGAATGAGACGGGAGACCCGGAGACACCGGTGCCTCTAGTCTGTGGGCCGGCCGACCACCTTCCGAGGAGCGCACGTGACGTCACCCCGCAGACAGCCCGCACGCCGTCGTACCACGGTCCTCGGCCGCAGGGCGGTGCTCGCCACCGTGCCCGTCGCCGTGGCCGCGCTCGTCGGTGCCGCAGGACCGGCCGGCGCGGGCACCACCGGCGCGGCCGGCGCGGACGACCCCTACTTCCCGCTCAGCGGCAACGGCGGGTACCACGTGCGCCACTACGACCTGACGCTGCGCTACCAGAGCGACGGCCGCCTGGACGGCACCGCGGTCCTCACCGCCCGCGCCACCCAGCCGCTCACCCGCTTCGACCTGGACCTCAAGGGACTGACGGTCGGCGGCGTCAAGGTCGACCGCACCGCCGCGGGCGTCAAGCGCTCCGGGCAGGAACTCGTCGTCACCCCCCGCCACGCCCTGCGCGTCGGCCAGGACTTCAAGGTCACCGTCAGCTACCACGGCACGCCCAAGCCGGTCACCGACCCCGACGGCTCGGCGGACGGCTGGATCCCCACCGACGACGGCGCGTTCGTCGCGGGCGAGCCCCAGGGCGCCATGACCTGGTTCCCGGCGAACTCCCATCCCAAGGACAAGTCGTCGTACGACTTCACGATCACCGTGCCCAAGGGCCGCACCGCCGTCGCCAACGGGAACCTGCTCGGACAGCGCACCGTCAAGGACGAGACCACCTTCCGCTGGCGCGAGAGCCGGCCCATGGCCGCCTACCTCGCCACCGCCACCATCGGCGATTTCAAGGTCACGCAGTACACCACCCGTGACGGCATCCGGGTCTACGACGCCGTCGACCCCCGCGAGGCCAAGGCCGCGACCCCGGTGCTCAAGCGGCTGCCCTCGGTCCTGGAGTGGGAGAGCAAGCTGTTCGGGCCCTACCCGTTCACGTCCGCCGGATCCATCGTGGACCACGCGAAGGTCGGCTACGCCCTGGAGACGCAGACCCGCCCGCTCTACGACTCCGCGCCCGACATCCTCACCCTCGTGCACGAGAGCGCCCACCAGTGGTACGGCGACTCGGTGTCGCTGACCTCCTGGAAGGACATCTGGCTCAACGAGGGCTTCGCGACCTACGCCGAGTGGCTCTACTCCGAGCAGCACGGCGGCGCGAGCGCCCAGAAGACCTTCGACGAGCTCTACGCCCGCCCGGCGGGCAACGAGCTGTGGGCCTACCCGCCCGGCGACCCGGGCAACGGCGAGAACATCTTCGGCACCCCCGTCTACGACCGCGGCGCCATGGCCCTGCACGAGCTGCGCAAGGCGGTCGGCGACCGGGAGTTCTTCGCGATCCTGCGCGCCTGGGCCACCGAGCACCGGGACGGACACGGCACCACCGCGCAGTTCGTCCGGCTCGCCGAGAAGAAGTCCGGAAAGCCGCTGGACTCCCTCTTCCACACCTGGCTGTTCACGAAGGGCAAGCCGAACAAGGCCTGAGTTCTTACCAATTCCACATAACTGTCGGCCAAGCTCGACAGCATGATCAACCGCAGAACCGCTCTTCCCCTCCTCGCCTCCCCGCTGCTGCTCACCGGCTGCGGCGGGAGCGGCGGGGAGGCCGGGCACCGGACGCCGCCCACCCGGCCCGCGCCCGCGACCGGCACCACCTCGCAGGCCGAACAGAGTCCCCGTGGCATACCCGGGCTCGGCCCCACCCGGACCGCGGCGATACCGGAGCAGTGCACCCAGGCCGTCGTCGCCACCGGGCGCGGGCCCGACTCCCCCCAGTGCACGGTCGTCCTGCACCAGCGCACCGCCGACGGCTGGCAGCCGGGACCGAGTTGGCCCGCGCACAACGCCCTGCGCGGCTGGAGCTCCCACCACATGCTGGGCGACCTGCGCTCCCCGCTCGGCGTGTACACCCTCTCCGACGCCGGGGGACTGCTGCCCGACCCCGGCAGCAGACTGCCGTACCACGAGTCCAGCGGATTCCGCTCGCCCGGCACCGGCTTCGAGGGCGAACCCCTGGACGGCTGCTTCGACTACGTCATCGCCATCGACTACAACCGCAGGCCCGGCACCTCCCCACTGGACTGGACCCGCCCCCTCGGACCCAAGCGCGGCGGGGGAGTCTGGCTGCACGTCGACCACGGCGGCCCCACTCACGGCTGTGTCAGCGTCGCCAAGGCGCACATGAAGGACCTGCTGCGCACCCTCGACCCGGCCCGGCATCCGGTCGTCGCGATGGGGTACGCCGACTGGCTCGCGGTCTGAGCCGCTTAGTATCCGCAACTGTGTGCGCACATGTGCTGGTCGCCGAGGACGACGAGAAACAGGCCGAACTGATCCGCCGCTCCCTGCTGGCCGAGGGACACACCGCGACGGTGGTGCACGACGGCGCGGCCGCGCTCACCACGGCCCGCCGGCTGCGGCCCGACCTGCTCGTCCTCGACCTGATGCTGCCGGTCCTGGACGGCTTCGGCGTCTGCCGTGAACTGCGCGGCGACGACGGTGAGCTGGACGTCCCCGTGGTGATGCTCACCGCCCGCTCCGGCGAGGACGATCTGCTGCTCGGCCTCGAACTGGGCGCCGACGACTACCTCACCAAGCCGTACAGCCCGCGCGAGCTGATGGCTCGCATCCGCACGGTGCTGCGGCGCAGCGGACGGGGCACCGGCGCGCGCGGCGACGACCCGGCGGTGCGGGCCGCCGGGCTCAGCGTCGATCCGGTACGGCACGAAGTGCGCTGCGACGGCGCCCCGGTGGACGTCACCCCGGCCGAGTTCCAGATCCTGCTGGCGATGGCGGCGGAGCCGGAGCGGGTGTTCACCCGGCGCCAACTCCTCCAGTGCACACGGGGGTTCGACCGGTCCTCCACCGAACGGGCCGTGGACGTCCACATCATGAACCTGCGCCGCAAGATAGAGGCCGACTCCCGGCGGCCGGTACGGCTGCTCACCGTGTTCGGCGTCGGCTACAAGCTCAGCGGCCGACCGTGAAGTCCCGTACGGGACGGGGGAGTCGGGGGCAGGGCGCCCGGCGCCGGATACCGCTGCGCAAGCGGCTCCTGGTCCGGCTGCTGTCCGTGTCCGCCCTGATCGCCGTCTGCTCGGTGGCGGCCACCGCCTGGCTCGCGGTGACCACCACCACCAGCGCCCTCAAGGAGGAGCAGGGCCAGGACCTCGCCGCCGACAACAGCATCCTCGCCCAGCTCAGCGGCTACGCGGCCACCCACTCCGACTGGTCCGGGGTCCAGCGCTCCGTGCGGGACCTGGCGGAGCGGACCGGCCGGCGGATCGCGCTCACCACCCCCGACCGGGCCCTCGTCGCCGACTCCGCGCCGCGCGGCACCCCGCTGCCGCCCCGGCCCGCCGCGAGCGTCGACCCGCTGCGCACCGACACCTACAGCGAGACCGGCGCCCAGCTCAGCGGCATCGACCCGCGCGCCGTCGGCCCCTACAAGCTGCCCGCGAAGGAAAGCGCCGCCCTGGAGTCGCTGGCCACCCGGGACCGGCAGTGCTACGCCCGCTACGGCCTGCGGACCACCGTGCGGCGCACACCCAGCGGACGCCCCGTGCTCACCGGCTCCGACGGCTCCGACCCGTCCCGCTACGGCGTGGCGGCCTGCGGGACCGACGGGCTCGACGCCCCGACGCCCACCGAGACCCGGGCCCTGGACACGTTGTCCGGGCTTGCCCGCCCCTGTCTGCGGCAGGCGGGCCTCGACGTCGGCGGCGGCCCGCTGTTCCTCGCCTTCGACCCGGAGGCCGAGGACCACTTCGGCGGCGGCCCCCTGCTCGCCAAGGTCGCGGGCAAGGACCGGGAGGCCACCGTGCGTACGGCCCAGAGCTGTGTGCTCAGCGCGCGCCGCGCCCAGCTGGAGCCCTATGTCGCCCCGGCCGCCGACCTGTTCCTCGGCATCGGCGACCAGAACCCGTCCCGCTTCGACATGTCACCGGCGAACAAGTCCAAGGTGGTCTCCGCGGCCGGACTGGTCCTCGCCGTCACCGTCGCGGTGACCGCCGCCGTCGCCATCCGGCTGGTACGGCCGCTGCGCGCGCTGACCGAGGCCGCGCAGGCGCCGCCCGAGCGGCATGTCAGGGTGCCCGTGACCACCCGGGACGAGACCGGCATCCTCGCGGAGGCGTTCAATGAACTCACCGAGCGCCGCGAACGCCTGGAGGCCCAGCGCAAGGCCATGGTCAGCGACATCGCGCACGAACTGCGCAGCCCGCTCACCAACATCCGCGGCTGGCTGGAGGTGATGCGCGACGGCGTCGTCGACCCGGACCCGGGCCTGCTGGACTCCCTGCACGAGGAGGCGCTCGTCCTCCAGCGGATCATCGACGACCTCCAGGACCTGGCCGCCGCCGACGCGGGCACCCTGCGTCTGCACCGCGAGCCGCTGTCCGCGGGCGAGCTGCTCGCCCAGGTCGCCGCCGCCCACCGGGTGGCCGCCGACGCGGCCGGGGTCGTCCTGGTGACCGAGGCCGATCCGGCGGTCTGGCTGGACGCCGACCCGGTACGGATGCGGCAGGTGCTCGGCAACCTGGTCTCCAACGCGCTGCGGCACACCCCGGCCGAGGGCACGGTCACCCTGCGGGCCCGCCGGGACGGCACCGACGCCGTGCTCACCGTCGCCGACACCGGATCCGGTATCGCCGCCGAGGACCTTCCGCATGTCTTCGAACGGTTCTGGCGCGCCGAGAAATCCCGCAGCCGCCGCACCGGAGGCAGCGGCCTCGGCCTCCCGATCGTCCGCCAGCTGCTCGCGGCCCATGGGGGTACGGCACACGCCACGAGCGAGTCGGGCGAGGGCGCGGTGTTCACCCTCCGGCTCCCCGCGACACGGGCACCGGGGGAGGAGCCGTGGGGGGAGCAGGCCGCGAAGTCGTAGCGCCCCGGGCCCGGTTCAGCCCGAGCGCGGGCGGGAGCGGGTCCGGCGGCGGAGCCTGCGGCGTCCCAGTTCGGTGGTGCCGCCCCAGATGCCGATGCCCTGACCGGTGTCCAGCGCCCAGTCGAGGCACTCCTGTCGGACCGGGCACCGCTCGCACACCGTCTTCGCCCGCTCGGCCTGCACCTGCGCGGGCCCGGTACTGCCGATGGGGAAGAACAAGTCGGGGTCCTCGTAACGGCACTCGGCGTGTTCGCGCCAGTTCTCCATGGAAGTCTCCCGCTCGGATCGGATCGTCCGCGCCGAGGCGGACGCGTGTCTCGGGAGCGGGTGACCGGTCGGCGCGGCATGAAACGGCGCACGCCGACAAGAGAAGGGAATTCGGCCACGGCCCAACGGACTTCGGCCATGCCCAAGGGACTTCGGCCACCCTTCGGTCTCAGCCGCGCAACGCCCCGGCCGCCGTCGCCGTCACCGCCTCGGCCAGCGCGGCCAGCGCCGGGGAGTCCAGCTTCCACTGCTGCCAGTACAGAGTGACGTCCATCCACTCGCCGGGTGTGAGGAGGGACAGTCGGCCGTCGGCCAGCAGGGGGTGGGCCTGGACCTCCGGGACCATGCCCCAGCCGAGGCCCGCGGCGACGGCGTCGAGGAAGCCCTCCGAGGTGGGTACATAGTGGCGCAGCTGGGCGGCCGAGGTGCCGCCCAGCCGGCGGACATAGCCGTCCTGGAAGTCGTCCTTGCGGTCGAAGACGATCACGGGCTCCGCGGCGAGGGCCTCCGGCAGGGGGCGCCCGGCGACCCGGGTGCGGGCGAACTCCGGTTCCGCGACCGGGAGATAGCGCATCCGGCCGAGCGGCCGCGCCGTGCAGCCGGGCACCGGGTCCGGCGAGGAGGTCACCGCCGCCATCACCAGGCCCTCGCGCAGCAGGACCGCCGTATGCCCCTCGTCCTCGCGGTGCAGCTCGAAGCAGAGCCCCGGCACCCGGCTCAGCGCGGGCAGGAACCAGGTCGCCAGCGAGTCCGCGTTCACCGCGACCGACACCCGGGTCGGCTCCCCGGCGCCGCTGAGCCCCAACTCACCCCACGCGTCCCGCTCCAGCCGGGCGAGCTGACGGGCGTAGCGCACCAGCACCGCGCCCGACTCCGTGGGCCGTACCGGCTTGGTGCGCTGGAGCAGCACCCGCCCGGTGCGCTGTTCGAGGGCCTTGACCCGCTGGCTCACCGCCGACGGCGTCACATGCAGGGCGGCGGCCGCCGCCTCGAAGGTGCCCTCGTCCACCACCGCGAGCAGTGTCCGCACCTGATCCAGGGGAAGGTCCATCACAAGCGCTAAGGATACGTAAGAATCTTTAGCTGTACTTGAGTGGCCGGATGTCCTTAGCTTCGAGCCATGAACCACACCGCCCTGACCGCCGCGGTCGCCGGCTTCGGCACCGGCCTGTCCCTGATCGTCGCCATCGGCGCCCAGAACGCCTTCGTCCTGCGCCAGGGGGTGCGCCGGGACGCCGTCCTCGCCGTGGTCGGCATCTGCGCCCTGTCCGACGCGGTGCTCATCGCGCTCGGCGTGGGCGGCGTCGGCGCGGTCGTGGTGGCCTGGCCGGGCGCGGTCCGGGCGGTGGGCATCGTCGGCGGCGTCTTCCTGCTCTGCTACGGCGCGCTCGCCGCCCGCCGCGTCGTACGGCCCACCGGGACCGGTCTGACCGTGACCGGGGAGGCGGCCGGATCCCGGCGCCGGGCCGTGCTCACCTGCCTCGCCATGACCTGGCTCAATCCGCATGTCTACCTGGACACCGTCTTCCTGCTGGGTTCGCTCGCCGCCGACCGGGGCCCGCTGCGCTGGACCTTCGGGCTCGGCGCCGCGCTCGCCAGCCTGTGCTGGTTCACCGCGCTCGGCTTCGGCGCCCGGCTGCTCGGCCGCCCCCTGGCCCGGCCCGGCGCCTGGCGCCTCCTGGACGGCCTGGTCGCCCTCACCATGCTCGTCCTGGGCGCCTCCCTGCTCCTCGGAGGCTGAGACCGGTCTCTCCGACCGAGACATTCCCCCGCCGGTGCGATGAGATAGTTAGGCTCTCGAATCGAAAAGATGTAACGAGCAACCAGGACATCCGTGAACACCAGCGAGAGCAGTACCGAGACCGGCGACGACGCGCCGGCGGCCGACCCACCGCCCCACCGCGGCTGGCGCCGCTGGGCGATGGACACCCGCCCGCTGCGCATCCCCGCCTACCGGCGCCTGTGGTCCTCGACCATCGTGACCTCCGTCGGCAGCCAGCTCACCGCCGTCGCCGTGCCCAAGCAGATCTACGACATCACGCACTCCTCCGCCTGGGTCGGCTACGCCAGCCTCGCCGGGCTCGTGCCCATGGTGCTGTTCGCGCTGTGGGGCGGCGCGGTCGCGGACACCGTGGACCGGCGCAAGCTGCTGCTGTGGACCAATATCGGGATCGCGGTCACCTCGCTGCTGTTCTGGGTGCAGGCCGCCGGCAAGCTGGACTCCGTCGTGGTCCTGATGGTGCTGCTCGCACTCCAGCAGGCGTTCTTCGGCCTCAACTCCCCGGCCCGCAACGCCTCCATCGCCCGGCTGGTCCCGGCCGGGGAACTGCCCGCGGCCAACGCGCTCAGCTCCACCGTGATGCAGACCGGCCTGGTGGCGGGCCCGCTGCTCGCCGGTGTGCTCATCCCGGTCATCGGCCTGCCCGAGCTGTACCTCATCGACGCGCTCGCGCTGTGCGTCACCGTATGGGCCGTCTTCCGGCTGCCCGCGCTGCCCCCGCTCGGCGACGCCCCCACGCGCCGCGCCGGGGTGCGCGAGATAGCCGAGGGTTTCCGCTACATATCCCGGCACAAGGTGCTGCTGCTGTCCTTCCTCGCCGACATCGTCGCCATGGTGTTCGGCATGCCCCGCGCCCTGTTCCCGCAGCTGGCCGCGCAGACGTACCACTCCTGGGGCTCGGGCCTCGCGCTCGGCGTGCTGTTCGCCGGCATCCCGGTCGGCGCGGTGCTCGGCGGGCTGTTCTCGGGCGCGTTCTCCCGCGCCAGGCGGCACGGCTGGATGGTCATCGGGGCCGTCGTCGCCTGGGGCGTGGCCATCGCCGGTTTCGGGCTCAGCGGCAACCTCTGGATCGCCCTCGCCTTCCTCGCCGCCGCCGGTGTCGCCGACATGGTCTCGATGGTGTTCCGTGGCGCGATCCTGCTGTCCGCCGCGACCGACGAGATGCGCGGCCGGATGCAGGGCGTTTTCACGGTCGTGGTGGCCGGCGGCCCCCGCCTCGCGGACGTGCTGCACGGCACCGCCGGCGCAGTGTTCGGCCCGCGCGCCGCGGTGGCGGGCGGCGGTGTGCTGGTCGTCGTACTGATGCTGGCCCTGGCGGCGGCGGTGCCCGCGCTGCGGCGCTACCGGATCTGACGAGGTGCGCAGGCCGCCGCGCCGCGCGCCCTACAGCGGGCTGCGGCGGCCCAGCGCGTACTGGTCCATCAGCTTGCCGCGGGTGGTCTCCAGGCGGTGCGCGAGGATCTCGGCCACCGAGCGCACCAGGGAGAGCCCGAGCAGCGGGTCCTCCACGCACAGCGCGAGCACCGAGGGCCCGTCGAACTCGTAGGCCCGTACGTTGCTGAAGGCCACCGAGCCGAAGTCCCACTGGTAGGGCGGGAAGAGCCAGGACCAGCCGAGCAGGTCGCCCGCGCCGAGCGTGGCCACGGTCACCCGCTGCCGCGAGGTGACCTGCTGGTCCAGATGGACCGCGCCCGAGCGGATCACCCAGAACCGGTCGGCCGTGCCGCCCGCCTCGAAGATGCGGCTGTCCTCCGGGAAGGACACCTCCTTGGCCAGCTCCATCAGGCGTTCGCGCTGCGCCTGGGGCAGGGCGGTCAGCAGTTTTATCGCTTTGGTCATGGCGCGGGCTCCTCGCCGGCGACGGTTCGGGTGCTGCGGTGCCTCTTCTGTGGGCGAGTACGTTGCGTACACCCATTTCAGCCGCTGGCGGCGGGCAGGGCACCTCGAAGGAGGCGGATTTCTTCGGGGCGGCCGTCGTCCGGGCAGAAAAAAGCCCTGGCTGGACGGGGGAAGCCAGCCAGGGCCGCTGAGGGTGATGGGGCAGGCTCCGAGGCCCACGCCGCCATCACGTATGGATGAACGGTAAACCATTCGGTGTCTGTTCTGGTAATCGGACACTGGTCTAGGTGACCCGTCTCACGCCGTCCTCCGCCACCGGACGCTCCACCGGCCGCACGCCCGGCCGCACGATCTCGTCCAGCACCCGCAGCACGGCCTCGTACGCCCGCGCACTGGCGGCGGCGTCCCGGGCGCCGTCCGGCTCGGTCGCCGCGAGGTCCCGCGCGCGGTCCGCCCAGCGCGTCCGCTCCTCGGCCGCGCGGTCCCTGCCCCGCCGGATGCGCCGCAGCAGTTCGTCCGCGTCCACGACATCGGTCATGAGACGCGGGTACCCCGTCCCGGCGCGGTGATGACTTCCGTACACACGGTGTTTGAGGGCGCCGCGGATGGTCAGCCGAAGGGGGAGAGCGCGCGACTCGGGCACCGTCCAGGGAGGGAAGGGATGCCAGAAACGTACTCCATATCCATCGACGAGCCCCACCGTCGGCCGCCGCGCCGCCCGGCCGACGCCCGCAGCACCGTACGACGCGTCGTCGCCGAACGCTGCCGGGACCGTCATCAGCCGCTCGGCCCCGGGGCCATGGACGACGCCCTCCTGGTCGCCTCCGAGCTGACCACCAACGCGATCCTGCACGGCGGCGGCATCACCGGCTTCGACGTCGATGTCGACTCCGCCGGTGTCCGGGTCTCGGTGAGCGACCGCAGCACCGAACTCCCGGTCACGCGGACGACCCCGCCCGGCCACTCCCAGCGCCACGGCCGGGGCTGGCCGATCGTCTGCCACCTCGCCCGCGACGTCCGGGTCAGCGAACTCCCCTGCGGCGGCAAGCGCATCACCGCGGTGGTCCCGCTGGCGTGAGCCCGCCCGAGCACCCCCCACTTGTCGCTTCCGCCCCCCTGTGACCTCGTCTTTCACCCCGCTCACCGGATTCCTTCCGGCAAGGGTGTTTGCCCACCGGGGCGGCGGGCAGACGGAATCTCGTGCTTCGGACCGGAGGCGCAAGCCCAGCGGGTAGATCGACCGCTGGGGCCCCCTCCGGCGGGCCCCGGCATCCCCGCGGCGAACCCTGAAAAGCACCGTTCGGGCCTCGACCGGAATCTCACTTCCGGTAGCGCCCAGACACCACGTTCAGGAGCGATTCCGCATGCTGACCGACATGTCGACAGGCCGTCCCGGCACCCCCGACCCCGCCACCCAGACCTCGCGCCGGAGCCACGACGACGCCCCGGAGACCGCGGAAATGTTCACCCGGCTCGCGGAACTGGACGAGGGTCCCGAACGCGACGCCGTACGCGATGAACTGGTCGCCGCCTGGCTCCCCATGGCGCATCGCATCGCCGGCCGGTTCCGCGACCGCGGCGAGTCCGTGGAGGATCTGCGCCAGGTGGCGGCGCTGGGCCTGGTGAAGGCCGTCGACCGGTACGACCCCTCGCGCGGCGCGTTCGAGAGCTACGCCGTGCCGACCATCACCGGCGAGGTCAAGCGCCACTTCCGGGACCGGATGTGGGCGCTGCGGGTGCCCCGCCGGGTACAGGAACTGCGCAACCGGGTGCGCGTGGCCCGCCGCGAGCTGACCCAGAACCCGGGCAGCGCCGAACCCACCAACGCCGCCCTCGCCGCCCACACCGGGCTCACCGAGGAGGAGGTCGCCGCGGGCCTGGAGGCGCTGGAGAGCTTCAGCACGCTCTCGCTGGACGCCGAACTGGCCGGCGGTGACGACGGCTACAGCCTCGCCGACACCCTCGGCGCCGCCGACACCTCGTACGACGTCGTGGTCGACCGGGAGGCCGCGAAGGAGGGCCTGCGCCGGCTGCCCGAGCGCGAACGGGCCATCCTCTACATGCGCTTCTTCGAGGACATGACGCAGAGCCGCATCGCCGATCAGCTGGGCATCTCCCAGATGCATGTCTCCCGGCTGATCAGCCGCAGCTGCGCCCGCGTCCGCGACGAGGCGGTGGGCCGCCGCCCCGGCGGCGCCGCGTGAGCGCCCATCGCGCCGACGCCTGCCGGGTGACCCGTCAGCGCTTCTTCGCCGGTGGCGCCTCCGGCCGCAGTCCGAGCGGGCGGGCGAGACCCGAGACCGCCTCGTCGAGGCGTTGCAGATGCCGCAGCACCCGGTCGGTGACCCGGCCGTAGCGCGGGGTGCGCAGGGTTCCCGGCTCCAGCATCGAGGCGATGCTGGGGCCGGTCTCGATCTCCCCCGCCGCGCGCGGGTCCGCCACCTGCGCGGCGATCGTCTCGATGTTCCGCACGATCCGCGCGCCCGCCCCGCGCAGCCGGGGATCCGCCGCGATCGAGGGGTGCGTGGGCAGCAGCTCCGCCGTCGCCGCGAGGGACCGCCCGTGGTACGCGCAGGTCTCCAGCAGCGCCACCACATAGCGGGCGGTGTTGCGGCGGGCCCGCATCGGGGTGATGGGATGCGTCAGCGGCTGGGTGGCGGAGCGCAGATCGGCCAGCGCCTGGTCCAACTCCCGCGCCTGCTCCACCAGATCGCCGCCGAAGCCGCCACTGAGCTGGTCGACCGCGGCCCGGGTGACCTCCGCGAGCCGGTCGAGAACCGTGACCAGCAGCTCGTTCGTACGGCGGTCCGTGTGGATCGGCAGCACCACCGCGGCCGCGATCACCCCGCAGGCCGCGCCCAGCGCCGTCTCCTCGATCCGCAGCACCAGCACGGCCGCGGTGTAGGTGTTGAGCAGCGTGTACAGCAGTCCCAGCGCGGCCGTCACGAAGAACGACATCAGCGTGTACGACAGCGGCGCGGTGTAGAACATCGCGAACACCAGCAGCAGCACCAGCGCGAACGCCGTCCAGGTGTGGTGTCCGACCAGACCGGCGAGCCCGATACCGGCGATCACACCGAGCACCGTGCCGAGGAGCCGCCGGTAGCCCTTGACCAGGATCTCCCCGGTGGACGCGGTGTTGATGAACACGATCCAGCAGGTCAGCACCGCCCAGTACCAGCGCTGGCTGGACAGCAGCTCGCCGCCGAGGATGGCCAGCGAGGAGCCGACGGCGATCTGCACGGCGGCCCGGGTGGTGGGCCGGCGCAGCCCGCCCGGCTCCGTGTCCTTGGGCTCGGTCTCCTCGCTGACCTCGATCGCGGCGTCCTCCGCGTCCAGCTCCTCGCGCGAGCGGGCGGTGGCGGGGGAGTCCTCGGACTCGTCCTGCGGCCCGTCGAGCGCGAGCCGCAGGCCCAGCGCGGCGCGCGCCGTCTCACCGAGACCGCGGAAGACGTCCTGCACGGCCGGGGCGGCCTGCGGCAGGTTCTCCTCCTCGCGATAGCCGAGCAGCCGGTTACGCACATGCGCGAGCGCGGTGCCCGCGGCCTCGCCCGCCGGACGCAGCGCCAGCAGCCGCAGCGCCTTGAGGTCCCGGCGCAGTTCGGCCCTGGCCTCGTCCCGCACCGGCAGCTCGCCGCCCGAGGGCAGCGGGGCACCCGGCAGATGCAGCGTGAGGGTGTCGGTGCGCTCGGCACTGCGCGCCGTGAGCAGCAGCAGTCCGAGCCGCTCGGCGGCGATCTCCGCGTCCGCGATCCGGCGCTGGAGCAGCCGGGCCACCGCCTCGTCGGAGGTGCCGTCCTCCAGCCGGCCCTGGATCAAAAGCGCCGTCTCGTGCAGCCGCGCGGTACCGGTGCGCAGCTCCTCCAGCACCTTCTCCGCCTCCTCGGGCCCCGCGTCCAGCAGCTCGATCTGGGTGTCGATCAGCTGCGCGAGCCGGGCCCGGAACGCCTGCCGCAGCCGGTCCAGGGTGCCCGCCGGTGTCTGCGGCAGCAGCACGAACCGGGCCAGCGCGGCACAGCCGAACGCGACCGCCACGACGCCGTACAGCTTCGGCAGCAGGGCCGGGGTCGCGTGCACGAACAGGGAGAGGAAGTACGTCTGGAAGCCGATCAGCCCGAGCGCGTGGCCACGGTCCCCGAACCGCCGGCTGTAGACCGCGCTGAACATGAGCGCCACGAAGAACAGGTCACCCGCGACGACGTACTGGCTCAGCAGCGTGCCCAGGGTGACCGAGACGAGCGCCACCGGCAGCCCGATGGCGAGGGTGAGGGCCTGCCGGTGGCGTTGCTTCTCGCGGATCGCGAACGTCGCGACCATCGCCGCGATCGCCCCGGCGACCAGCAGGGGCACCGGGGCGCCCAGCGCGGCGAGCACGGCGAGGGTCAGCGCGATCGAGACGACCGTGCGCAGCCCCGCGGTCAGCCTGAGCAGTCCGGGATCCCATGCCGCGACCCGGTCCCAGATCCTTACCCGCCCCGACCGTCCCGCTGCCCTCACGCCGCCGCGCTCTCCCGTCCGTGCACCCGTGCCAGAAATCGATCTTTGCTCCAGCATCGCACGTGGGTCCGGTTTATCCACCTGCCCTCGGCCAAGACCGCCGATCACCTGTGCACTGATCGGCGGCCCTCGGTGATCCGGGTCACGTCAGGGGCTGTTGACGCCGCCCTCCGCCCGGGCCCGTACCTGCTCCGGCGTCAGATACGAGTCCGTGAACTCGAAGTCCTTCAGCCGGGCGGGCTTGCGGGCCTGGAAGCCGGTGCGCACGAAGTCGTCCCCGGCCAGCGCGTTCAGTGTCCAGTTGGTCATCACCCGGGCCTTGGCCACGCCGGTGCGCAGCGCCGACCAGTGGTAGCCGCGGGCCACCGCCTGCGCCGGCATCCCGCGCAGCTCGATGCCGAGCGGCTTGGACACCGCGTCCTTGCCGCCGAGGTCCACGACCAGGCCCAGATCCTTGTGGTGGTACGGCTGGAGGGGCTCGCCGCGCAGGGTCGCGATGACGTTCTCGGCGACCCGCTTGCCCTGGCGCGAGGCGTGCTGTGCGGTCGGCGGGCAGACCGCGCCCTCCTGGCCCTTGGCGAGATCGGGCACGGCGGCCGAGTCGCCGAGCGCGAACACCCCGTCCTGCCCCGGCACGGTCAGCTCGGGATCGACGGCGAGCCGGCCGCGGACCGTCTCCGCGCCCAGCGTGGCGATCAGCGGACTGGCCACCACACCCGCGGTCCAGATCAGGGTGTGCGTCGGCACCACCCGGCCGTCCGTGAAGGTGACCTCCTCCGCGCCGGCCTTCTCGATCGACACCCCCAGGGACACATCGATGCCGCGCCGCCGCAGGATCTCCTGCGCGCTCCGGCCCAGCTTCTCGCCCAGCTCGGGCATCAGCTTGGGCGCGATGTCGATCAGATGCCAGCGGATCAGCCCGGGGTCCAGACGCGGATAGCGTCGTACCGCGGCGTGCGTGAGCCGCTGGAGACAGGCGGCGGTCTCGGTGCCTGCGTACCCGCCGCCGACCACCACGAACTGGAGCCGCGCGGCCCGTTCGGCCGGGTCGTCGCTGGCGTCGGCGAGGTCCAGCTGGGAGATGACGTGGTCGCGGATGTACGCCGCCTCGGCGAGCGTCTTCATGCCGAAGGCGTGCTCGGTCAGGCCCGGGATGTCGAAGGTACGGGTCACGCTGCCCGGGGCCAGCACGATGTAGTCGTACGGCTCGTTGACGATCTTGTCGGTGATGGTGCGTACGACACAGACCTTGGCCTTCAGATCCACGCCGATCGCACCGCCCGGCAGGATCCGGGTGCGGTACCGCCTGCTGCGGCGCAGGGAGAGCGCGATCGACTGCGGTGTCAGCACACCGGAGGCGACCTGGGGCAGCAGCGGCAGATAGAGCTGGTAGGAGACGGGCGTCACCAGGGTGACGTCGGCCTCGTCGGGGGCGAGTTTCCGCTCCAGACGGCGGACGCACTCGACTCCGGCGAAGCCTGCGCCGACCACCAGGATCCTGGGTCGTGTCACGGTGTCCATCCCTTTCCGCGGTTCCGGGCGGTGGCCCGACTCGACGCCGTTCGCCTACCCCGGAGCGCTGCGCGCCAACTCCGATACCACCGCGACCCGGGCCGCTGCGCCAGTCGGGTGCGGCACGCGGTGGAGTAACCGGTTCACGCCGGGTTACACCTCGCGCCCCTCACCAGGGCAGGAACACATGGATGTCCTTGCCCTCGTCGTGCACCACCACACTGACCTGGCTGCACAGCGTGTGCACCAGATGCCAGCCGATGCCGCCGCCGCCCGTGCGCGGATGGAAGGGCCGGGGCTCCGGCCTGGTGGTGCTGGAGTCGCGCATCGTCACGTGCACCCCGTCGAAGGTGCGCCGCATCCGCAGGTCGAACGGGCCGGGCGCGTACTGGATGACGTTCGCCGCCAGCTCGGTCACCACCAGCAGGATGTCGTCCCAGTACTCGTGCTCGCCGGGCGGCGCGACCCGGGCCAGGGCGCCCAGGAAGTCCTCCGCGGCGAGTCGCGCCTCCGTGACGTTGCGCAGCTCACCCGCGAAGGAGAACTCACGCTCGTACGTCTCCTCCGAAGGCGGTGTCTCGTCCCCACGCGGCTCCGTCGCCATCTCCGCATCCCCCGGCCTCGGCCACGAGGGGCCCCTGTGCTGCCCCGTGCGGCCAGGACGGTCGTCGTCGCTGATCTCTCGCTGCGCTGCGGGTTCCCACAGCCGGGCCGGATATCCGTCCGACTGATCGCCTCATGGCACGGCCTCACCGGCTGCGAGCAGCCCGTCGCGCGGCGCGAACGGCTCCGCAGGACACCGTAGACCCTGGGACACCCGGTGCGGCACACCCCCCTGTCGGCCCGCTTCGGCGGCCCGCGGAAAGACCGGTGAGGTGGGCGCCCGCGGGGGACTCGGGGGACATGAGTCCTGACATGAGCCATGTGAGCCCCGATCCGGAACCCGAGAGCACCACCGGACTCGAACCCGGCGGCTCGGTGCCGCCCGGCGAGACCCCGCCCGCGGAGAGCAGCATGCCCCAGGCCGCGGTCCGCGAGCCGGGCGCGACACAGCGCGGCTGGGGGAAGGCGCCGCTGGCGCTGATCCTGGTCCTCGTGGTGCTGTTCGCCGCGTTCTTCCTGGTGTACGCCCTGGTCCTGATCCACTGACCGACCCGGCCCCATCGACATTCCGGCATCGACATCCCGGTATCGACAGCACGGCGTCGACAGCCCGGCGTGGACAGCCCTGCTCGGTGGGCCGGCTCACCCCTGCGTGTGGCGCACGCACTCCGTGACGACGTCCCGCAGGGTGCCGCCGCCCTCCACGATCCGGCGCTGCTCGCGCGCGCCGTTGCCGTGCCGGAGCAGATCCTCGACGCCCTTCTCGGCACGGTCCGTGTCCCCGCAGGCGTCGAGCGCGTCCCCGACCGTGTCCAGCAGTGAGTACAGCACCCGCGCGGCGGGCCGGGGCCGCAGGCTCACGGGGTCCAGCAGCTTCTCTTCGAGCCCCGAACGGGCAGCCTGCCAGGAGGCGAGCCGGAGCAGGCTCACGCTGTGGTCGGGCGCCGGCCGGCCGGCCCGCCAGTCGCGGGCGGCCGTCTCCACCAGGCCCCGGGCCAGGGTCGCGACGAGCAGCGCGGTGTCCGCGGACAGACATACGTCCGAGACCCGTACCTCGACCGTCGGATAGCGCGCGGAGAGCCGCGCGTCGAAGTACACCATCGCCTCGTCCAGGATCACCCCGGTGGCCACCATGTCCGCCACGCGCCGGTGATAGCGCTCCGGCGAGCCGAACAGCTCGGTCGGTCCGGCCGACGGCCAGCGCGACCACACCCGGCTGCGATAGCTCTCGTAGCCGCTGTCATGGCCTTGCCAGAAGGGGGAGTTGGCGCTGATCGCGGTGAGCACCGGGAGCCAGGGCCGCAGCCGGTCGAGCACCGCCGCGCCCTCCTCGTCGGACTCCACCGACACATGCACATGGCAGCCGCAGACCAACTGGTCCCGGGTGCCGATGCCATAGCGCTCGGACAGCCACTGATAGCGCTCGTTCACGGTGAGCGAGGGGCTCACCGGCAGTGGCGAGGTGGCCAGCGCGGCGACCGCGCAGCCGATCTGCCCGGCGTGCCGGGCCGCCTCCTTGCGGCAGCGCACGATCTCGTCGCCGAGGTCCGCCATGTCCGACTGCGGATGGGTGGCGAACTCCAGCATCTGCCCGAACAGTTCCTTCTCGAACACCTGCTGCCCGGGATCGTCCCGGTCGGCCCGCGCGAGCACGGGCGCCGCCAGCGCCTTCGGGTCGCCGCTGTCCGGATCGACCAGGAGGAGCTCCTCCTCCACTCCGACCGTGCGCACTCGATGCCGCCTCTCCGCCCTGTGACCAGGGGCAGCCAGGATTCTGTATGAACCCCGACTGCCCCTGCGGCGGGCGCCGACACCTGCGGCTTCAGCGCAGCGGGCCGAGGAACACCGTGGCCAGCGGCGGCAGCGTGAGCCGCAGCCCGCCGTCGGCCGGTTTCAGCGCCCCCGGGGCGCCGACCGGGATGCCGCCGCCCCCGTAGCCGATGTCGTCGGTGTTCAGCAGCTCCCGCCAGGCCGGGACCTCCGCGGGGACCGCCAGCCGGTAGTCCTCGCGGACCACGGGCGAAAAGTTCGACACCGCGAGCAGCGGGGTGCCGTCGGCCGCGTGGCGCAGGAACGCGAAGACGTTGTCCTCCGCCGCGTCGCACAGCACCCAGCGGAAGCCGCCCGGGTCGGTGTCCCGCTGCCACAGCGCGGGCGTCGCCCGGTACAGCGCGTTCAGATCCCGCACCAGCGCCTTGACGCCCCGGTGGTCACCGGCGGAGTGGTAGTCGTCCGCGAGCAGCCACCACTCGGGACCCTGCTGCTCCGCCCACTCGGCGCCCTGCGCGAACTCCTGCCCCATGAACAGAAGTTGCTTGCCCGGGTGGGCCCACATGAAGCCCAGATAGGCGCGGTGGTTGGCCCGCCGCTGCCACCAGTCGCCCGGCATCTTCGACACCAGCGCCTGCTTGCCGTGCACCACCTCGTCGTGCGAGATGGGCAGCACGTAGTTCTCGCTGTAGGCGTACACCATCGAGAAGGTCATCTCGTTGTGGTGGTACTTGCGGTGCACGGGCTCCTTCTGGATGTACTGGAGCGAGTCGTGCATCCAGCCCATGTTCCACTTCAGCCCGAACCCGAGCCCGCCGCTGTCGGTCGGCCGGGTCACCCCGTCCCAGGCGGTGGACTCCTCGGCGATGGTCACCACACCCGGGCAGCGCCGGTAGACGGTGGCGTTCATCTCCTGGAGGAACGCCACCGCGTCCAGGTCCTCGCGCCCGCCGAACACATTCGGCTCCCACTGCCCGGAGTCCCGGGAGTAGTCGAGGTAGAGCATGGAGGCGACGGCGTCCACCCGCAGACCGTCGATGTGGAACTCCTCGCACCAGTAAACGGCGTTGGCGACAAGGAAGTTGCGCACCTCGATACGGCCGTAGTCGAACTCGTACGTCCCCCAGTCGGGGTGCTCGGCGCGCGTCGCGTTCCCGGGCTCGTACAGCGGATCCCCGTCGAACCGGGCCAGCGCCCAGTCGTCCTTGGGGAAGTGCGCCGGCACCCAGTCCATGATCACGCCGATGCCCGCCCGGTGCAGCGCGTCCACCAGGTACCGGAAGTCGTCCGGCGAACCGAGCCGGGGGGTCGGCGCGTAGTACGAGGTGACCTGGTAGCCCCAGGAGCCGCTGAACGGATGCCCGGCCACCGGCATCAGCTCCACATGCGTGAAGCCCATCTCCTTGACGTACGCGGGCAGTTCGTCCGCCAGCTGACGATACGTCAATCCGGGGCGCCAGGACGGCAGATGCACCTCGTACACGGAGAACGGCGCCTCGTGCACCGGGATGTCGCCGCGGTGCGCCATCCACCGCTCGTCGCCCCACGCGTAGTGCGAGACCGTCACCACCGAGGCGGTGTCCGGGGGCACCTCGGTGCGCCTGGCCATCGGGTCCGCCTTGAGGAAGCGGTGGCCGTAGCGGGAGGTGATCTCGAACTTGTAGCGGTCGCCCTCGCCGATCCCGGGCAGGAACAGCTCCCACACCCCGGACGCGCCGAGCGAGCGCATCGGGTACTGCGTGCCGTCCCAGTATGTGAAGTCCCCGGCCACCCGCACCCCTTGGGCGTTGGGCGCCCACACGGTGAACCGGGTGCCGGCCACGCCCTCATGGGTCATCGGTTCGGCGCCGAGCGCCTGCCACAGCTGCTCGTGCCGGCCCTCGCGGATCAGATGCAGGTCCAGCTCGCCCAGGGCGGGCAGGAAGCGGTACGGGTCGTGCACCTCCCGCTCTTCCTCGTCGTACGTCACCAGCAGCGTGTACGGCGGGATCTCGGGGTAGGGCAGCACGGCCGCGAACAGCCCGCCGCCCTCGGAGACGAGCGGGTTGGCCATCCCGTCGACCAGGACGCTCACCGCCCGCGCGTTCGGGCGCAGCGCCCGGAACAGGGTGCCGCCCGGCACCGGGTGGGCGCCCAGCAGGGCGTGCGGATCGTGGTGCGCCCCGGCCAGCAGCCGGTCGCGCTCGGCGGGGTCCAGTGCGGTGGCCGCGGCCTGCCCGGGGCCCGCGGTCTCGGGCGGCGACGTGTCGCGTAGTGCCATGCCCTCAGCCTCCCCACACCGCGAGCCGCTTGATCGCCGCCATCGGTACCGGCAGCCAGTCCGGCCGGTGTCTCGCCTCGTACAGCACCTCGTACACCGCCCTGTCCGTCTCGTGCGCGCGCAGCAGCGCGTGCTTCTTGCGTGGATCCCAGCCCGCGCGGGCCGCGTAGCCCGCGCAGAACGCCTCCCGGCAGCGGCGCGCCCACTCGGGTCGCCAGGGGCGGCGCTGCCGGGCCGCGTAGTCGAAGGAGCGCAGCATCCCGGCCACGTCCCGCACCGGGGACTGCGGGGTCCGCCGCTCGGTCAGCGGCCTGGACGGCTCGCCCTCGAAGTCGATGACGAACCAGTCGCGGCCCGCCCGCAGCACCTGTCCGAGGTGCAGATCGCCGTGGATGCGCTGGGCGGGCGGCCCGGTGTCGCAGGTGGCGAGCGCCCCGAACGCGGCCCGCAGCCCGGGCACGAAGGGCTTGAGCCCCGGCACGGCGTGCGCGGCGGCCTCCAGGCGTGCGCACATGGCGTCGGCGGTACGGCCGTTCTCGCCGGGCCCGGCCGGCGGGAACGCCTCGGCCAGCGCGAGGTGCACCTCGGCCGTGGCGCGGCCCAGCTCACGGGCCTCGGCGGTGAAGTCGTCGCCCGCGGCGAGCGCGCCCAGCGCCAGCGTCCAGCCGTCGGTGGCGTCCGGCAGGAACGGCTGGAGCACCCCGAGCGTGGCCGGACGCGGTGCGCTGGTGGTGAACCAGGCGACCGGCGCGGGCACCCGGGTGCAGCCCTGCGCGGCGAGCGCCGCCGACACCTCCAGATCGGGGTTGACGCCCGGCTGGATACGGCGGAAGAGCTTGAGGATGTACGCGTCGCCGTACACCAGCGAGGTGTTGGACTGCTCGGCGTCCAGCAGCCGCGGCGGCAGGCCCCCGGGCACCGGGGCGGTGGGGTCCGCCTCGAAGCGCAGCGGGCCCGCGCTGCCCGGCCGGCGCAGCCGCTCCAGGAGCAGGCTCGCCGCGCGCGGGTCGTAGAGCGCGTCGTAGACCGCGAGCCCGGCCAGCGGGCCCGCGGTGGCCCGCCCGATGAACGCCCGTTCCAGACGCGGCGCGAGCTGCTCGCGCACGCCGAGCAGCAGCTGGTAGCAGTCGCCCGGCGGGGGAGTGCCGCCGGGGGTGGGCACCGGCGCGTGCGAGGCGTGCACCAGCAGATGCAGACACCCGGGGAACAGCTCGGTCACACTGAGCACCGACAGATCGGTCACGGGCCGGTCCTTGCCCGCGAACCAGCGCTGGCGCGGCAGCCACTCGCGCAGCAGCCCGCCGAGCGAGGCGAGGGGGCCGTCGGCTCCGGTCGCGGTTCTCGGCCGGAGGGTGATGGTCTTCGGCATGGTGACGCGTCCTTTCCTCGGCGCCGTGCGCTCAGCGGCGGCGGCCGATGCGGGATGCGACTCGGGTGAGCCGGAACCAGTAGAAGCCGTGGCCCTGAAGGGTGAGGAGGTAGGGCAGTTCACCGATGGCGGGGAAGCGCACCCCGCCGATCAGCTCCACCGGGTGGCGTCCGTCGTAGGCCCGCAGGTCCAGCTCGGTGGGCTGGGCGAAGCGGGAGAAGTTGTGGACGCACAGCACCAGGTCGTCCTCGTACTCGCGCAGGAAGGCGAGCACCGCCGGGTTGGAGGACGGGAGTTCGTCGTAGGAGCCGAGTCCGAAGGCGGGGTTCTGCTTGCGGATCTCGATCATGCGCCGGGTCCAGTGCAGCAGCGAGGACGGCGAGGACATGGCCGCTTCCACGTTGGTGACCTGGTAGCCGTAGACCGGGTCCATGATCGTGGGCAGGTACAGCCGCCCCGGGTCGCACGTGGAGAAGCCGGCGTTGCGGTC
>NZ_MUNF01000210.1:24364-29012 GCF_002154555.1 Streptomyces murinus
GGAAGATCCCCCACTGGCAACCGGACGGGATGGCCGGGGTCTTGGCGAGGATCTCGGAGACGGGGTGGCGGGACTCGCGCCGTACCGCCATGAAGATGCGCGGCATGACGGGGAAGTGGAACGCCATGTGGCACTCGTCGCCGCCGCGTCCGTAGTCGCCGAAGTAGTCGACCACGTCCTCGGGCCACTGGTTGGCTTCCGCCAGCAGCACCGTGTCCGGGTACATCGCGTCGATCTCCCGGCGGACCCGCTTCAGGAACTGGTGCGTGGCCGGCAGGTTCTCGCAGTTGGTGCCCTCCTGCGCGTAGAGGTAGGGGACCGCGTCGAGCCGGTAGCCGTCGATGCCGAGGTCCAGCCAGAACTTCAGGGCGGCCAGGATCTCCTCCTGCACCGCCGGGTTCTCGTAGTTGAGGTCCGGCTGGTGCGAGAAGAAGCGGTGGAAGTAGTACTGGCCCCGCACGGGGTCGTACGTCCAGTTGGACGCCTCCGTGTCCACGAAGATGATCCGCGCGTCCTCGTACCGCTTGTCGTCGTCGGCCCAGACGTAGTAGTCGCCGTAGGGGCCGTCGGGGTCCTTGCGCGACTCCTGGAACCACGGGTGCTGGTCGCTGGTGTGGTTCATGACGAAGTCGATGATCACGCGCATGCCCCGCTGGTGGGCCGCGTCCACGAACTCCACGAAGTCGGCGAGGTCACCGAACTCCGGCAGTACGGCGGTGTAGTCGGCGACGTCGTAACCGCCGTCCCGCAGGGGTGACTTGAAGAAGGGCGGCAGCCACAGGCAGTCCACGCCGAGCCACTGGAGATAGTCGAGCTTGGCGGTCAGGCCCTTGAGGTCGCCGACGCCGTCGCCGTTGCTGTCCTGGAAGGAGCGGACCAGGACCTCGTAGAAGACGGCACGCTTGAACCACCGCGGGTCCCGGTCCCGGGCAGGGGTGTCCTCGAAGGTGTCCAGTACGGGTTCGTTCACGGTCATGACGCTGCGGGCCCTCCGTTCCGGTGCGTCGATCGCTGGACATGGAGCACATGCGCCGGCGCGCGGCCCGGCGTGAGGCGCACGAAGTTGGTCCTGCCCCAGTGGTACGCCTCGCCCGACAGTTCGTCGTGCACGGGCAGTTCGGCGTCCCAGTCCAGGCCGAGTTGCGGCATGTCCAACGAGACCGTGGCCTCCTGGGCGTGATGCGGGTCGAGATTGACGACCACGATGACCGTGTCCGTACCCGTGCTCTTGCTGTAGGCGAGCACGGCGTCGTTGTCGGTCCGATGGAAGCGGAGGTTGCGCAGGCGCTGTAGCGCCGGGTGTGCGCGGCGGACGGCGTTCAGCCGGGTGATGAGCGGCGCGATCGTACGGCCCTCACGCTCGGCCGACTCCCAGTCCCGGGGCCTCAGTTGGTACTTCTCGGAATCGCGGTACTCCTCGCCGCCCTCGCGCAGCGGGGTGTTCTCGCACAGCTCGTAGCCGCTGTAGATGCCCCAGGCGGGGGAGAGGGTGGCCGCGAGCACGGCACGGACCTCGAAGGCGGGACGGCCGCCGTGCTGGAGGTGGCCGGGCAGGATGTCCGGGGTGTTCGCGAAGAAGTTGGGCCGCATATAGGCGGCCGCCTCCCCCGACAACTCGCCCAGGTACTCGGTGAGTTCCTGCTTCGTCTCGCGCCAGGTGAAGTAGGTGTACGACTGCTGGAAGCCGATCTGCGCGAGGGTGTGCATCATGGCGGGGCGGGTGAACGCCTCCGCCAGGAAGATCACGTCCGGGTCCTTCCGGTTGATCTCGGAGATGACCCGCTCCCAGAACACCACCGGCTTGGTGTGCGGATTGTCGACGCGGAAGATCCGCACCCCGTGGTCCATCCAGTGCCGCAGCACCCGGACCGTCTCCGCGATCAGCCCGTCCATGTCGGCGTCGAAGGCGATCGGATAGATGTCCTGGTACTTCTTCGGCGGGTTCTCCGCGTAGGCGATCGTCCCGTCCGGGCGGTGATGGAACCACTCCGGGTACTTGTGCACCCAGGGGTGGTCGGGGGAGCACTGGAGCGCGAAGTCCAGGGCGATCTCCAGGCCCAACTCCCGTGCCTCGCCCACGAAGTGGTCGAAGTCCTCGATGGTGCCGAGGTCGGGGTGGACCGCGTCATGGCCGCCCTCGTGAGAGCCGATCGCCCAGGGCACGCCGACGTCCTCGGGACCGGCGGTGAGGGAGTTGTTGGGGCCCTTGCGGAAGGTGCTGCCGATCGGGTGGATCGGCGGCAGGTAGACGACGTCGAAGCCCATCTCCGCGATCGGCCTCAGCCGCCGCGCCGCCGTACGGAACGTGCCGTGCGGCTTCTCGGCGGTTCCCTCGCTGCGCGGGAAGAACTCGTACCAGGAGCCGTACAGGGCGCGCTCCCGCTCCACGAGCAGCGGCATCGGGTCCGAGGCGGTCACCAACTCCCGCAGCGGATAACGGTCCAGGACCTCCCGGACCCGGGGGGACAGCGCGGGCCTGAAGCGCTCGTGGACCGAGAGGGAGTCGTCGCCGAGGGCGCGGGCGGCGGCGGCCACCAGTTCGCGCTCCGGTCCCTTGGGCACTCCGGCGGCGGCGCGCTCGTACAGCTCGGCGCCCTCCTCCAGGACCAGCCCGGTGTCGATCCCGGCCGGCACCTTCACCGAGGCGGTGTGCCGCCAGGTCGCCAGCGGATGGCTCCACGCCTCCACCCGGAAGGTCCAGCGGCCCGTCAGGTCCGGGGTGATCTCGGCGCCCCACACATCGCTGCCGGGGGACACCTCGCGCATCGGGGTCCAGGGGCCGCGCCGGCCCCTGGGGTCGCGCAGGACCACATTGGCACCGACGGCATCGTGCCCCTCCCGGAACACGGTCGCGGTGACCTGGAAGGTCTCCCCGGTCACCGCCTTCGCCGGGCGCCTGCCGCACTCCACGGCCGGCCGGACGTCACGTACCGGTACACGGCCGATGGCCGGGGTCCTGCGCATGTAATCACCTCCGCCGTGCGCGAAGCCGGGCACCGGCCCGGCTTCGCGATCCGAGAGCGGGGCCGGCCCCTGCCGGTCCCCGAAGGGAACGCCTTGTACGGTGCCAGCTCAGGAGCTCGGCGCCGTGGAACGCCGCTCCGAAGCCGGCGCCCTTCGCACCGAACGGCGCGACATCGGCCGTCCGTCCTGCTCGCGCAGATAGCTGACCTGACTCGTGCGCAGATACCGCTCCGCCGCGTCCGCCGCCTCGCGGGCACAGCGTTTGCCCATCAGAACGCACAAGGTGTACCCCGAGTCCTCGAACGTGGCCCGGACCGTGCGGTCGTACGGCGAGGCGAGCATCACGCGCTCCCACGCCCGGTAACGCCGCAACTGCCGGGCCACTTCGGCCTTGGCGGGTAGCAGCATGGCCCTGTTCACCCTCCACGCTCTCGACTGGGCGCGTTCCCGACGGTCGGGTGGCGTCCGCGCAGGGGTGGGCACGGCACCGTTACGGCGATCGAGGCTTTCACTCATGGTGCACGCGCGCGGACGCAGCGTCTTGTTGGAGCTTCAACCATTGGGAACGGTGTGTACTCGTGTTGCACGAATGGCGTAGCGCCTGCACCGTTGGAGATGACTCAGAAGCGATCACCGCTCACGCTGTGTGTCCGGGATCCCTCCCGGACAGGGCGAGGGGAGCGAGAGCTTCGCCGGTGAGGAGCAAGCGACGATGAAGACCGCAGTGCCCTGCTACTACCACCTCGACGTGGAAGTCAGCCCGGAACGGGTGGGACAGGTCAGCCGCATCCTGGCCGCCCATCTCCGCCACTGGGACCTCGACAATCTCGTGGCCCCCGTCTGCCGCGGCGCCGAACTGCTGCTGCGGGCGATCGACCAGCACGCCCGTGACAAGCACACCTCCATCGAGATGTGGTGGAACGGCCAGCACCTCATCACCGCCTTCGGCGACGAAGACCCCGAACTGCGCCCGGACCAGGATCTGCGCGCCTGCCTCGCGGACATCGCCGCCATGAGCGACGGCTGGGGCTGCTGCGCCGCCGAGACCGGAGCCAAGATCATCTGGTTCTCGCAGCGCGCCCGGGCCGGTGAACGGGTGCCGCTGGTGCCGCTGCCGCCGGAGCCGTTCCTGAGTACCGGACTGAAGGAGCCGCGGCGGCATCAGGTGGCCGTCCTGGCCGCGCCCGCACCCGCCGGCGACAGCCTGGAGGGCAGCCGGTGAGCGCCCGCACCACCAGGAAAGGGCTGCCCGTCTGGAGCGGGCAGCCCTACCCGTTGGGCGCCTCCTTCGACGGACAGGGCACCAACTTCGCGCTGTTCAGCGAGGTCGCCGAGCGGGTCGACCTGATCCTCGTGGACGACACCGGCAAGGAGACCTCCATCCGGCTGCACGAGGTCGACGGCTTCGTCTGGCACGCGTATCTGCCCGGCATCGCGCCCGGTCAGCGCTACGGCTACCGGGTGCACGGCCCCTGGCAGCCCTCGCTCGGCCACCGCTGCAACCCGAGGAAGCTGCTGCTCGACCCGTACGCGCGCGCCGTGGACGGTCAGATCGACAACCACGCCTCCCTGTACGAGCGTTCACCGGACGGCCCGGCCCCCGCCGACAGCGCCGGGCACTCCATGCTGGGCGTGGTCACCGACCCGTACTTCGACTGGGGCGACGACCGGCCGCCGCGCACCG
>NZ_MUNF01000211.1 GCF_002154555.1 Streptomyces murinus
CTAGTACTGCAACGGTCTTTGTTGTGACGGTTGGGCAGGTGGTTCGTTGGTCTGTTCATGGGTGGGGAACTGTCTGATGCCCGGTCGTGGGCGGGTGAACTGAGGGCTCTGCACGAGCGGTTCGTGCATCGTTTTGCCAGGTCGGAGCCACGTGAATCGGCGCTGGCGTATATGCGGGGCCTCATCGCACCGCTGGAGCGGAAGAACGGCTGGACGCTGGCGGAGGAGGCGGGTCATGCGGGACCCGACCGGATCCACCGGCTGCTGAACAGGATCGACTGGGATGCGGACGAGGTCCTGGACGACGTGCGTGAGTACGTCGTGGAACATCTCGGGGACCGGGATGCGGTACTGATCGTCGACGACACTGGTTTCCTGAAGAAGGGGGACCGTTCGGCCGGCGTCCAGCGGCAGTACTCCGGAACCGCGGGACGGACGGAGAACTGCCAGGTCGGGGTCTTCCTCGCCTATGCCGCTGACCGCGGCCGCACCCTCATCGACCGGCGCCTTTATCTGCCGGCGTCCTGGACGGACGACCGGGAACGGTGCAGGCGGGCCGGCATCGACGACGAGGTCGTGTTCGAGACGAAGGTGGCGATGGCCCGGGCGATGGTCCGCCGCGCCATCGCGGACAAGATCCCGTTTCGCTGGGTGACCGCGGACGCCGGTTACGGCTATTCCAAGAGCTGGCGGACCGAGCTGGAACGGGCGGACGTCTTCCACGTCATGGCCACCACCCGGCACGACACCGTCGTCACCCGCTGGGCCATGGACCATCCCGTTCATGACCTGTTCCACGGGTTGCCGCGTCAGAAGTGGAAGCGCCGGTCCTGCGGCAACGGGTCTCATGGGCCCCGCGTGTTCGACTGGGCACGGATGGAGGTCCGGCCCTGGCACCGGGAAGACCGCAGACACTGGGTGATCGCCCGCCGCAGCGTCCGCAGGCCCGGGGAGATCTCCTACTACATCGCCTACTGCCCCGCCGACACCACACTTGACCAGCTCATTCAAGTTGCAGGCAGCCGGTGGGCGGTCGAGGAGTGCTTCCAGAGCGCGAAGCAGGAATGCGGTCTGGACGACTACCAGGTCCGCCGCTGTCCCGGCTGGCACCGCCACATGACCCTGGCCATGGCCGCCCACGCCTGCCTCACCGTCCTGCGGGCCCGCGAGCTCGACGCGGGGAAAGCAGAAACGGATCCTCTGACCTCGTCCCGCTGAGCCTTCCCGAACTCAGACGCCTGATCCACGGTCTCACCCACCGCCGACCAGCCCCCCTCGACCACATCCTGCACTGGTCCCGCTGGCGTCGCCGACGACAACACCAAGCCCGGATCAGCCACTACCAACGACGCGGCCACACACCACCCGAACCTGTCCAACCATCAGGGAAAGCACCGTTGCAGTACTAG
>NZ_MUNF01000212.1 GCF_002154555.1 Streptomyces murinus
CGTCAGCGCCTCCGGCACCACCGTCGTCGGATCCTCCGGCACCACCGAAGGGCTCGGAACACCGCTCGTCGACGAGTTGCCGTGGCTTCCGCTCGCGGTGGGTGTCCTGGCCGACCATCCGCCCCGGGGCGGCCGTCCGACAGACGCCGAGCTCACCGATTTCGTCGCGACCGTCCGCCGCGTCCGCGTCCACCGCTACGCCTCGTTGAAGATCACCCTGGACGGGGCCGCCGTGGAGCTCCCGGAGCGGCAAGACGGCATGCTCCCCCTGCCCGACTCGTCCCACCCGCTGGTCCTCACCCCGGAACTGCCCCTTTCCTGGGACTTCGTGGCCCGGATCGGCTATGCGGTCAGCCAGGTCCTGGATCGTCCTGAATACGCCGTCCCGCTCAAGCTCGCCGCCCGCGAACTGGAGCGGGAGCACGCATCCCTCGAAGGGCCGACCGAGCGCCGGCTCGCAGCGGTGCTCGATCTCTCCGTCCACCAGGTCAGGGAGACCGCTCACCGCCTCGACGGGTCCCTCGCGGGAGTACTGGAGCGCTGCTTCCCCCTCCTCGTACATGCCCTCGGCACCGACCGGGCAAGGGAGCTGACGGACCCGGATCCGGCCGACGCCCGGGAGTTTCTCGCCCGCCTCGAACCGTACGACGCCGCGCTCCCCCTGCCCGCCGCGCAGCTCATCGCGGCCGCGCGCGACGCACGAGACATCGACGGCCTCCGGGCCCTGGCCGACGTCGACTTCGCGGACCTGAACCGCACCCTGGCAGGGCTCGCGCCCCGGTACCGTCCGATCAGCCATGCCGAGGCCCACGAGGAGGCCGTTCGCCGGCACGTGGATTTCGGTCGCGGCCTCCTCATCGACCGGCTGCGCTGGGCCCGTCGGGAAGAGTTTGACGCCCGCAGGCCCATCGCCGACTGGCCCGCCCTCCGCTCCCTGAAATGGATCACGGCTCCGGAGGAATGGGCGTTCACCGTCGACACCGCCGATGCCGGTCTCTTGCGGGACCTGGTCGAACAGGCGCTCACCGCCCGTCTAGGAGCGCCCGCCCCGACCAGGGGCGAACGGCTTGCCGCCATGGACAGGTTGCGTAGCCACAATCAGGCGGTCATAGCCAGGACGACCCCCGACCTGGTCGCGCTGGTCAAGGCCGCGGATCAGCCGGCGCCCGCGGCGCTGGCGAAGGCAGCCGCCGCAGAGGTGATCACCACTCTGCTGGACGAGGCGGGCGCGCTCGACTTCCGCGAACTGTCGGCCGACGATGTCGTCGGCTGGCTCGCGGCCCTGGGGCAGTGGCCGACGGGCATGGCTGCCTCCTCGAAACCCCAGGCACACGGACTCACTCCCGCCGAGGTGGACCGCGTACGGAACGCCGCGGAGCAGGCCTGCGCCGAACGAGCCAAGCGCAGGCGGATCATCTCTCTCGGTGAACGGGACTTCGACATCGAGTCCGGCGACTTCACGGAGCTGGCCTCGGAGCTGCGTCGCGCCCTGGCATCCGGCCCTCCCCTCAGCGGGAGCGCCCGAAGTCGCTGGGCCGCGCTGAAGCCGATTCCGCCCCGGAGGGCGACGGGCTCCTCAAGTGGACGGCCGGGCAAGCGCGTTGACGGAGAGCGCGGGCTGTCGTCGGCCCAGCGCTCGGCGATCGGTTTCATCGGCGAGTGGTACGCCTACCAGTGGCTTCGCGAGCAGGACCGGGCGACCGACGAGACCAGCTGGGTCTCGGGCAACCGGGTGCACGTCTTCCCCGGGCCCGCCGGAGACGACAGCCTCGGCTACGACTTCGAGGTCGGCTCCGGAAGGAATCCGCGCTTGTACGAGGTCAAGGCCACCCAGGGGCCGGGCGGGCAGATCGAGCTCGGTGAAACCGAGGTACGGGCGGCGCAGAAGTACGGCGGCAGTGACCGCTGGCGGATTCTGGTGGTCACCTCGGTACTGGACGCGGAACACCGGCAGATACGCATGTTGCCGAATCCGTTCAGCGAGCGCGGCCGCGGGCTCTACCGCGAGGAGGGCGGCGCGCTCCGCTTCGCCTACCGGTTGTGAGGTGGCCGGCCGGTCCGTCCGCCGCAGCCACCACGCGCCCGAGCCGTCGTGTCCGGTGTTTGCGGGTCGCACAGCCCACGAGCAGGCACGTCCCGTATTCGTCGGCCACCCACAGGATGATCTTGCTCGCCCCAGGAAACTCAGCCGAGGAAACTGAGACGCACCGTGCGCTCGGGGTTGTCCCTGTTCGTGTCGACCAGGCACACCGACTGCCACGTGCCGAGTTCCAGGTGGCCGGCGATCACCGGCAGGGTGGCGTGGGGTGGGACCAGGGCCGGGAGGACGTGGTCGCGGCCGTGGCCGGGGCTGCCGTGGCGGTGTTGCCAGCGGTCGTCGGCGGGGAGCAGGGTGTGCAGGGCGGCGAGAAGGTCGTCGTCGCTGCCCGCGCCGGTCTCGATGACGGCGATCCCGGCGGTGGCGTGCGGGACGAAGATGTTCAGCAGGCCGTCGCGACCGCCCGCCGCCTCCCGCAGAAAGTCCTCGCAGTCCCCGGTGAGGTCGACGACGCGTTCCCGGCTACCGGTGGAGACGTTCAGGATTCGGGTGGTGAAGGCATCTGACATGGCTGCCATCCTGACGCATGGGTACGACAGCGGGCGGGAAGAGCCGCGCACGGCACGCTGTTGGTAGAAGCGTGAACGAATTGCGTGAGGTCGAGGTGGTCGTCGTAGGCGCTGGTCAGGCGGGACTGGCCGGCGCCTATCACTTGCGCCGCGCCGGATTCGAGCCGGACCGCGACTTCGTGGTCCTCGACCACTCCCCCGCACCGGGTGGCGCCTGGCAGTTCCGCTGGCCCTCGCTGACGTACGGCAAGGTGCACGGAATGCACGCGCTGCCCGGCATGGAGCTGACCGACGCCGATCCCGCGCGCCCCTCGGCCGAGGTGATCGGCGCGTACTTCGACCGGTACGAGCACGCCTTCGACCTGCGGGTACGGCGCCCGGTGGAGGTGCGGGCGGTGCGCGAGGGGGACGGCGGACGGCTGCTCGTGGAGACGTCCGACGGCATCTGGTCGACCCGTGCGCTGATCAACGCGACCGGCACCTGGGACCATCCGTTCTGGCCCCGTTATCCGGGCCAGGAGACCTTCCGCGGGCGGCAGTTGCACACCGCGCGGTACGCCGGGCCCGAGGAGTTCGCCGGGAAGCGGGTGGTGGTCGTGGGCGGCGGCGCCTCCGGCACCCAGCATCTGCTGGAACTCGCCCCGTACGCCGCCGCGACCACCTGGGTCACCCGGCGGCCGCCGGTCTTCCGCGAGGGCCCGTTCGACGAGGACGCCGGGCGGGCCGCCGTCGCGCTGGTGGAGGAACGGGTGCGCGAGGGGCTGCCGCCGCGCAGCGTGGTCTCGGTCACCGGGCTGCCCCTGAACGACGCGATCCGCCGGGGACTCGCGGACGGCGTCCTGGACCGGCGGCCGATGTTCGACCGGATCACCCCCGACGGCGTGGAATGGCGGGACGGCAGCCGCGTGGACGCCGATGTGATCCTGTGGGCGACCGGGTTCCGGGCGGCGCTCGGCCATCTCGCCCCGCTGCGGCTGCGCGCACCGGGCGGCGGGATCCGGATGGAGGGGACACGCACCGTGGCCGACCCCCGGATCCACCTCGTCGGCTACGGCCCCTCGGCCAGCACCATCGGCGCCAACCGGGCCGGTCGCGCGGCCGTACGGGACATCAGGCGGTTGCTGGCGGAGGACCGACCGGCCGCCGCATGACGAACCGACGGACCGCCGCGCCCCGTTGAACCGGTCGGCGCAGAACCGGTCGGCTTTGCACCGGTCGGCGCCCTCTCAGCCTGCCTTGCCGGACCGTGTCGCGGACGGGGACATGGAGTGGCTCGGTGACGGGCTCTGGTTCGACGACGGGCTCTGGCCCTGGCCCGCCCGCTGCCCGACCTTCTGCTGCTCGGAGTTGAAGTCCGCCACATTGCGCATGTGTGTGTCGTAGTCGGCCGTGAAGCGCGTGTCCCCGGGCTTGACCGTCACGAAGTACAGCCAGTCACCCGGCGTCGGATTGATGGCGGCGCGCATCGCGTCCTCGCCAGGATTGCCGATCGGCGTCGGCGGCAGGCCCATGCGCTGATAGGTGTTGTAGGGGCTGTCGCTCCTGGTGTCGTCCTCGGTGGTGCGCGCGCGGCCCAGCGCGTAGATGAGGGTGGAGTCCAGTTGCAGGGGCATCCCGCGCTCCAGCCGGTTGAGGATGACCCGGGCGACCTTGCCCATGTCCTCCTTCTTCACGGCCTGGGCCTGGACGATGCTGGCGATGGTGAGGGCCTGGTAGACGTTCATCGAGTTGCGCTGCGCCCCGGCCGCGACCGGTGCGCCGTCGAACTTCTCGTGGGCGGTGTTCACCATGGACCGCAGCACGGACTCGGGGGTCGCACCCTTGCGCAGGGGGTAGGAGGTCGGGAAGAGATAGCCCTCCGGGTTGCCTCCGGCGTCCTTGGGGAGCGTCAGCCGGGCCTTGCCGAGCGAGCCGCGGGTGCTGCCCGAGGGCAGGGCGAGCGCCTTGTCGATCGCGTCGTAGACCTGGGTCGCGCGCCAGCCCTCCGGGACGACGAGCGCGGTGGGCCTGGGCGCCTCATGGTGATCGGTCACCGTCAGCAGCGGCACCGCCACGGCGGTGCCGGCGACGACGGCGCCGGCCACGACGAGAGCGAGTCTGCCCCGGCGTGTCAGTCGGGTCCTTCTCCGTGGCGGAATGTGCGTCAGCATGCGGGAACCGTAATACGCGCATCACCGCAAACCCGACATATATTCAGCTTGTCGGCCCAGTTACCCGTCTCGACCCGAGGCACCGGACACCCGTCCGGGCCCTTGGCCCCTGGTCGCCGCTTTCACCCGGCCGGCTCCAGTTGCGCGTCCCTGCGCACCAGGGCGGCGTACCGCCCGTCGCGCTCCAGCAGTTCCTCGTGCGTGCCGCGTTCGGCGACATGCCCGGAGTCCAGCACCACGATCTGGTCGGCGTCGCGGACGGTGGACAGCCGGTGGGCGATGGTGATCGTCGTACGGTTCGCCGAGAGGGCGTCGATGGCCTCCTGCACGGCGGCCTCGGTCCGGGTGTCCAGGGCGCTGGTCGCCTCGTCCAGGATGAGGACAGGCGGGTCGCGCAGGATGGTGCGGGCTATGGCGAGGCGCTGCTTCTCGCCGCCGGAGAAGCGGTGGCCGCGCTCACCCACGACCGTGTCGTAGCCGTCGGGCAGCGCCGCTATGTGCTCGTGGATCTGCGCCGCCCGGGCCGCGGCATGCAGTTCCTCGTCGGTGGCGCCCGGCTTGGCGAAGCGCAGGTTCTCGGCGACGGAGGCGTGGAAGAGGTACGTCTCCTGCGAGACCACGCCGACCGCGCGGGCGAGGGTGTCGAAGTCCAGGTCGCGGACGTCGACCCCGTCGAGGGTGACCCGCCCGCCGGTGACGTCGTAGAGCCGCGGCACCAGGTACCCCAGGGTGGACTTGCCCGCGCCGGTGGGGCCGACGACCGCGAGGCCCCCGCCGGCGGGGACGGTGACGTCGATGCCGTCGAGGACGGGACCGCCCTTGTCGTCGTAGCGGAACTCGACCTCCTCGAAGCGGACTTCGCCCTTGACCCGGTCGAGGTGGACCGGGCGGGGGCGCTCGGTGATGTCGATCGGCAGGTCCAGGTACTCGAAGATGCGCTGGAAGAGCGCGAGGGAGGTCTGGATCTGGACGCCGGTGGCCAGCAGGCTCACGGCCGGGCGGAACAGGCCCTGCTGGAGCGAGACGAAGGCGACGATGGTGCCGAGCGACACCTGGGGGCCGCCGAACTGGAGGGCGAGACCGGCCGTCCAGTAGATGACGGCGGGCATGGCGGCCATCACGATGGTGATCACGGCCATCCGCCAGCGCCCGGCCATGTTCGACCGGACCTCCAGGTCGACCAGTCGCTCGGACTCGTCGGCGAAGGAGCCGGTCAGCGAGTCGGTGCGGCCCATGGTGCGGCCGAGCAGGATGCCGCTGACCGAGAGGGACTCGGTGACCGTGGCGGCCATCGCGGCCATCTGCTTCTGGCGCTCGGTGGTGATCCGCTTGCGCTCATTGCCGACGCGGCGGCTGATCCAGACGAAGGCCGGCAGCAGGAGCAGCGAGACGATGGTGAGCCGCCAGTCGAGGGCGACCATCGCGACGATGGTGGCGACCACGCTGGTGGCGTTGGAGACCAGGGAGGTGGCGGTGGAGGTGACCGTCGCCTGCATGCCGCCGATGTCATTGGCTATGCGGGACTGCACCTCGCCGGTGCGGGTGCGGGTGAAGAAGGCCAGCGACATGCGCTGGAGCCGGCCGTAGACGGCGGTGCGCAGGTCGTGCATGACGCGCTGGCCGACGGTGGTCGAGATCAGCGTCTGGAGCACGCCGAAGACGCTGGAGAGGACCGCGCTGAGGATCATGCCGAGCGCGAGCAGGCTCAGCAGGCCGGTGCGGCCGCGCGGGATGGCGACGTCGAGGATCTCCTTGAGCAGGAACGGTGTGGCCACCGAGACCAGCGAGGAGGCGCCGACCAGCAGGCCGACGACGGCGAGCCGCCCGCGGTAGGGACGGAACAGCTTGAGAATCCGCCGCCACTGCCGGGGCATGTCCTTGGCGTCGGCGGGCGGGGTCCAGGAGGACTCACGGTCGGGATGCATGGGCTCCTACGGAGGTGAGCGGTCGCCGGCCGGGACCGGCCGACGATGACGGAACGGATCGTAGCTCATTGTTACCTATACTCACAATGAACTGCATCCTGATATTGTTCCCGCATGACCACCCCCGATCCCGAGGGACTGCTCGCCGAGCAGTTGCTGCGGCTCACCCGCCGGGTGCACCGCATCCAGAAGCGCCATCTGGAACAGCGTGAGCTGGGCATCACCCCCGCCCAGTCCCGGTTGCTGCGCACCCTTGCGCACTACCCCTCCCCGCCACGCATGGCCGACCTCGCCGAGCGCCTGGAAGTGGTGCCGCGCGCGGTGACGACGCTGGTCGACGGGCTGGAGGCGAGCGGCAAGGTGCGCCGGGCCGCGGATCCGGCGAACCGGCGCGTGACCCGGATCGAGCTGACCGACGAGGGGCGCGCGGCCCTGCGCGAACTGCGCGGCGCGCGCCGCTCGGCGGCCGAGGAGATACTCGCCCCGCTCACCGGTAAGGAGCGCGAGGTGCTCGGCGTGCTGCTGGACACCCTGGTCGACGGAGACGCCGCCAAGCCCTGCTGACCCCACCCCCGGCGCGACGATCGGACCCGTCGCGCCGAAGGGCTCCCGGGCTAGCAGCCCCTGCGGTCCAGCGTCAGCGCGCCCTGAGCGGTGGCCAGCGTGTGGTCGTAGCAGCCGCGCGAGCCGTACGACCGGTAGCGCTCCGACGAGGTGCCGACCGCGTGCCGCTGCTCGCGCGGGGCGTCGAGGGCGTAGGAGGCATCGCCGCGGTAGGTGTCGTCCAGCCGCGACCACGCGGTGCGCCGGCCGCCGCGCAGCTCGGTCACCGACGCGCGGTCGCCGAGCGTCAGCACGGTGCGCAGCCGATTGTCGGAGCCGATGGTGGTGACGCCGTCGAGGGTGTATGTCCGCAGCGTGCGCGCCGACCGCGCGGGGCCGGACCCGGTGGTGGCGACGGTCTGGTCGTCGGTCCAGGTCGCGTCCAGTCCGTCGGTGTTCTCGCCGTCGGTCCAGCGGTGGACGGAGGTGTCGGCGAGGGTCCGGGTGACGGTGGTGGTCACTCGTCCGTGAGAGGTGTCGAGGTATCCGCTGACGGTGAGCCGGTGCCCGGCCTTCGTGTCCACCCGGTTCTCCGAACCCGGTGTGTAGGTCGAGGAGTTGACCAGGTCGGTCGCCGTGTCCTCGGTGACCGCCCCGGTGAGACGGTCGCGGTGCGCGTCCTGCCACACCAGCACGTTCACCGGCGTGCTCCAGCCGGCCTGGCCCGCCGGCACCCCCACGACGGAGACCTCGACCCGGTGCGGGCGGCCGTCGTCCAGCAGCCCGGCGAACGGCGTCAGGTCGTACTCGATGGGCCGGACGTCGAAGGCACCCGGCGCCGGGACGACATACCAGAGGAACGGATCGGACCAGCCGCCTGTCCACACGTTCGGAAAGGGCGCGGCGATGCCCGCCGTCCGGCCGTCGACCTTGATCTGCACCTCGCGGTAGGGGCCGTGATCGGCCTTGCAGGAGTACGACGCCGGGTCGGCCACCGTCAGGTACCAGAACTCCTCGCAGCCGCCGCCGGATCCGGTCGCGTAGACCTCGGCGACGATCCGCTCGCTGTTGCGCGGCGTGGTGAGCGTCGTGCCGTCGGGCGTGTCGGCGAGGGTGAACACACGGTCGGGGGTGCGCTCGGCGGGGCTGCCCGCGTAGAACGTCAGGGTGACGTGAACGTCGATGACGCCGGTGTAGGTGTCGTCGACCACATTGCCGATCAGCATCTCGACGTCCCGCGGGCTCCGGAAGGTGTCGCTGTAGCGAGTGACGTCCTTCTCGACGTGCCAGGCGATGCCGTCCGGCGAGGGCTCCGGGGTGGAGGTGCGCAGGATCTCGACCCCGCCGACATGGAGATAGCCGAGCCGGTCGTACTGACGGCCCTTCACCGTGCCGTCCAGACGGAGTACGACCTTGCTCCAATGGTCGCCGCAGCCCTTGGGCGGGGTGTACGCGCCCCGGTAGGGGGTGAAGTCGCGGAACTGCGTGTCGGCCAGGGTGACCTGACAGGACTTGGTGTGCGGCCGGGCGACGGGCGGGGCGGCGGTCACCGGGTCGTGCCAGTCGGTACCGAACTCGGCGGGGACGCCGGCGGCCCGCGCAGTCGCGGTCCCGGCGCCGAAGAGCGCGCCGACCAGAAGGACCGCGGTCGCAAGCATGGACATGACTATCCGTTGTCTCATGGGCGGTGTTCTACGGGGAGTTGGGCCCGGCCGCAATGAGGCGTCGGGAGCAGGAGCCGCCACACGGAGCGCATCTGGCGCATCGTCACCCTGACAGACATTTAGTGCTATAAGCGGATCTCGCTGGCATAGTGCGTTCATGGAGATCATGTCCGCAGGCAGCCCGGCAGGACCCCCGGGCCAGGGGCCACGGAAGGTGCGCGGAACGAGGCGCCCCCGCCGCACGGCCCTCGCCCTCGCCGGTGCCCTCACCCTCACCGGCGCCGCCCTCTGCTACGACCTGCTCCCGCGCGGGGGCCAGGGCTCGCGCGCGCCCGGCCCGGCCGCCGCACCGGGGCGCGCCGCCGCCTCGGGTCCGGCAGGAGGCGCACCCCCGTCCCCCGGCGCCCCGGGCATCGGCGACCCGCTGATGCCGCTCGCCGGGAACGGGGGCTACACGGTCCGCCGATACACGCTGGACTTCGACTGGCAGGCGCCCCGGACGCCGTTCGAGGCGGGCGCCACCATCAGCGCCGCCGCCACCCAGGCCCTGTCCCGCTTCGACCTCGATTTCGCGGGCAACACGCTGCACCGGGTCACCGTCGACGGCTCCCCGGCCAGGTACGTACGCGACGGCGACGAACTCGTCGTCACCCCGGCCCGGCCGATCCCCCGCGGCCGGGCCTTCACCGTCCATGTCGCCTACACCGCCGACCCCACCCAGCAGCGCCACCGCGACGACGCGATCCGGGACTACGGCTGGGTGCCCACACCTGACGGCACCGTGGTCTGCGCCCAGCCCGACGGCGCCAAGATGATCTTCCCGGCGGACGACCATCCGAGCCTGCGCGCACCGATCACCTTTCATGTCACGACCCCCGCGAACATCGGCGCGGTGGCCAACGGACGCCTCGTCAGCACGACCGCGCGACCCGGCGGCCGCGTCGAACGGACCTACGACTCCGAGCAGCCGATCGCGGCCCAGCTGGTCCAGCTGGCGATCGGCAGGTTCCGCGTCGTCAACAGCACCGGCCCGCGCGGGCTGCCGGTGCGTGATGTGGTCCCGGACGACCTGGTCGGCGACACCGCGGAGTACCGCTCGCTCACCCCGGACCACCTGGCCTGGCTCGAACAGCGGCTCGGGCCGTATCCGTTCCGCCGCTACGGCGTGCTGGTCGGTGACACCGAGCTGCCGGTGGCGCTGGAGACCCAGTCGCTGTCCGTCGTACCGAAGGACGATCTGCTCGGCGACCGGGTCGACGCCGAACGCAATCTCGTGCACGAGCTGACGCACCATTGGACCGGGGACAGCGTCGCCATCCGGCGCTGGTCCGACCTGTGGCTGAGCGAGGGTCACGCCCGTTTCTACGAACGGCTGTACTCCGACTCGCACGGCGGCGTCAGCCTGGACGACGCGATGCGTGACGCCTACGAGCAGCACGACCAGTGGCGCCATGACGACGGCGCGCCGGCCGAACCCGCCGCCGACACGCTGTTCAAGGTGATGCGCTACGACGGCTCGGCCCTGGTGCTGTACGCCCTGCGGGAGAAGGTCGGCACCGCGGTCTTCGAACGGATCGAGAAGTCCTGGGTGAGCACCTACCGGGGCCGCGCGGCCGGCACCCAGGACTTCATCGACCTCGCCTCCCGGGTCGCGAAACAGGATCTGAAAGCCTTTCTGACCGCCTGGCTCCACGGCCCGCACACCCCGCCCATGCCGGGCCACCCCGACTGGCGGGCCGACCCGGTCGAGGACTGACCCGGATGCCCTCCGTCACCGTCCCGTACGGGCACCCGTACTGACGGGCCGTCGGAGCGGAGCCGCTGCCGCCGACCGGGTGGCCTCTGCCGGGCCGCTGGTCCACCCCGGTGACGGTTGGCGCGACGGGACACGCGGGGCACGGAAACGTACAAGGGGTGGTTGTCAGGGGCAACTCCTTTGTCCTGGCTGCGAAGAGCGCGTTGAACATGTTTGGAGACCCGTGCCATGAAAAGACCCACCGCCCCACGTGTCCCCAACGGCCGCGTGTGCCGCCGGACCGCATGCGCCATCGGATCGGCGGCCCTGCTGGCCCCGCTGCTGCTCACCCCGCTGACCGACGACGACGCACCCGAGCAGCGCCTCCAGGTCGCCTTCACCGATGCCGCCCATGACTTCCATGTGCCGCGCAGTGTGCTGATGAGCGTGTCCTATGTGCAGACCCGCTGGGACGCCCACCCGGGCTCCCCGAGCGTCGCGGGCGGCTATGGGCCGATGCATCTGGTGGACACCAGCCGGTTCCCGGCCGCCTCGCCCACCCCGGGCGTCCAGGGCGGTGGCGCGCTCCAGCCCAGCGCGGGGGCCGCGGGGGCGCCCGCCGCGCGGCCGGACGGTGTCCTGGCCGGCCGGTCCGTGAAGCCGGCGGACCTCCAGCGCGCCGCCCGGCTGACCGACGCCCCGGCCGGGCGGCTGCGTACCGATGCCACCGCCAATGTGCGCGGCGGCGCCGCCCTGCTGGCGGCCACCCAGCAGCAGCTGGGCAAGCCCTTGAGCGACAATCCCGCGGACTGGTGGGAGGCGGTGGAACGTTTCCCCGGCACTCCTGACGTCAGCTCGGCCGCAACCTACGCGAACGACGTCTTCTCGGTGATCCGCAAGGGCGCCCACCGCACCACCGCCGAGGGCCAGGAGGTCTCCCTGCCCGCGAGCCCCTCCGTGCGCCCCCACACCGTCCGCACCGAGAAGCCCCAGCACGCCAAGGGGACGGAGTGCCCTGCCGAGGTGGCCTGCGACTGGCTCGCGGCGCCGTACGAGGAGATCGACGACGACGGCGACTACGGCAACCACGACCTCGCCGACCGGCCGCGCGACCAGAAGATCGAGTACATCGTCATCCACGACACCGAGGCCAAGCTGTCGAGCATGTTCCAGACGGTCCAGGACCCGACCGAGGCGTCCTGGCACTACTCGATCCGCTCCAGCGACGGCCATGTCACCCAGCACATCCAGACCAAGGACGAGGCCTGGCACTCCGGCAACCAGTACGTCAACGCCCGCTCCATCGGCATCGAGCACGAGGGCTTCCTCCGGCAGCCGGGCACCTGGTTCACCGAACAGATGTACAGGACCTCGGCCCGGCTGGTGCGCTATCTGGCCAAGAAGTACGACATCCCGCTCGACCGGCAGCACATCTTCGGCCATGACAACGTGCCCTCGCCGACCGGCGACTCCATCCCCGACATGCACGACGACCCGGGCCCCTTCTGGGACTGGCGCCACTACTTCGACCTTCTCGGCGCGCCCCTGAAGGCCACCGCCGGGCCGAACAGCGACATGGTGACGATCCTGCCGGACTACGCCACCCACTCGCCCAAGTTCACGGGCTGCCTCAAGCCCGGGGCGCCGTGCCCGAAGCACGGCTCCAGCGCGGTGCGCATGTACACGCGTCCGGACGAGAAGGCGCCGCTGATCCAGGACCCGGGCCGCCACCCGGACGGCGGTGACTCCACGCTGGACGTCGACGACCTGGGCGCGCGGGCCTCGGCCGGGCAGACCTTCGCCGTCGCGGAGCGCCGCGGCGACTGGACGGCGGTCTGGTACCAGGGCCGCAAGGCCTGGTTCAAGAACCCGAAGAAGCAGGCGACGGCGGTCGGCGCGGCCGGAAAGATGGTGACGCCCAAGGAGGGCCTGGACGAGATCCCGGTCTTCGGCCGCGCGCTGCCCGAGGAGGACGCCTACCCGGAGGGCATGGAGGGGGAGCCCGAGGCGCCGCTCCCCTACCACTTCCGCGCGGGCCAGCGGTATGTCACCGAGGGCACCATCGACAGTTCCTTCGTGCCGCGCTCGGCCTTCGTCGACAGCCCCGAGCCGGTGGTCAGGGGCGACGAGACCTACTACCAGATCCAGTTCGACCACCGGATCGCCTACGTCCGCGCCGGCGATGTGGACGTGGTCGGCTCGGCCGTCGCGGCGGGACCGTCCTCGGCGCCCCAGGGCGGCTCGACCGGCAACTGACGGCCGCGCGGTCCTCAGGCGCCGAGATCCGCCCGGTCCCCCATCACCACCACGGGGTGCCGGGCCGGATCGAGCGTGCGCAGCAGCGTCACCATCGCGCTCTTCGGCATGCTCACGCAGGCCGAGGTGCCGCTCCCGTGGTCCAGATGGAGCCAGATCCCGCCGCCCTTGGCCGCGCCCAGGGGGCGTGCGCCGTCGCGCGGCGGGGTGCCCGGCACGCGGTTGTAGTCGATGGCGATGACGTAACCGAAGTCGTGCTGGTACGCCTTGGGCCACTCCTTCGGGGACGCGTAGGCGTAGGTGTTGTGGTCGTACGGCAGCTTGCTCCCCGGGTCGGCGAACGTACCCCCCGCGGCGGACAGCGTGAACACACCCACCGGGCTGCGCTTGTCGTCCTCGTGGTGGTCGAGGGTCCAGCCGCGCCGCCCGTTGTGCGCCGCCCAGCTGCCCTCCTGGTGCCAGCCGCCGCCCTGCCGCGCATAGAGCACCACTTCGGACTCGGCCGAGTCCCGGCCCTTTCCGTACACGGCCACGACCTGGCGGGACTGCGCGGGTATCCGTGCGTACAGACGTCTGCCGACACCCGGGAGGCGGACCGGGTCGGAAGCGGGCGCGGAGCCGGAAGCGGTCGACGCGGCCGGGCCGTGGTGGCCGGGCGCGGAGCCGGAGGAGGCCGTGCCGCAGGCCGAAAGGGTGGTCAGGAGCAGGGTTCCGAGGGCCGCCGCCCAGCGCGTCGAGCGCCGCACACTGTCTATATGCACCGGGCCATGCTGACACGACGCCCGATTGACGCGAAAACCGTTTGAAATTCCCGACTCTGCGAAGCGACCCTTTCACGGCTTGTCCCCAGCCGCCGCCACCCCCGGCTGCCGCCGTTCCCTGACACGCTGTCACGAGCCATCTGGACGTCATGCAGATTCACGACCTTCCCTATCCCGACCCCGGTGTGCCCGACGCACGCTCGGGGCCCCGATTCCTGTGGTGGCTCTGGCGCAACCAGCTGGGCGGCCAGCTCAAGGCGCTGGCCTGGGGCCTGCTCCACTTCGTCGCCGTCTCCGCGCTGCCCTTCTGCGTCGGCTTCGCCGTACAGGCCGTCGTGGACCGGTCCGGCCACCGGCTGGCCCTGACGGGCGCTCTGATGCTGCTGTGCGGCACGGCCGTCGCGGTGGGCGACACCTTCCTGCACCGGGCCGCCGTCACCAACTGGATCACCGCCGCCGCCCGCGTCCAGCAGCTCCTCGCCCGCAAGGCGGCCGACCTCGGCTCGGCGCTCACCCGGCAGGTGGCGGCCGGCGAGGTGGTCGCCGTGTCCACCGGAGACGTGGAGAAGATCGGCTGGTTCGTGGAGGCGGTGTCCCGCTTCACCGCCGCCGCGGTGACGGTGGTCGTCGTCTGTGCGGGCCTCCTCGTCTACCAGCCCGCGCTCGGCACGGTCGTCGCCGCCGGACTCCCCGTCGTGGCCCTCGCCGTGCTGCCGCTGCTGCCCCGCGCCACCCGCCGCGCCGACGTACAGCGCGAGAAGGCGGGCCGCGCCACCGAGCTGGCCTCGGACACCGTCGCCGGACTGCGGGTGCTGCGCGGCATCGGCGGCGAGGAACTCTTCCTCGACCGCTACCGCCGCGCCTCCCAGGAGGTACGCCACGCGGCCGTACGCAGCGCCCGTATGTGGTCACTGATCTCGGCCGTGCAGGTACTGCTGCCGGGACTGCTGCTGATCGCGGTCGTCTGGTACGGCGTCCACCTGGTCCGCGAGGGCCGCATCGCCGTCGGTGAACTGGTCACCGTCTACAGCTCGGTGATGGTCCTGAGCTATCCCTTGCAGCACTTCGAAGAGATCGCCATGTCCTACTCCTTCTCCCGCCCGTCGGCCAAGCGCGCCGCACGGGTGCTGTCGTTGGAAAGGTCGGCGGCGGGCGGCGACGTCCGCGAAGCGGCGGGCGGCGACCGGGCGGAGGCGCCCCGCGGCGATCTGTACGACCCCGCCACCGGGCTGACCGCTCCGGCCGGCCGGCTCACCGCGGTGGTGTGCGGCGACCCGGACGCGGCCGGCCGGCTCGCGGAACGGCTCGGCGGCCACCCCACGGAACCGGGCCGCTCGGTGCTGCTCGGCGGGACGGCCCTGGACGAACTCCCCCTGGACCTCGCCCGGACCGCCGTCCTCGTCCAGGACAAGGACCCGGTGCTGCTCTCCGGCACCCTGCGCGAACTGCTCGACGTGCCCGCGTCCGGCGCCGTCACGGCCGCCGACGCGCTCGCGGCCGCACGGTGCGAGGACGTCCTGGACGCCCTGGTGCAGGGCTCCCTGGACGCCGCCGACCCGATGGACGCCCGCATCACCGAACGCGGGCGGTCCCTGTCCGGCGGCCAGCGCCAACGGCTCGCCCTGGCCCGGTCCCTGGTCACCGACCCGGAGGTGCTGGTGCTGGACGAGCCGACCTCCGCGGTCGACTCGCACACCGAGGCCCGCATCGCCGACGGACTGCGCCGGCTGCGCGCAGGGCGCACGACGGTGGTGTTCACCTCCTCGCCGCTGCTCCTGGACCGCGCCGACCGGGTGGTCCTGGTCCACGAGGACGAGGTCATGGCGACCGGCACGCACCGGGAGCTGTTCGACAACGAGCCCCGGTACCGGGCCGTGGTGACACGGGAGACGGAAGCCGAACCCGCCACCGCCGACGAGGACGCGCTGCTGGACGCGCTCGGCGAGCTGGCAGAGATCGAGGAGAGCGCATGATCGGCGTCGCACCACCGGCCCACGACCCGGCGGCCCCGACGACCGCCACCACCCTGCCCGTCGCCACGGCCGCGACCGTACGGGCCTACGTCTCCGAGCTGTTCCGCCGGCACCGCCGGGCCTTCCTGCTGCTGATCACCGTGAACACGGTGGCCGTGATCGCCTCCATGACCGGCCCCTATCTGCTCGGCGACCTGGTCCAGCGGCTGTCGGACGGAAGCCGGGAGCTGCATCTCGGCCTCACCACCGGCCTGTTCCTGCTGGCGCTCGCCGTACAGGCGGTGTTCGTCCGGCAGGTGCGGCTGCGCGGCGCCATGCTCGGCGAACGGATGCTCGCCGACCTGCGCGAGGACTTCCTCGTCCGCTCGGTCGGCCTGCCACCCGGCGTGCTGGAACGGGCCGGCACCGGCGATCTGCTCTCCCGTATCACCACCGACATCGACCGCCTCGCCAACGCCATGCGCGAGGCCGTACCGCAGCTCGCGATCGGTGTCGTATGGGCCCTGCTGCTGCTCGGCGGGCTGGTGGTGACGGCGCCGCCGCTCGCGGCCGCCGTGCTGCTCGCCGTGCCGGTGCTGGTGGCCGGATGCCGCTGGTACTTCAAGCGGGCGCCCGCCGGCTACCGCTCCGAGGCCGCCGGATACGCGGCCGTCGCCGCCGCGCTCGCCGAGACCGTGGACGCGGGCCACACCATCGAGGCGCACCGCCTGGGCGCCCGCCGCGTCGCCCTGTCCGAGCAGCGGATCAAGTCCTGGAGCGCGTGGGAAAGGTACACACTCTGGCTGCGGTCCGTGCTGTTCCCGGTCATCAACGCCACCCACGTCATCGTCCTCGGCTCGGTCCTGATGGTGGGCGGAACGCTCGTCCTGCACGGGTGGCTCGGGGTGGGCCGGCTGATCACGGGCGCGCTCGTGGCCCAGATGCTCGTCGACCCGGTCAACCTGATCCTGCGCTGGTACGACGAGGTGCAGGTGGCCCAGGTGTCGCTCGCCCGCCTCGTCGGGGTCCGGGAGATCGAGCCGGGCGCCGGGGACGCGTCGGTGGCGCCCGAGGGGAGGGACGTGCACGCCGACCGGGTGCGCTTCGGCTACCGGGAGGGCGTCGACGTGCTGCGCGAGGTGTCCCTCAAGGTCGCGCCGGGCACCCGGCTCGCCCTGGTCGGCCCTTCCGGTGCGGGCAAGTCCACCCTGGGCCGGCTGCTCGCCGGGATCTACGCGCCCCGGGACGGCCGGGTCACCCTCGGCGGGGCGGAGCTGTCCCGGATGCCGGCCGAACGCGTCCGCTCGCACGTCGCCCTGGTCAACCAGGAGCACCACGTCTTCGTCGGCTCCCTGCGGGACAACCTCCTGCTGGCCCGCGACGGCGCCGACGACGCGGAGCTGTGGGCGGCCCTGGGCGCCGTGGACGCCGACGGCTGGGCCCGGGCGCTGGACGAGGGCCTGGACACCGAGGTCGGATCCGGCGGGCTGACGCTGACCCCGGCGCAGGCCCAGCAGATCGCGCTGGCCCGGCTGGTGCTGGCCGATCCGCACACACTGGTCCTGGACGAGGCGACCTCGCTCCTGGACCCGCGCGCGGCCCGTCATCTGGAGCGGTCCCTGGCCAAGGTCCTGGACGGCCGTACGGTCGTCGCCATCGCCCACCGGCTGCACACCGCCCACGACGCCGATGTGATCGCCGTGGTGGAGAGCGGCCGGATCAGTGAGCTGGGCAGCCATGACGAGCTGGTCGCGGCGGGCGGCGCGTACGCGGCCCTGTGGCGGTCCTGGCACGGCTGAGCCCCCGGCCCGGGCGGGCCCCTCGAGGGCTGCCCGGGCCCCGTGCCGTTGCGCGGTGGTGAGCAGCAGTGGAAGGCTGGAGAACGGCACCGGCGCGAGTTCCGCCCGGGAACCTCCCGGTTCGCGCCGTGCGACATCCGTGCCGCGTGTGCCGACGGCCCGCCGCCCGCTTCGGCGGTATCCGGCCGTCCTCACCACCTGGAGGTAGTCGTGGACAGCGCCGACAGCTGGGGGGACGACGTCTACCAGCCCGATCCCGATCCCTCGGAGGTCCGGGAGGACTCGGGGGTGCTCGACGTCGAGGACACTCTGGACTTCGACGGTGTCGACGATCCCCTCGACCGCGGCTGGTCGCCTCCGGAGCGCCCCTGGGCGGTGGAACACGACGGCGTGACCGCGGCCGAGCGAAAAGCGGGCGAGACCCTGGACCAGCGCCTCGCCGAGGAGATGCCCGACCGGGAGGTCCCCGACGGCGACGGCATCGGCGATTGCGAGGGCACCGACGGGGAACTCCTCGACAACGAGGTCGGCGATCTGCGCTCCGGCCGCCTGGTGGCGCCCGACGAGGGGGCGCACGAGGACGAGGAAGCCGCGCTCGTGGCCAGCGACGTCGGCATCGACGGCGCCGCCGCCTCCGCCGAGGAGGCCGCGATGCACATCGTGGACGAGGACTCCCTCTCCGGGTGACCTCCGGGCCCCGGCCGTCCCGTCCGCGCCCTGCCCGACCGCCCCGCACAAGGAGCCGCCATGCAGCAGGACAAGCACCCCGACTACCACGCCGTGGTCTTCCGTGACCGCGCCGCCGGCTACGCGTTCCTGACCCGGTCCACCGCGCGGAGCGAGCAGACCATCGACTGGGACGACGGCGAGACCTACCCGGTGATCGACGTGGAGATCTCCTCGGAGAGCCACCCCTTCTACACCGGCAAGGCCCGCCAGGTCGACACGGAGGGCCGTATCGCCCGCTTCGAGCGCCGCTACGGCCAGGCGGACGCGGGCGACGCCACCTGATCCGGCGGGCGGCCTCAGATCACGCGGCCTCAGATCACATTGAGGGCCGCCGCACAGCCCACCCCGCCGAGCACCATGAACACGGGCATCAGCACCTTCAGCTCGACCCAGCTGCCCGCCCGGAAGCGGATCGCCTTCGGCGGACCCACCGGGTACCAGCGCCTGCGGCCCAGCGGGATCGGCCACAGAATCGGGCAGCCCGAGACGGTCAGCGCGTCCCCGATGTCGTGCACCAGCGCGCCCAGCACGATCGGCAGCCCCAGCCACAGGTACTGCTGACCGGGCTCGGTGAACAGCCAGTCCGAGCCGTTGCCGGGCTTGTCGAGGACACCCGCCAGGATCCAAGCGGAGGCCGCCGCCAGCAGCCAGACCAATATGTCGCTGCTGGAGCCCCGGGCCGCGCGCCACAGCAGGCCCTCGATCGCCAGCACCATGTGCACGAACAGGATCGCCAGCACCGCCCAGCGGCCCCCGGTGATCGCCGCCGCCGAGGCGCCGGCGCCTATCAGAACCGCCCAGACCCAGGTGTGCGTCAGAGTGCGGTGGCCGCCGGAGCGGCGCGGGTCGCCCTTCTTCCTGGTCGCCTTGTAGACGGCGTAGGACAGCTTGTCCACGATCTCGCAGAGCCAGCGCGAGATCGGCCCGAAGGCGTGCGAGATGGTGGCGGCCTTGTGGTCGAGGTCCGGTGCGAGCGCGGCGCCCGCGCAGATCAGGGCGCCGACCAGCAGGACCGGCCAGGGCATCGGGTGCCCGGCCGCGGCGGCGGCCGCCCCGACGCCGAGCCAGGCCGCGGCTCCCGACAGTGAGTGTGCTGGTCCCATCATGGCCGCTTCCCGCCCCATTCCTCGTATACCGCTGTCCAGTTGGCACGGAGCGCTGACGCCCCGTCGGCGACACAGCGTAGCTGCCGTGATCTTCCCGGCCCCAGCCGATTCCCCGATCGGGGAGGAGGACAGGCAAGATGGGAGGGTGACCCTCATCGATCAGCTGCCGCCGACCGCCGACCCCGACGCCCTGTACGAAGCCTTCGAGTCGTGGGCCCAGGAGCGCGGCCTCACCCTCTACCCCCACCAGGAAGAGGCGCTGATCGAAGCGGTGTCCGGGGCGAACGTGATCGTCTCCACGCCCACCGGCTCCGGTAAGAGCATGATCGCCGCGGGTGCGCACTTCGCGGCGCTGGCCCGGGACGAGGTCACCTTCTACACGGCACCGATCAAGGCCCTGGTGTCGGAGAAGTTCTTCGAGCTGTGCAAGCTGTTCGGCACCGAGAACGTCGGCATGCTCACCGGCGACGCCTCCGTGAACGCCGACGCACCCGTGATCTGCTGCACCGCCGAGGTGCTGGCCTCGATCGCGTTGCGCGACGGCAAGAACGCGGACGTGGGCCAGGTCGTCATGGACGAGTTCCATTTCTACGCGGAGGGCGACCGCGGCTGGGCCTGGCAGATTCCGCTGCTGGAACTGCCCCAGGCGCAGTTCATCCTGATGTCGGCCACTTTGGGCGATGTGTCGTTCTTCGAGAAGGACCTCGCCCGCCGCACCGGCCGCCCCACGGCGGTGGTCCGCTCGGCGACCCGTCCGGTGCCGCTCTCCTACGAGTACAAGCTGACCCCGCTCACCGAGACACTCACCGAGCTGCTGGAGAGCAAGCAGGCGCCGGTGTACATCGTCCACTTCACCCAGGCGCAGGCCGTGGAGCGGGCCCAGGCGCTGATGAGCATCAACATGTGCTCGCGCGAGGAGAAGGACCAGATCGCCGAGCTGATCGGCAACTTCCGCTTCACCACCAAGTTCGGCCGCAACCTCTCGCGGTACGTCCGGCACGGCATCGGTGTGCACCACGCCGGCATGCTGCCCAAGTACCGGCGGCTGGTGGAGAAGCTCGCCCAGGCCGGCCTGCTGAAGGTCATCTGCGGCACGGACACGCTCGGCGTCGGGGTCAACGTGCCCATCCGTACCGTGCTGTTCACCGCGCTGACCAAGTACGACGGCAGCCGGGTGCGGACCCTGCGGGCGCGCGAGTTCCACCAGATCGCGGGCCGGGCCGGCCGTGCCGGGTTCGACACGGCGGGCCTCGTCGTGGCCCAGGCGCCCGAGCACGTCATCGAGAACGAGAAGGCGCTGGCGAAGGCGGGCGACGACCCGAAGAAGCGGCGCAAGGTGGTGCGCAAGAAGGCGCCGGAGGGCTTCGTCGCCTGGACGGAGAACACCTTCCAGAAGCTGATCGACTCGGAGCCGGAGCCGCTGACGTCCCGTTTCCGGGTGACGCACACCATGCTGCTGTCGGTGATCGCCCGGCCGGGCAACGCCTTCGAGGCGATGCGCCATCTCCTGGAGGACAACCACGAGCCGCGCAAGCAGCAGCTGCGGCACATCCGCCGGGCGATCGCGATCTACCGTTCGCTGCTCGACGGCGGCATCGTGGAAAAGCTCGACAAGCCCGACGCCGAGGGGCGCATCGTGCGGCTCACGGTCGACCTCCAGCAGGACTTCGCGCTCAACCAGCCGCTGTCCACCTTCGCCCTCGCCTCGTTCGAACTCCTCGACCCCGAGTCGCCGTCCTACGCTCTCGACATGGTCTCCGTGGTCGAGTCCACCCTGGACGATCCGCGGCAGATCCTCGTCGCCCAGCAGAACAAGGCGCGCGGCGAGGCGGTGGCCGCGATGAAGGCCGACGGCGTCGAGTACGAGGAGCGCATGGAGCGCCTCCAGGACGTCACCTACCCCAAGCCGATGGAAGAGCTGCTCTTCCACGCGTACAACACCTACCGCAAGAGCCACCCGTGGGTCGGCGACCACCCGCTGTCGCCGAAGTCGGTCGTCCGCGACATGTACGAACGCGCGCTCTCCTTCACCGAGTTGGTGTCCTTCTACGAGCTGGCCCGCACCGAGGGCATCGTGCTGCGCTACCTCGCCGGCGCCTACAAGACCCTCGACCACACCATCCCGGACGACCTGAAGTCCGAGGATCTCCAGGACCTGATCGAGTGGCTCGGCGAGATGGTGCGCCAGGTGGACTCCAGCCTGCTGGACGAGTGGGAGCAGCTGGCGAATCCCGAGGAGATGACCGCCGAGCAGGCCCAGGAGAAGGCCGACGAGGTCAAGCCCGTCACCACCAACGCGCGCGCCTTCCGGGTACTGGTCCGCAACGCGCTGTTCCGCCGGGTGGAGCTGGCCGCGCTGGACCAGGTCGAGGAACTGGGCGAGATGGACGCCGAGTCCGGCTGGGACGCCGACGCGTGGGGCGAGGCGATGGACAAGTACTGGGACGAGTACGAGGATCTCGGCACCGGTCCCGACGCCCGCGGTCCCAAGCTGCTGGTCATCAAGGAAGAGCCGCAGAACGGCCTGTGGCGGGTCCGCCAGATCTTCGACGACCCGAACGACGACCACGACTGGGGTATCAGCGCGGAGGTCGACCTCGCGGCCTCGGACGCCGAGGGCCGTGCGGTCATCCGCGTCACCGACGTCGGCCAGCTGTGACCACAGGAGAATCCCACCCATGACGACGAACCCGGCGGAAAGACTGGTCGATCTGCTCGACCTGGAGCGGATCGAGGTCAACATCTTCCGCGGCCGCAGCCCGCAGGAGTCCCTCCAGCGGGTCTTCGGCGGCCAGGTGGCGGGCCAGGCCCTGGTCGCCGCAGGCCGCACCACGGACGGCGAGCGCCCGGTGCACTCGCTGCACGCGTACTTCCTGCGCCCGGGCCGGCCTGGCGTGCCGATCGTGTACCAGGTGGAGCGGGTCCGCGACGGGCGTTCGTTCACCACGCGTCGGGTCACCGCGGTGCAGCAGGGCCGCACGATCTTCAATCTGACCGCCTCCTTTCACAAGCCCGAGGAAGGACCGTTCGAACACCAGCTGCCGCCCGCCCGTGAGCTGACACACCCCGAGTCGCTGCCGACCGTGGCCGAGGAGATACGCAAGCACCTGGGCGCGCTGCCGGAGCAGTTGGAGCGGATGGCACGCCGCCAGCCCTTCGACATCCGGTACGCCGAGCCGCTGCGCTGGAACGACGAGGAGGTCAAGGGCGCCGAGCCGCGCAGCGCGGTGTGGATGCGCGCGGTCGGACCACTGGGCGACGACCCGCTGGTCCACACCTGCGCGCTGACCTACGCCAGCGACATGACACTCCTGGACGCGGTGCGCATCCCCATCGAGCCCTTGTGGGGCCGCCGGAGCTTCGACATGGCCTCGCTGGACCACGCCATGTGGTTCCACCGGCCGTTCCGCGCCGACGAGTGGTTCCTGTACGACCAGGAGTCACCGATCGCCACCGGCGGCCCCACAAGGGCTC
>NZ_MUNF01000213.1 GCF_002154555.1 Streptomyces murinus
CATAGACCGCACCGGCGACGGTGAGCCAGACCGTGCCGTCGCCGGTGCGGTCTATGAGGAAGACCTCCTCGCCGCATTCGGGGTGGCTCTCCAGGGTGCCGTAGGCCCAGCCCGCGCGGCGGGGCTCCTCGGCGGTCCAGATGATCCGGCAGGGCGCCTTGACCACGCCGGCCAGCGTGACCGTGACGTCCACACCGGGGGCGGCGCGGTCGGCGGTGGCCTCTATGCCCACGCCGAGCGCGCGGTGCATCTCCCAGGTGAGGACCGCCTCGGCGGCCCGGCTGAAGACCTTGTGGCCCTCGCCGAGACGGGTGCGCACCAGCATCGGGCGGAACCCGGGCGGGCAGAAGGTCAGGTCGTCGCGGGTCGCTCCGACCGGTTCGTACGTGAAGGGTGCCGAGGACATGGGGCACAAGGGTAGGGCGGCACCCGGAGGAGATCCGCTCCGGGTGCCGCCCTCTTCACAACCCCGCCCTCGTCACCGCCGCAGGGGGGTCAGCTGACGTTGACCGCCGACCAGGCCGCCGCCACCGCCTTGTACTCGGTGCTGGAGGAGCCGTACAGGGCGGACGCCGCGGACAGCGTGCCCGTACGCGCCGACTTGTAGTTGGTGGTCGACGTGAAGTACGTCGTCAGCGCCTTGTACCAGATCTGGAGCGCCTTGTCCCGGCCGATGCCGGTGACCGTGGAGCCGTTGGACGTCGGGGAGTTGTACGACACCCCGTTGATCGTCTTCGCGCCGCTGCCCTCGGCCAGCAGGTAGAAGAAGTGGTTGGCGACACCGGACGAGTAGTGCACGTCCTTGTTGCCGACGGAGGAGGACCAGTAGTCGGCGGAGCCGCCGTCCTTGCTGGGCTTGTCCATGTAGCGCAGCGGGGTGCCGTCGCCGTTGATGTCGATCTTCTCGCCGATGAGGTAGTCGCCCTTGTCGGACGCGTTGTTCGCGAAGAACTCCACACCGGTGCCGAAGATGTCCGAGGTGGCCTCGTTCAGACCGCCGGACTCGCCGCTGTAGTTGAGGCCCGCGGTGTTGGAGGTGACACCGTGGCTCATCTCGTGGCCGGCCACGTCCAGCGCGGTGAGCGGGTGGTTGTTGCCCTCGCCGTCGCCGTACGTCATGCAGAAGCAGCTGTCGTCCCAGAACGCGTTCACGTACTGGCTGCCGTAGTGCACGCGGGAGTACGCGCCGACACCGTTGTTCTTGATGCCGCTGCGCCCGAACGTGCTCTTGTAGAAGTCCCAGGTCTCCTGGGCGCCGTAGGCGGCGTCCGCGGCGGCCGTCTGGTCCGTGGTGGAACTGGAGGCCGCGCCGGTGCCCCACACGTTGTCCGCGTCGGTGAACAGCGTGCCCTTGCCCGACGTCTTGTGCGCCAGGTTGTAGGTGCTGTGGCCACCGCGGCTCGCGTCGGTGAGCTGGTACGTCGAACCCGACTGGGTGGTGGTCAGGCTGACCGAGCCCGAGTACAGGGTCTTGCCGGTACCGGTCGCGTTCTCGATGCCCTGGTACTCGAAGAGCTTCTTGCCGGTGGCCGCGTCGGTGATGACGTGCAGCTGGTTCGGGGTGCCGTCGTCCTGGAGGCCGCCGACGACCGTCTCGTAGGCGAGGACGGGGGTGCCGGAGCCGGCCCAGATCACCTTGCGGGCGCCGTCCGCGGTGGACTTGGCGGAGCCGAGGGTCTTGGCGGCGGACACGGCCTGCTTCTCGGCCTTGGCCGGGGTGAGCTTCGGCGTGAGCGAGGCGACCTTGATGGTGGCCTTGTTCGCCTTGGTGACGCCCTCGGTCCTGCCGGACTTCGCGGTGTGCACGACCAGGTCGCCACCGAGGACCGGCAGGCCCGCGTAGGTACGCTCGTAGCGGGTGTGGACCGTGCCGTCGACGTCCTTGACGACGTCCTTGACGACCAGCTTCTCCTTGGCGCCGAGGCCTATCTGCTGCGCGGTCTCCGGCGCGTCCGCCTGCGCCTGCTTGACCAGCGAGGTGTGGGCGGCGGCGGAGAGCGAGAGCGGCGCCGCGGCCAGCGGCTTGGCGGCGGCCGGGGTCTGGGCTGCCGAGGCGCTGGTGGCCAGACCGGCGGAGATGAGCGCTCCGGCGGCGACGGCGGTGGCGATGGCCAGGGTGGTGCGCTGGTGACGCGCGTAGAGGGGGCTCACGCAAGCTCCTTCGTGGGGGAGGCCGGCCAGCGTGGGGTTACTGACCGGGTAGTTCGCTGTGAAGCTGCTGTGCTGCTTGCGGCGTGGAGAGAGAGTGACACCCGGGGCGCGTACATGTCATGACCCTGAAGTGATGTTGGCTGGAAAGCGACAGCCGGGGAAATGTTGCAGTGGTGTGAACAAGTGGCGGCTGAGTGGGCTGTGTCCCTCAACTGCCTTGAGTTTCATGGGGTTTGGGAAGCGATTCACAGGAACGCCATATTCCGTTCGCCCCTGGAGGGTGTGCCGTGCGTGGCTTGATATCGGTCACGGTTGTACGGCGTCCCCGTGCCAGGTCCGCCACAGCGCCGCGTAGGTGCCGCCGGCCGCCACCAGCTCGTCGTGGGTGCCCAGTTCGGTCAGCCGGCCGTGTTCCATCACCGCCACGCGGTCCGCGTCATGGGCGGTGTGCAGCCGGTGCGCCACGGCGATGACGGTGCGCCCGCGCAGGACGGCGGCGAGGGCGCGTTCGGTGTGGCGGGCGGTCGTCGGGTCGAGGAGGGCGGTCGCCTCGTCCAGGATCAGGGTGTGCGGATCGGCCAGCACGACCCGGGCCAGGGCGAGTTGCTGGGCCCGGGAGCCGTCGGTCGGGTGGCCGCCGGCGCCCAGCCGGGTGCCGAGGCCGTCGGGCAGCTCACGCACCCAGACATCGGCGCCGACGGCGGCGAGCGCGGCCCACAACTCGGCGTCGGTGGCGGCCGGTTCGGCGATGCGCAGGTTGTCGCGCAGGGTGCCGAGGAAGACGTGGTGCTCCTGGGTGACCAGGACGACCTGGCGGCGCAGCACCTCGGGCGCCAGCTCCGCGACGGGCACCCCGCCGACGGTCACCGAGCCGGTGCCGGGCCGGTCGATGCCCGCGAGGAGCCTGCTCAGGGTGGTCTTGCCGGCACCGGACGGCCCCACCAGGGCGAGGCGTTCACCGGGGCGGACGGCGAGGTCGACGCCGTGCAGGACCTCGGCGCCGTGCTCGTAGGCGTAGTGCAGAGCGCGGACTTCGATCCGGGCGTCGGGAGCGGGGGTGACACCGGTGGCCGTACGACCGTCCGCAGGGCCGGTGTCCTGCGCCCGGGCCAGCCCCTCCACCCGGGCGAACGAGGCGCCGCTGCTCTGGAGTTGCTCCACCCGCATCAGGATCTGGTCCAGCGGATCCACGAACTGCCGCAGATACAGCGCCGCCGCCACCACCGCGCCCACCCCGACCTCGCCGCGCGCGTGCAGCCAGCCGCCGAGCAGCAGCGCGGCGGCCGCCGGGACGGCGTACGTCGTCTCGATGACCGGGAAGAACACCGAGCGCAGGAACAGGGTGCGGAAGCGGGTACGGCGGGAGAGCTCCAGGCTGTCCCGGCTCGCGGCGATCCGCCGCTCGGCGAGCCCGAACGCCTCGACGGTGCGGGCGCCCTCGGCCGTCGCCGCGACGATCTCCGCGACGGCGGAGCCCGCCGCGCCCTGGGCGAGATAGGCGTCCCGGGCGCGCCGCAGATACCAGCGCAGCGCCAGCCAGATCGGGGTCAGCGTAAGCAGCGCGATCCCGCCGAGCAGCGGATCGAGCGTGAACACCGCGCCCAGCACGAACAGGGCCTGCACCCCGCTGATGAGCAGTTCCGGACCGGCGTCCCGCAGAGTCGAGCCCACCGTCGCCACGTCCGCGGTGCCGCGCGCGGTCAGATCGCCGGTCCCGGCCCGCTCCACCACCGAGGAGGGCAGCGCGAGCACGCGGTCCACGTACTCCTCGCGCACCCGGGCGAGGGTCCGTTCGCCGAACCGGTTGCCCGCCCGGCGCGCCCAGCGGGCCAGCAGCAGCTGGGCCAGCGAGCACACCAGGATCCACAGGGCCAGCCGGTCCACCGGGCCGGTTCCGCGGCCGGCCCGCACCTCGTCGACGATCCGGCCGACCAGCCAGGGCCCGGTGAGCCCGGCCGCCGCGGCGAGCACGTTCAGCAGCAGGGTGCCGGCGAACCCCCGCCGGTCGGCCCGCACCAGACGCAGCACGGCCCGGCGTACGCCCGCGCGGTCCGCGACGGGCAGCAGCGTTTCGGCGGCGCTCATGAAGCGGCCCCTTCCGTGCGGATGTCCTCCGCGTCGATGCCCTCCGCGTCCCGGGCCACCAGCGCCCGGTAGGCGGGCTGTTCGGCCAGCAGCCGGTGGTGCGGCCCGGTCGCGGCGACCTTGCCCTCGGCCAGGAACACCACGGTGTCCGCGTGGTCGAGGACGAGCGGGGAGGTGCTGGCCACGAGCGTCGTACGGCCCTCCCGGGCCGCCCGCAGCCGCCGGGCCACCGTCGCCTCGGTGTGCGCGTCCAGCGCGGAGGTCGGCTCGACGGCGAGCAGCACCTCGGGGTCGGCCAGCAGGGCGCGCACCAGCCGCAGCCGCTGCCGCTGGCCGCCGGACAGGCTGCGGCCCTGCCCGGAGACCGCCGTGTCCAGGCCCTCCGGCAGCCCGTCGACGACATCCTCGGCGGCGGCCGCGTGCACCGCCCGCCGTACGGCGTCCGCACCGGCGGGCCGCCCCGCGGCCACGGCCTCCCGCAGCGGCCCGGCGAACAGATCGGCCTCGTTGTCCGCGACGAGGATCCGCCGCCGTACGTCCGCGAGCGGTACGGCGTCCACGCGCACGTCCCCCCAGATGGCGTCGGTGGGTCCGTACCGGCCGAGGCGGTCGATCACGGCGGTGGCGTCGGCGGGCCGGGCGGCGGCCAGCGCGGTCAGCAGGCCCGGCGCCACCCGGGTCCCGGAGACGGGGTCGCACAGCTCGGCGGGCCCCTCGGGCGCGGGCAGGGTGCCCTCGTCCGGCTCCGGTTCCAGACGGAGCAGCCGTACGACCCGACGCGCGGCGACGACGCCCCGGTTGAGGTCGTAGACCATCTCCACGAAGAAGGCGACGGGGCCGACCAGGACCGCGACATACCCGTACACGGCGACCAACTGGCCGATGCTCAGGCTCCCTTGGGCGGCCATGCGGGCCGCGATCCAGGTGACGACGGCGAGGAACAGGGTGGGCAGGCCCACGGCGAGCGCCTGCACCCAGCTGGCCACCGAGGCCACCCGGTACCCCTGTTCGCGCAGCCGCCGCGAGTCCGCGCGGAACGCGTCCGCGATCAGGGCCTTCCCGCCGAGACCGCCCAGCACCCGCAGTCCGCCCGCGAGATCGCCGATACGGGCGGTGAGCACGCTCTGCCGCTCCCGGTACTCGCTCTCCACGCCCTGGAGCCGCCGGCTGAGGGGCCCGGTGACCACGGCGAGGGCGGGCAGGCCGAGCAGCACGACCAGGGCGAGCGGCGCGGAGACGGTGACGAGCAGCCCGGCGACCACCCCGTACAGCACGATCGAGGCGACGCCAGGACCGACCATGGAGAGCGAGTCCGAGATGGCGCTCACATCGCCGACCCCGACCGTCACCACCTCGCCGGCCCCGACCCGCCGCGGCAGGGCGGCCCCGAGCCGCACCGCGTGCTCCACGACCAGCTTGCTGGTCCGGAAACTCGCGTCCATGCGCAGCCGGGTCATCGTCCGGTGCCGCAGAATGCTCAGCCAGGCGGTCACCGCCCCCACCAGGAACATCGCCGCGGTCCACGCGGCCAGCACCCCGGTCCGTCCCGGCAGCAGCCCCTCGTCCACGGCCCGCTGCATCATGTACGGCTGCACCGCCAGCAGCACCATCCACACCGTCCCGAGGCCGCCCGCCGCCCACGGCCGTGCCCCCTGCCGGGCCACCGCCCACCACAGGTACCACCAGCCGCCACGCGTCTGCGGTGTCCCCGGATCCTCGTACGCGTCGACCATCGAGCCCCCACCCACCGTGCCGCCACCGGAAACCTCCGACGCTATCGACACCCCGCGGCGCGGATCCATCCATTAACGGCCGGGCGGGCGTGGGCGTGGGCGACGGTGAGGGTGACGGCGCGGTTGCGGGCCGGAGCGTGGGCGGGGCGTGGGCTCAGCCCAGGATCCCCCGGTCGTACGCCGCCGCCACCGCGGCCGCGCGGTCCTTGGCGCCCAGCTTGGTGTACAGGTGGGTGAGATGGGTCTTGACCGTGGCCTCGCTGATGAACAGCTCGCGGGCGATCTCCCGGTTGGAGGTGCCCCTGGCGACCAGGGTGAGGACCTCGCGCTCGCGGGCGGAGAGCGGCTCGTTGCCGGGAGCAGGGGTGCGCACAGCCTGGACGAGGCGGGAGGCGACGGCGGGGGAGAGGACGGTACGGCCCTCGGCGGCAGCGCGGACGGCGGTGCACAGCTCGTCGCGCGGGGCGTCCTTGAGGAGGTAGCCGGTGGCGCCCGCCTCGATCGCGGGCAGGGTGTCGGAGTCCGTGTCGTACGTGGTGAGGACCAGGACCTTGGCGCGGGCGGCGCGGCGGGTCAGCTCGCGGATGGCGGCGACCCCGGAGCCGCCCGGCATGCGCAGGTCCATCAGGACCACATCGGGGTCCAGCTCGGCCGTCCGCGTGACCGCCTCGGGACCGCTCGCGGCCTCGCCGAGCACCCGGAAGCCGGGCGCGGACTCGAACATGCCGCGCAGACCGTCCCGGACGACCGGGTGGTCGTCGACGATCAGCAGCGTGATGAGGGGTTCAGTGGTCATCGCGCACCAACGGTACGCGAGCCGACACCGCGGTGCCGTGCCCCGGTTCCGACTCGACGGTGAAGCTGCCCGCGATCCGTTCGGCGCGCGCCCGCATCCCCGCCAGACCGAAGCCCCCCGCGTGGCTGCGGGCGGGGACGGCGGCCGGGTCGAAGCCGGTGCCGTCGTCGCGGATGTCCAGGATCACCTCGTCGCCCAGATAGGTCAGCGTGACCCCGAGCCGCCTCGCGCGGGCATGCCGGGCCGCGTTGGACAGCGCCTCCTGGGCGGTCCGCAGCAGCGTCGCCGAGACCTCCTCGTGCAGCGACTCGGCGGTTCCGGTGACGGTGAACTCGGCCCGCGCGCCGGTGCGTTCGCCCCAGTCGGCGACCAGCTTCTTCAGCGCCTCCGGCAGTCCGGCGGCGGCCAGTTCGACGGGGGCGAGGTTGTGCACGGAGCGGCGGGCCTCGCCGAGGCTGTGCCGGGCGAGCGAGGAGGCGCGCTCCAGATGGGTGTGCGCGGTGGCCAGGTCCGGCGCGTTGGACACCACCTGGAGCTGGGCGATGATGCCGGTCAGGCCCTGCGCGATCGTGTCGTGGATCTCCGCGGCGAGCCTGCGCCGCTCGTCGGCGACGCCCGCCTCCCGCGCCTGCACCAGCAACTGCGCGTGCAGGGCCGCGTTCTCGTCCAGCGCCTGCTGCAACGCCGCGTTGGTGCGCTCCAGTTCGTCGATGGTGTCCGCCTGGTCCTCGATGCGCCGCTGCTCCTGATCGGCGAACCGGAAGAACAGACCGACCAGGCCGACGTTGGTGCAGAAGACCGCCGCGAAGATCACCCACATCAGCGGCCCGTGCGGCGGCATCCCGCCGATCTCGCTGCCCGCCATGGTCACCGCGGTCATGAGCAGCCCGAGCGGCATCAGCCGCCGCGCCAGATGCAGGCTGGAGCTGTAGTAGCCGACAGCCGCGTAGATCCCGAAGAACGGGTTCAGCCAGGTCAGCGCGAACGCCATCGCCCAGCGCACGAAGTAGAGGACCGCGGTGACCCGGTTCGGCCCCGGTGTGTCCGACGTCACCCGCCCCCACGACAGCTGGAGCAGCAGGGCGGCGGCCACCAGCGCGCCGGCCGCCTGCGTCTCGCCCCGCGACATCCCGATCGCATGGGCCGAGGCACCCGCCGTCACCAGGCCCACGGCGAGCAGCGCGTAGGGCCCCCAGCGGTCGAAGGTGGCCCTGCGCTGCGGTCCGGTCGGGTGCGTCATGCACTCAGTGTCCGGCACGGCCGTACTCACTCCTATCGGTGTCCGGCACGGCCGTACTCACTCCCAGCGGAACCAGCGGGCCGCACCCGCCGTGAGCAGCACCGCCCACAGCGCCAGCACCCCCAGGTGCTCCCAGCCGGGCCAGTCGCCCGCGGCCGCCTGGTTCAGGGCCTCGGCCGCCGCCCCGAAGGGGGTGAAGCCCACCACCCGGGCCAGCGTGTGCGGCATGTTCTGCACCGGCAGCCACACCCCCGCGCAGAACATCATCGGGAAGAACACCGCCGATCCGATCGCCCCCGCGATCTTCGTGGTCCGCGACAGCGCCGACAGGACGGAGCCGAGGGCGAGCGAGGCCGCCGCCGCGAGCAGCAGCGCCAGCAGATAGCCGCCCGGCTGCTCCGGCAGTCGTACGTCGAACGCCACCCGGCCGACCAGCAGCGCGAGCAGCGCCGAGGCCAGCGCCACCCCGCCCTGCACCGTCATCTGCGCGCTCAGCAGCGCGACCGGCCGCACCGGGGTGGCCGACATCCGGCGCAGGATGCCCCGCTCCCGGTAACCGGTGAGCACCTGCGGCAGCGACTGCGCCCCGCACATCAGCAGCGCGATCAGCACGGCCACCGGCACATAGGCGTCGATGGGCCGCAGCCCGCCCATCGACCGGTCGGCCTGCCGGAACGCGGGGATCGAGCCGAGGATCCCCAGCAGCAGCGTCGGGAACAGGAACATCCAGAACACGGCGGCCGGTTCGCGCCGGAACAGCCGGAACTCGGTACGCAGGACGGCGGTGTTCATGCCGTGGCCTCCTTGGTCAGATCGAGGAACGCGTCGTCCAGGGTGGCGTCCACGACACGGAGCTGATGGGCGGTGACGCGGTGCCGGGCGAGCAGGGTGAGGACCGCGTCGACGGTCTCGTCGGTGCCGGACAGGGTGAGCCGGCCGTTCTGGTGCTCGACCGAGGCGAGCGCGGGGAGCGCGGCCAGCTCACGCCCGTCCAGCGGCGCCGACGGGGTGAAGCTGATGACGGTCGCGCCCGCCGAGCGGTGGATCAGCCCGGCCGGGGTGTCCAGGGCGGCCACCCGGCCCTTGTCGATCACCGCGATCCGGTCGCACAGCCGCTGCGCCTCCTCCATGAAGTGGGTGACGAGCAGCACGGTGACCCCGCTCGCGCGGACGTCCTCGATCAGCTGCCAGGTGTCCCGGCGGGCCCGCGGGTCCAGCCCGGTGGTCAGCTCGTCCAGGACCACGATCCGGGGGCCGCCGATCAGCGCCAGCGCGATGAACAGCCGCTGCTGCTGGCCGCCGGACAGCTTCCCGAACCGGGTGCCGAGCTTGTCGGTGAGGCCGAGCCGTTCGGCCAGCGGCCGCCAGTCGGCGGGCCGCGGATAGAACGCGGCGTACAGCTCCAGCGCCTCCCGTACGGTCAACTTGGCCTGGATCTCGCTCTGTTGCAGCTGGGCGCCGAGGGTCTGGGCGACCTTCGCGTGGTCGGCGACCGGATCGAGCCCGGCGACCCGGATCCGGCCGCCGTCGGGGACCCGCAGGCCCTCCACACACTCGACGGTGGTGGTCTTGCCGGCGCCGTTCGGGCCGAGGATCCCGAAGATCTCGCCCTCCTCGACGGCGAAGGAGACGCCGTCCACGACGGGCCGGCCGCCGTACGACTTGCGCAGATCGGTGACTTCGATGACGGATGGCATGCGTCGAGAATCCCGTTCGGGCGGGGTCCGGCACATCGGCCGGCCCGCTCGAAGGTGCATCAGCCGATCGGTTGATGCGGGGGTACGACCCGACGCGTGGCCGGGGCCATGGCCGTGGCCGGGGCCGGGGGGGGCGACCCGGCGCGGGACCGGGAGGCGTAGGACCAGCGGCGGAGCGGGGTCCGGCCAAAACTCGGTGGGCGGCGCCGGTGCCGGTCCGTACGCTCGCCTGTGATGCCCACGACACGTGCAACCACCCAGGACAGATCCGCCGTCCGCAGCCTGCTGCGGCTGTGGCCCTATGTGCGGCCGGTGCGCGCCCGGCTGCTCACCGCGGCCCTCGTCGCGATCGTCGCCTCCTGCACGGGCCTGGTGATCCCGCTCGTCCTGAAGTGGATGGTGGACGGCCCGGTGGCCGGCCGGGACCCGGCGGGCGTCTGGCTCGGCGCGCTGTACCTGCTGCTGCTCGGGATCGCCGAGGCCGTGCTGTTCGGCATCCGGCGATGGCTGGTGGCCCGGCCGCTGTCGCGCGTCGAGGCGGGGATGCGGGCCGATCTGTACCGGCATCTCCAGCGGCTGCCCGTCGCCTTCCACGACCGGTGGGCATCCGGTCAGCTGCTGTCGCGGGGCACCACCGATCTGATGCTGCTGCGCATGTTCCTCGCCTTCCCGCTGACCTTCCTGCTGGTCAACGGCGTCACGATCCTGGTCGGCGTGGCCATCATGCTGGCCCAGGACTGGCTGCTCGGGCTGGTCGTGCTGGTGCCCGCGGTGCCGGTGCTGTGGACGTGCGTGGTCTTCGAGGGGCGGTACGCGCGGGTGGCGCGGCGGGCCCAGGACCAGGTGGGGGACCTGACCACCCTGGTCGAGGAGAGTGTGCTCGGCATCCGCGTCGTCAAGGGCTTCGGCCGCCACCGCAGCCAGGCGCGGGCCTTCGACGCGCTCTGTGCCGACCTGCGCGGCACCGAGCTGCACAAGGCGCGGCTGCTGGCGACGATCTGGGGCGTCATCGTCACCCTGCCGGAGCTGGCGATCGGGGCGGCGCTGGTGCTGGGCGTGATCCAGGTCGCCGACGGGGACCTCTCGGCGGGCACGCTGGTGGCGTTCCTCAGTACGGCGCTGGCGCTGCGCTGGCCCGTGGAGTCCATCGGGTTCCTGCTGGCGATGAGCCAGGAGGCGGCCACGGCCACGGAGCGGTACTTCGAGGCGATGGACGAGGCACCGGAGGGGGAACCGGCGGGGGAGCCGGTGGTCGGCCCACGCGCTTCGACGCCCGAGCCGACCAGGGACGGGCCACGCGACCCGGCGTCCGGGCCCGCCGCGTCTGAGCCTGTCGGGAAACGGCCGCTCGAACCCGCCGGGATCCGGCCGCGCGACCCGGCGCCCGAACCCGCGGCGTCCGGGCTCGCGGCGCCCGAGCCGACTGGGAACGGGCTACGAGAGCCGGCGTCCACTCCGGCTCCGGCGTCCACTTCCGCTCCGGCGCCAGCTCCGGTGCCTTCGCCGGCCCCGGTGCCCGCTCCGGTCCCGGCGTCCGGGCCGACCCTGGCGTCCGCTCCGGTGCCCGCTCCGGTTCCGGCGTCCGGGCCGACCCCGGCGCCCGAGTCGGCCGTGCTCCAGGACGCCGTGTTCCAGGACACCGGACTCCGCTTCGAGAACGTGCGGTTCCGCTACCCCGACGCCGCCCCCGACTCCCCGCCCCTCCTCCAGCACATCGACCTGCAC
>NZ_MUNF01000214.1 GCF_002154555.1 Streptomyces murinus
CGGCGGGGGCTGGGCAGGGGTTCACGAATCAGGTCTCGGCCAAGAATCGAGTCCCGGATCGGAATGCAGGCAGACCAGCGGTCGTTTCGCGCAGACCGCCATTTCCAGGGAGTCTTCAAAGGTGGAACCGAGCTCCCAAAACAAGCCAACCATTCACCGATCGGAAAACATTTCCCACCGAGAATGTTTTCTACCTCTTGCGCTAGCCCACGCTGCCCTGATCCAGCGGCGAATGAATTTCTGCCTGCAGTCCATTCAGGCGCAACAAGCGCACCCTTGCCGAGGGAGTCGAATCGAACCACGGACTTCAGCCGATCTCCAGTTCTTCCAGCCGTGCCGTCAGACAGAGTTTCCGTCAGCGGCAAGTTAGAAACAGAATCAGAACCCGGATTCATGTTCTTCTACAGCTGGAGCCGTTAGACACGGCCTGACCATCGTTGGTTCAAAGGTCTCCGGGAAAGAATTGCCCGCTTCCCAGTAATTTTGTTGAGTAGCCGCGACAACCGGAACACGTCGTCCAAGTCGCTACGCGCCCTTACGTCTCTGAGATCCCTTGAAGATCGATTACAGAAAGAGAAGCGAGACTTGAAGTGCAGATTTGGCTTCCCACCGAATGCTGAGCTGATACGCAGTATCGCCTTCTGCATCAAACATGCGCCGATTCAAACTAACCGGCATCTCAGTGAGAGCATCCGTCAACGAGACTTCATATCCGAATGCGTCAAGCCCTACCAGCACCCGGAACCAGTCATCGTAGCCGGTCCCGAGTACGTAAACCTCGATGAGCCCGCCGACTTGCACAGCAAGCGCATCGATAATTTCATCACATGTCACTGGTCGTCACCGCTCAAGGAATCCGATGAATCTTCCCGATTGGGTCCACTTAGCCCCGACGTCGGAGAGCTGGAAATCGTAGACCGAGCCGAAGTCTGGATGATCCCCCGGGAACGGCAGCAGGAGGAGCGCCAGGCGGCTGGAACGGACTGGACGGACAACGGGCTCGTCTTCACCATCCCGAAGGGCAGGCCGCTCGACCCCACCAACCTCACCCGCCGCTTCCGCCGCCTCCCCCATAAGGCCGAGCTCCGGACGATCCGCTTCCACGACCTCCGGCACTCGACCGCCACCCTGCTCTTGGAACAGGGTGGCGACCTCGTCGTCATCAAGGAACTCCTCGGCCACGCCCACATCGGCGTCACCGCCGGCGTCTACGCCCACGTACGCCTCCGCCTCCAACGCCAGGCCATCGATAGCCTGAGCAACGCGCTCAGCTCCACTGGTGACGCCCTCGACGACCCACCCGCAGCAGCCGCCGTCCGCTGACGTTGCCGTCAAGCACCGCAAAAGCCCCCTCCGTAACTGAAATACGGAGGGGGCTTCAACTGTTTCAGGCTGACATCTCACCTCGCGCGCCCATAAAGCGATCATCGCGAGAGATGGGGCATTCCGAGCTAGCGAACATGCAGACTACGGAAAGTTCGTCAGTTGCCGTCGATGGATCGCTGAAATCGCACTCTCCTGGATTTCTATCACTTCAGATTCAACCTTCCGAAGGAGCCACTGCCGCAACTCTTCATAGTTCACCGAGGGGGGAATATCGACCGCGATCAGACTTGCAAAGCCGTGCGACGATGACAAGTTGCAGCCAATCGCTCGAAACTTCTCCTCGACCGACTCCCTCTCGCCCTCCTCCAGGAAAATGACCCTGATGGTCGAATGTCCAGACTCCGAGGTGAAGCTCTCGAACACAAGCTCTCGGCGCTCATTATCTGGACGAACCCTAATCAGGTCACCAAAAGCGATCCCCCGAGCGAAGAACGGCGTATTGACGACACGAATCTCGTACTTGACCTCCGTCTTCTCGCCCCAGAGGCGCTCTACCGAGACCGGAGGCCAGTCAGCACGCTCCAAATCAAGGTCGAAAGCAACCTTGAACATCTTGGCGCCGTTCGGCGAGACGGGGCGCCCGCTAGACTGAGTCACGCATCCCACCCCTATTCCAGGTAATCCCGAAGTTCGTCATCCCACTCTTCGACAGTCTTGGCCGACTTATCCCTATTGCAGGCCCTGCATGCAACACAGCCATTGTGACCGGCTCCACAACCGCCCTGAACCTTAGGGATCTCGTGATCAATCTGGGCATCATCCGGCTGCCCCTTGATCGCCTTGCCGTCGGGCCCTCGCGAAGCTCGACGTTCCACGTTTCTACCGCAGTAGTCACACTTGAGGACGCCACCATTCCTCGCCAGGTTTTCGTCATATACTTCCTGCCGCCCTCGATCTGTGAAATCAAGACCAGCGCGGTCATCCGGGAATCCCCCACAGTTGTGAACGAGGACCGGAGTCTGCCCCGCCAGCACATAGTACGTATGCAGGCCGGCGATGGTGAGGTCGTAGGTGACCGCGGTGCTGTGGTAGTTGCGGACATTGGTGACGGTGGCGTAGGTGCCGTCGGGTTCGCGGAGGTGGGTTCCTCGGGTGAGGTGGGAGGCTTCGACCCACTGGCCGGTGGTGGCGTCCCAGAAGGGGTGGTGCCAGGTGGTGGTGAGGGTCGCGCTGTGAGCACTGGCCTGGTTCTTACCGGGCTTGGTGGGCCGGATCGTGAGGTTGGTGAAGTCGCGGTCGGTCGTGGTCTTGATGACGCGTTCGACCGTGTGGGATGCGGTGGTTCCGGTTTGCGGGTCGGTGGCTTCGACCTGGTCGCCGACCTTGATGTCCTTGATGGGCTCGCTGCGGCCGTCGGACTTCAGGACCGGTGTGGAGCCGATGAAGCTGTGGGGGACCTCCCCCGCTTTCTCACACGCCTCGCCCACTCTCGCGGCGGCGGATGCTCCGTCGTCCTCTGCCGCTTCCATCGCCGCTACTTCCAGTTCGTCCTCACCACCGGTGGCGACGAAACCGAGGACGAGTGTTCCTGCCTTGACACATCCGCTGAGGGTGGGGTTCGTGGCACAGCCGACTACGTCCTTCGCGCCCGAGTAGTCGTAGGCGAGGTTGGCGGCCTTCTTGAGATAGGAAGTCCAGCTGATGCCGGACGACTTCTTCTTGGGCTTCGGCTGCGGATGCGTCGCCTGGTAGTAGTAGGCGTCCCAGTCCCGGTTGTAGTCGCTGAGATAGTTCTGGTACTTCTGCGTGGATTTGCCGTGGCTGTCGGTGTAGCCCTCGTCGTGCATCCAGTCCTGGAGCACATGTGCGTTGCCGAACGACCCGAACTGCGGGTCGACGAGCATCTGGCCGGTGGGGTCGGAGTTGGTGACGGGGTCGTTGCCGGAGTAGTCGTAGCCGCCGAGCTGGGTGGGAGACGTGGTCTCCAGGACGGGGTCGGCGGAGATGAAGCGACCGGTGCTGGGGTCGTACTCGCGGGCGCCGAGGTTCTCCAGACCGGTTGACGTGTCGGGGGTGCCGCCGATGTAGCCGTCGTCGCCGGGCCAGTTCGAGGGCGGGGTGCCGCGGTCCTGGCCGAAGGGCAGGTAGGCACGGCGGGTGACCGCGTAGGTCAGGTAGTCGACGGCGAGGGTGTCGGTGCCCTGCCGGTCCGGGATGAGGTACTGGATGTCGCCGTTGCTGGAGTGCTCGGCGACGGTGGTGCCGCCCAGGGTGATGTAGCGGGTGCCGCTGATGGCCTGCGTGGAGGTGTTCTCCACGATCTGGTCGCCGTCGACGAAGAGGGTGGCCTGTCCGGGGTCGGTGCGCAGGACGAGGTTGCCGTCGGTGTCGTAGAGGTAGCTGGTGGTGCCGCCGGTGGCGGTGTCGGAGACGGACGCGAGGTTGCCCTGGTCGTCCCAGCTCATGGTCTGGGTGCCGGCCTGGCTGGTGACGGTGGCCTCGTTGCCGGAGTCGTCGTAGGTCAGACTCTCCGTCCGTGCCGTCGCTCCGGGTCCGGTCGCGGTCGTCTTGGTCAGGGTGTGCGGCTGGTCGGAGCCCGAGCCCTGGGCCGGGTAGTCGTACGTGGTGGTCGTGTCGTCCGCGGTGTTGCCCGCGGTGTCGTGGTCGGTCTGGGTCTTGCGGTCGCCGGCCGCGTCGTAGGTCCAGGACTGCCAGTAGGGCTGCGGGCCGCCGACGGTGGAACTGTCACCCGGGCTCGGGGACTTGGCGCACTGGTCGGTGGCGGTCCAGGCCTGGGTGAGGCGGGTGGCGTAGTCGTACGTGTAGCACTGGGTGTCGGTGGTCGCGCCGCCGTTCTGCTTGTCCGTGGCGGAGGTGACCAGTCCGGCACCGGCCGAGACACCGCCGGTGGCGGGATCGCTGCTCCCGTAGGAGTATCCGGTGTCGTCGATCGTCGTGGACGAGGCGAGGTCGGTGGTCTTGGTGTCGGTGAGCCGCTGGGTCTGCTGGTCGTAACCCAGGGTGTCGTAGACCGAGTTGGCGCCGCCGCCCATCGTGTACTGAAGCGGTTTGCCGAGCTCGTCGTAGCCGACCGCTTGTACATAGGTCCAGTTGTTGCCCGTACCGTAGGCGCCCGCGGCGCTGGTCGGCTCGCCGTACTTGTCGTAGCCGTAGGTGACGTTCTCACCGGCCAGGGAACCGATGGCGGGGTAGCTCCGGGAAGCTTCCAGGCCCGCGACGGCGGTGTAGCCGGTGGTGGTGACGTAGCCGGCGGAGGGTGCCAGGGCCGCCTCGTTCGCGGGCAGGTTGGCGAGGGTCTCGCGCTGGGTGCCGGGCAGGCCCAGGGTGTTGTAGCTGAGGACGGTGTCGGTGACCGAGGGGCTGGTGGTGCCCTTCTGGTACGACGTGGACGCGGTCGGCAGGCCCTTCTTCAGGGTGTCGTACGTCCACGCGGCGGTCTGGTTGCCCGCGGCGGGCGCGGCGCCGCCGGTGGTGTCGTAGGTGGCCTTCTTCCGGCCGTCGAGGTCGTACTGATAGGTGGTCTGCTTGCCGCGGGCGTCGGTCACCGTGAGCAGCTGGCCGGCGTTGTCGTAGGTGGAGTCGGTGGTGCCGGTGTCCGGGTCGGTGGCCTTGGTCTGGTTGCCGAGCAGGTCGTAGGTCCAGGACCAGGAGTTGCCCGCCGCGTCCTTCTCCCCGGTCCGGTTGCCGCTCGGGTCGTAGTGGTAGGTCGTGTCGGAGTAGTCGGACGTGTCGGTGTCCGTCGGGTCCGGGGTGACGCCCGTGTGGTACTGGCGCAGGTCACTGGTGTTGCCGCGGGCGTCGGTGAACACGGACTCGGCGGTGGCGCCCTTGGGCGGGACGGTCGTCGTGACGTCGCCGCCGTAGCCGGTGGTGGTGCGCCAGGTCTCGGTGCCCAGCTTGTACGAGACCGCCGCGGTCTGACGCGCCGCGCCGTCGTAGAGGTAGCCGGTCTCGGACGGTACGTCACCGTCCTGGGCCAGGACCGGCGTCGGGGAGAGCGCGAGCTTCGCGTAGTAGGGATCGGTCACCTTGGCCTTGAGGCCGTCGGTGTTGTAGACGGTGTCGGTGACGTCGACCCCGCCGTCCATGGTCGCCGACTGCGTCTCGAACTGCCGCAGCATCGCGTCGTAGATCGTTTCGCTGCTGCGGTACGACTGGTCGTCGTCGAGGGTCTGCGTCGTCACCACGGAGGGTGCGCTGTTCGAGATCGCGTAGCTGTACTTGTCGTAGGCGGACGTGATGCCCGGCTTGAAGTCGGCGGTGGTGCGGCCGAGGGCGTCGTATTGGTGCTTGGTGACGTAGCCGGCCGGGTCGGTGGTCTGGAGGGTCAGGCCGCGGGCCGGGTCGAAGCCGGTCGTGGTGGCCAGGCTCATCGGGTCGGTCGTCTTGACCTGGGTGGGCTCGGCGCCCGTGGCCGGGGTGTACGCGGTGGTGGTCGTGCGGTTGTCCGCGTCGGTCGTGCTCAGGGCCCGGCCGTACGCGTCGACCTTCGTGACCGTCGACATGGTGGTGAAGGTGGGCGTGCTGCCGGTGTACGAGGACGCGTTCTGCGTCATCGTGACGTCGCCCGCCGACGGCGCCGCGCCGAAGGTGGTGGAGCCGTCGTAGAAGGTGCGGGTGTCGGAGACCACGTCGTCGGGGACGGTGGGCGTCTTGTCACAGTCGACCGAGACGGTGACGTTCTCGTCCGGCTTGTCGAAGATCCAGGCGTCGGCGTTGTCGTCGTAGGTGACGGTGGCGCACTGGTCGTCGTCGGCGGTGGAGACGTCGCCGAGGTCGTCGGTCTTGGTGATGCGGCCCCGGTCGTCGTGCGTGTAGTCGGTCTCGGTCTCACGGGTGGAGCCGTCGGCGAGCGGGGTGTAGACCCGCTCCTCGCTCTGGCCGGTGAGGAACGCCTGGCTGTCGGGAAGGCCGCCACCAAGCTTCTGGGTGGCCTGTGCGGCGGAGGTCCAGGGGGCGGTGACGGTGTCGCCGACGACCTTGCCGCTGCCGCTTCCGTCGTACTGGACGGTCTCGTACGGCATGCCCGCGTACTGGTTCAGGTCCTTGACCGCGGGATCGCCCCGGCTGTCGGTGACCGTGGCCGAACGGGTGCCGCCGCTGGGCAGGGTGTCGCCGTCCATGCCGCGGAAGTAGGTGTAGTCGGTCTCGGTCACCGGGTCGGGCGCCGTGCCGACGGTCACCTTCATGCCCGCGAAGCCGCGGAACTGGTTCCAGGTGCGCTGCTTGGCCGGGGTGAGCGAGTTGTCGTCGTAGTGCCAGGCGGGCGTCCCGACCGGGGTGTAGTGCGTGGCGATGGTGTCGTTGATGCCGAGCGGTTTGCCGTCGGCGTCCTTGAGGGTGGGGTCCTGCTGGGTGACACCCGTGACGATGTACTTGTTGAAGTAGTCCTTGACCGGATCGGTCTGTCCGGTGGGAACCCAGTAGGCGGGATAGCACAGCTTGGCGTTGGTGCTGTCGTCGCTGGGTGTGGCCGAGCCGCAGGCCGCCGAGGAGTAGGCGACGTCGATCGTCTCGCCGGTCTCGGTGGTGATGGTGTTCAGCCGCTGCCGGGTGATGGGCGGATAGCCGTCGGTCACGTCGACGCGGTTGGACAGCGGCGTGCCGGTGAGGGTGAGGGGCGGCATGCTCACCGGTGTGGTGGGCCCTCCGCCGCCGGTGTCCTGGCCGGTGCGGGTGATCGACGACAGCCACAGTGCCGGGGTGGTCGCGTCCCCGGTCGCGGGGAAGGTGTGCGTCAGGGCGAAGGAGTCGACGTTCGTCTCCGTGGTCCCTTCCAGCACCTGGGTCTGGATGCCGGTCAGTTCCTCCTCGGACCAGAAGGTCGGCGAGGTGACGGAGCAGGTGGCGTTCTGTGCGCAGTAGAGGTCGTAGGGGACGTCCGGCCAGTTGCTCGCCGTCGAGGTGGAGAGGGTGGAGGTGTCGCAGCCCGTGGTGGAGGTGTCGCAGCGTCCCTTCACCGTGAACAGCACCTGGGCTGCGGGTGAGGTGGAGTAGACCGAGCCGTCCCGCTGACCGTAAGTGATCTTCGTCAGGTAGCCGTCGCGGGTGTAGGGGGTGTTGGCCGTGGTCCCCTTGTCCCGCGCGTAGTAGGCCGTGTCCTTGGCGTACCAGTAGGACAGGGCGTCCTTGTGGGTGTCGACGACGTAGTCGAGGTTCCACCGGTAGGCCTGCTGGCACCAGGAGTCGGCGAAGGTGGCGTTGTAGCAGGGCTGGCCCGAGGCGGTGGCGTAGACCGGTTCGGTCCACACGGAGTCGGTGGCGGTGTCCCCGGAGGCGTAGCCGGGCAGTTGGTCGAGCCCGAAGTAGTACTGCGTGCCGTCGTCGGTGGTGACGACCCAGTACTCGCCGTCGTTGTCGCCGTTGGGCGCGCCGGTCTTCAGCTGGACGCGCTCACCCGCGTCGTTCTGCGGATGCCAGTCACCGGTCGCGTCGTCCTTGACCAGCGGGGAGGCCGAGCCGCCCAGGGACATGGTGAGCGTGTTCTCGTCCGACCAGCAGTTGTCGTCGGTCTTCGTCGTGCCGGCGGGGTTCTGGTCGCAGGACTGGTAGGAGCGTTCGATGAAGCCGGGGCTGTAGTCGAAGCCGTCGCCGATCACCGACGCCTGATTGTTGGTCGAGGAGGTCAGGCCGTCCTGCGACTGGGAGTTGTAGCCGAGGGAGACGGTCGGCTTCAGGCCGCCGGGGACGTTCGGCACGGAGACCGGGTAGGCCCAGGTGAAGGCGTCCGAGCTGCCGCCCGCCTGCCACTGGCTGGACGGATTGAGAGAGGTCGCCGAGAAGTCGCCGCCGCCGCCGGCGGGAGCGGAGACCGCGGCGATCAGGGTGGTGGCCCGCGCTGCCGTGGCGTTGGGCTTGGCGGCCGTGCCCTTCGCCGCGGTGGCTCCGTCAACTGTCTTCGCGGGTACGGCGGTTGCCGCCACCAGGGTGACATCACCGGTGAGCTTGTGCGCCTTGGCATCGTCGCTGGACGCGACCGGGGTCTGCGTGCGGCAGGCCGCCTTCGTGGGCGTGGTCAGCGCGCAGGCGGGAAGCGAGACGAGGTGGAGGCGGGAGGCCCAGTCGGCGCCGAAGGCGTCGGCGAACGCGCCGTAGTCCACGGTCAGACCAGCATCGGCCTTCCGTGTGGCGTCCTTGGTCCGGCTCAGGCTGAGGACGACGCCGTCGACACCGGCGGCCTTTGCCGCGGCCCGGGACTCGACCCGGACATCGACACTCGCCGGAGCCTGCTGTCCGGCCGTGGCGTTCTTGGTCCGGGCGCGGTGGGTCGTGGGCCCGAGCCAGACGGGGAGCGAGCCCGCGCGCGCGGGCGTCGACCGGTCCGCAGAGGCGGTGGCGGAGCCGGTGGGCCAGGAGACCTTTCCGGGGCGGAAGGCCGGCATCTTCTTCGGCCGCGGGTAGTGCGAGCGCAGCCGCTCGACCGGCACGGGCTTGGTCTGCTGCGGGGTCGGCCGCCTGCCGGCGGCCGCGGCCGCGGGCAGCGTCCCGGCCTGCAACAGACCGGCGCACAGGGCGAGGACGGTCACGAGGGCGGCGGCCCAGGCGTACGGCGAAACACGTCTGGACCATCCGGCGAAGAGCCGGCCGGCTCTGCCACGTCTGCGCCTACGCCCACCCGGTACCACGGTGCCCCGCCCTCACTTCGACGATCATGAACCGGAACAGTAAGTATCAGTTGACGCTGTGCACTCAACGTTCACAACTAAGGACTGACCAACTATTTGCCTGCACATGGCATGCACATTTTGGCCACAACAAGGCCGAACCATCTCCTCTCGTCAACTTCCCCCACCGGTTTGCAGGTTCGTGTGCTTTAGCGTCGACGCGGCCCGGTGATCTCCGGGTCGTGACCCACAGGAGATGCCGTGACGCACTGGCACGCAGGCCGCCGCAGACGTGAAAGATCTCGACCGACGCCCTTCTCGAAAGCCGCCGTTGTGGGCACCGTGCTCGCAGCGGCCCTCGCCACCCCGGCGGTACCCGCGGTCGCCGCCGTACCGTCGGACGTCTCCGGGAGCACGGCGAACTACTCGTCCGGCCAGCCCGCCCCGGTCACGAACCAGCCCCCGGCCTCCCCCGACACGCCGGTCATGTCCGACGGTTACGGTCCGACGGGCGATGAGCAGCAGGCCATGCAGGCCGCGGCGGAGCAGGCGCGGTCCTCGGGCCGGCCGGTCGTGGTGAACGCGCTGACCACGCCCGTGCAGCAGGTCGCGGCGCAGCCGGGCGGAGGCTTCGCGCTCACCGCCACTCCCGACCCCGTCCGGACCCGGCGGAACAACCACTGGGTCGCGGTGAACACCGGTCTGCGCAAGACGACTTCGGGCTCATGGGGTCCAAAGGCGACCGCGTACGGCAGTGTCTCCTTCTCCGGTGGCGGCACCACCCCCCTGGTCACCAGCCGTTACGACGGCGTCACCATGACCGTCAAGTGGCCCAAGCCCCTTCCGGTCCCGGTCGTCAACGGCACGACGGCCACGTACCGTTCGGTCTTCCCCTCCGTCGATCTGGTGCTCACCGCCACGGCGAGCGGCGGCTTCACCGACACCCTGGTCGTCAAGTCCGTTGCGGCCGCGAAGAATTCGGCTGTGCGCGACCTCGAACTCGCGACCTCGGTGAGCGGTGGCAAGCTCGCGGCCGACGAAGGGGCGGGGCTGACTGTGCGTGACCGGCACGGCCGGGAACTCATGACAGCCGCCACTCCGCAGATGTGGGACTCCAACACCGAGCTCCCCGCGGCCGTGTCCCGGAAGACGGGCTCGGCGAAGGTCGCGGCGGACCCGTCCGACACCGCCCACCCGGGCCTGGCGGCACGCGTCGCGCCCGTCCGCACGAGCGCCACCTCGTCCCGCCTCGCGCTCAAGCCGGACACCCGTCTGCTCTCGGCGCGTTCGACGGTCTACCCGGTCTACATCGACCCCACGTTCAACTGGCACCCCTACGACCCGTCGGCCCCCGCCTACGACGAGGTCAAGCAGGGCTGCCCGAGCAGCAAGTTCTACAACGACTCGGGCTCCGACGCGGACGGCGGACGCCTCGGCGTCGGCTACAACGCCTGGCCCGAGGGCACCTGCGGCAAGGGCAGCGAACACGCCGTCTACCAGTGGAAGCTGTCGTCGACCATCTTCGGGGCCACGATCAACAGCGCCACCGTCGAGGCCACCGAGGTCTACTCCGCCTCCTGCTCGGGTGACTACACCGTCAACCTGCACGCCTCCGGCGGCCTCGGCTCGGGCACCGACTGGAGCAACCGCCCCAAGTACAACAGCTACTCCACCTCCGCCTCGTTCGGGCGCGCCTGGAACCCCGATCTGTGCCCGTCACAGGGCAATGTGTCGAAGGGCCTGAGCGTGCTCACCCCGGTCAAGAGCGCCGCCTCCGGGCATTCGACGTCGTTCACCGCGACGCTGGCCGAGGACGGCGCCGAGAGCAGCCACCTCAGCGCCGGCTTCTCCCGCTTCTCCCACAACCCGGCCCTCCAGATCGAGTACGACACCACGCCCACCGTCCCCAGCGCCTCGGGCATGTCGGCCGCGTCCGGGTCCAACATCGCCGCCTGCGACACCACCGCGCCGTACCCGTTCATGGGCAAGACCCTGGCGAGCACCCCGCCGGTGCTGCGGACGAAGGTGTCCGACAAGGACGGCGACAAGCTCCAGGCCACCTTCCAGTACTGGGTCGACGGGTCGAGCACCAAGGCCACCGGCAAGAGCGGCGACAACATCTCCAGCGGCTCCACCGCGTCCTTCAGCCTGCCCGCCGCTTTCGTCGATTCGCTGACCGACGGCACCACCGTCGACTGGCAGGCCCAGGTCACCGACGGCAAGGCGACCACCACCTTCGCCCAGTCCCCCACCTGCCACTTCACCGCCGAACCGACCGCGCCGGACGCCCCCACCGTGGCCTCCGCCGACGGCAACTACCCGGACACGGACAACGGCGGCGGCGCCGTGTCCACCGCCGGAACCGCGGGCGACTTCACCCTGACCGGCAGCGGGGGCAGCGCTCCCGCCGAGTTCGTCTACTCCCTCGATGTGCCGCCGGCCACCAGCAACCCCCCGGCCGCCGAGGTCAAGAAGATCACCTCCGGCACCTCCGCCACGGTGACGGTCACTCCCCCCTCCCCCGGCCCCCACACGCTGTGGGTGTACGCGGCCGACGCCGCGGGCGACGACTCCGGTACGACGGGCTACTCGTTCCTGGCCACCGGCGACAAGGGCGACTACCCGCACGCCAACTGCACCAGCCTGGCCGACTGCTACGACAATGTCGGCATCAGCTCCGACGCCACCCCCGCGCAGGGCAACCTCGACGGTGACGGCAACAGCTTCTCGGCCACCGATCTGACCAATGCCGGCTGGGCCAGCGGCGGGAAGGTCACCGTCAACGGCGCCACCTTCCAACTGCCGTCCTTCGGTGCCGGAAAGCCCGACAACATCCTCGCCGCGAACCAGACCATCCCGTTCAGCGCCTCCGGCAACGCCCTGGAATTCCTGGCCGCTTCGGGCTACACCAGTATTGCCACCCCCGGGGCCATCAACGGCGAGCAGACCGCGCCCTACACGCCCGCGGGTATGCGGGTCAGCGGCACCTACTGCTTCGACGGCACCGACCCGCAGGGCGCATGCCCGGCCCAGGGCACCATCACGTACACCGACGGCTCCACCAAGGCGTACTACCTGACCGTGCCCGACTGGACGAATGCCGACACCAGCATCGCCGCGGTCACCCTGCCCCATGTGAACACCGCCACCACCACCAAGGCCGGCGCCCGCAACCTCTACGCCTTCTCGGTCCCCCTCGACCCGTCGAAGACCGTGGCCTCGGTGACCCTGCCGGACGTGAGCGAGCGGGCCGGCAACCACACCCAGACGCTGCACATCTTCTCCCTGGCCACCCGCGACACCACGCACACCACCCCGGAGGCCAACGGCACCGCGGCGGCGGCCCCCTCCGGCCAGTCCTGGACCGGCGCCTGGGCCAACCCCACCGAGGGCCAGTACAACTTCCAGGGCGGCGACTTCTCCAATCAGACCTTCCGCATCGCCCTGAAGCCCTCGCTGTCCGGCAGCACCCTGCGGGTCAAGCTGGACAACGCGCTCGGCACCAGCAAGTTGTCCATCGGCCACGCCACCGTCGCCACCGACTCCGGATCGGGCACGCCCTCCCCGCTGCCCACCGGCACCCCCACCACGCTGAAATTCGGCGGCGGCCAGAGCGTGACCGTCCCCGCGGGCGGATCCGTCTACAGCGACCCGCTCACCTTCCCCGTCACCGCGGGCCAGTACCTGCTGGTCTCCTACCAGCTCAGCAATGACGTCCCGTACCTCGTCCAGCACTCCTTCGCCAACAACGCCTACGAGTACCTGACGGCCACCGGCGCCGGTGACAAGACGACCGACACCACCGGCACCCCCTTCGCCCAGCAATGGCAGGGCTGGTACACGGACCTGGTCACCAACCTCGACATCACCTCCTCCGGCACCCCCACCCAGGCCGTCCTCGGTGACGGTCTCGTCGACGCCTTCCAGCCGAACACCCACCCCGTCACCAACGGCAGCCGCGTCTCCGACGCCCTGGCCGCCGCCGAGCCCACCACTCCGAGCCCCTACGGCACCATCGCCGAAGGCATCGAGTCCAACAGCCTGATGACCGACAACCCCCAGACCTACCAAGGCAAGGCCATCGGCGGCCCGTCGGTCCTCTCCCGCATCGACCGCGACATCCTCGACCAGCCCGGCGTCGACAACGTCATCGTCACCGAGGGCCTCGAAGACCTCCTCGCGGGCACCGGAAGCGACGACCTGGAGGCCAACGGATACACGGCCCTCATCCAGCAGCTCCAGGGCTGGGGCATCACCTCCACCCTCGCGTCCCTCACCCCCTGCGAGGGCTACGCCGGAGACGGCGCCACGCCCAACGACCCCTGCACGACGGACATCGACTCCGGCCGCCAGGACGTCAACGCCTGGCTCGACAGCCAGTACAACCCCTGGGACCCCAGCATCCCGCTCGTCTACTACGCCGATTTCGACGGCGCCGTAGCGGTCACCGACGCGACCACGGGCGAAGAGAAGCTCAGCGCGAAGGCCGACACCGGTGACCATGTCAACCTGACCAACGCCGGATACGCGGCCGAGGTCAACTCGATCCTCTCCCCGCACGACACCTGGGCCCTCGACGACGGCCCCGACTCCGTCCAGGCCGCCGACACCGCCCGTACCGACACCCCGTCCACCGTCAACGACTACAGCGTGGGCAGCAGTCCCCTCAACCTGAACGGCACCACCACCTGGACCGACGACACCACCCGAGGCGAAGCCCTCACCCTTGACGGCACCACGGCCGACGCCACCGCGCCGGGGCAGGTCCTCGACACCACCGGCAGCTATTCCGTCTCCGCTTGGGTGAACCTCTCCTCGCTGCCCACTCAGAACGCGACCGTCGCCTCCCAGCCGGGCGACCAGAACAGCCCCTTCTACCTGAAGTACGACACCGTCCACACCGGCACACCCGGCTGGTCCCTGCACTTCACCCAGGCCGACACCGCCGGACCGACCAACAAGATCGCCTACGTCTCAGGAGCCACCGCGGGCACCTGGACCCACCTGGTGGGCACCTTCGACGCCACCACGGACACCGGCCGCCTCTACGTCAACGGCAGCCTCGCCGCGACCGTCACGGGCGTCACGCCGTGGGCCTCGACCGGGCCCTTCACCGTCGGCAGCGCCAAGTACAACGGCGCCGTCTCCGACTACTTCCCCGGCACGGTCAGCGACGTCCAAGCCTGGGACTACACCCTCGACGCCGACCAGGTGACGGCCCTCTACGACCAGATCCCCTGACAGGAAGGGGCGCGACGGATCACACGTCGCGCCCCCGCCGTCGTACTCCTCTCAGGCCTGTACGAGCCCCAGGAACGCCTGCCACGCGGTGGTCGGGACGGAGAGGGTGGGGGCGGTGGTGGGGTTCTGCTTGGAGTCGCGGATGTGGATGGTGGTGGGGCAGGTGGCGATCTCGACGCACTCGCCGCCGTCGCCACTGCTGTAGGTGGACTTGTGCCAGGTGAGGGCGACTTCGAGGCACTGGCCGCCATCGCCCTGGCTGTAGCTGCTCTTGAACCACGTCAGCTCGGACGGCTTTTCGACGTTCATGTCTCTCCCAGCAACTTCTCTACGAGGGCAAGCGACGGTTTCGCCGTCCAGTTCTCCGGAACGAGTGGTGCGGGCATCAGGTATGCGGCGAAGGCGATCTGGCACAGGCGAGGAGCAGCGTCGGTACCCCGTCACGGCATACAGGGCCACGTACGTCAGGACGCATCGCCCGACTCGCTCCAGTACCCGGCGCCCGCCGGCCGTGTCCTGCGTCATCGCCTCAGCACCGCAACGAGCCCAGGAACGCCTGCCACGCGGTGGTCGGGACGGAGAGGGTGGGGGCAGTGGTGGGGTTCTGCTTGGAGTCGCGGATGTGGATGGTGGTGGGGCAGGTGGCGATCTCGACGCACTCGCCGCCTTGACCAGTGCTGTAGCTCGACTTGTGCCAGGAGAGGGCGACTTCGAGGCACTCTCCGCCACCGCCACTGCTGTAGCTGCTCTTGAACCACGTCAGCGCGGACGGCTCGTCGATCTTCATGTCGCTCCCAGCAACTTCTCTACGAGGGCAAGTGATTCGTTCGGTGGCAGGGCCTGGGCTCGCAGGATTCCGTACTGCTCCTCCAGCTCCCTGACCGTCTCACGATCGGTGTAGAGGCGGCTGAACTTATACGTCTCCACGTAGGCGATCCTGCGCCCTTCCTTCGTTTCGATCAAGGTGAACGGTCCCTCAAGGCAAGCGTGTGCCTCGCGCGCCGTCGGCATCACCTGGATCTCGACATTACGGCGGTGCCCGTGGAGCAGGATTTGCTCCAACTGGCCACGCAGCACAGCATGTCCGCCCAGAGGTCGGCGCAGCAAGTGCTCCTCAATCACGAAGCTGATGGTCGGATAGAGGGCCCGAGCTAAGATCTCCTGTCGGGCCAGACGAGCCGCTACGCGCTTCTGGACAACCTCCTCGTCCAGGAGCGGCCGCCACATCTTGAAGGTCGCAAGCGCGTAGTCCTCTGTCTGGAGGAGGCCCGGGATGGCCTTCGTGGCGAAGACGTGCAGCCCTACCGCCTTCTTCTCCAACACCGCCGCGTCCTGGAAGAACGCCGGATACTGTGCCCTCTCCATGTCCTCGATGAAGTCGATCAGTATCCCGCCCGCGTCCAGCACCCCATCTGCCTGCCGAATGAACTTCGCGTTCGGGATCCGCCTGCCCACCTCGTACGACGTGATCGTCGCGGCCGAGTAACCCGTACGGCGGCCCAACTCGGCCCGCTCCATGCCCGCTTGGACGCGCAGCCGCTTCAACACCCGCCCGAAGACGAGTGGAATGCCCGAGCCCGGTGCTTCCTGGCCGTCCTGGTCTTCCTGTGCTTCCTCGCTCATGTACACCCCCAATGCCTGTGCGCCACCCTCGGTCACGGTGCGCTCGTGTACAGCGGCACCTTGCCCTTGTACAACGCCTGGTGGTCCTGGTGCGGCCGCTGTTCAACGCTACTGAGCGTGCGGGACCGTAACCGCGTGAAATCAGAAATCTCCACCCAGGAATTCGCCATGCGCTTCACCTCCACCCCGCGNNGTCAACGAGGCCGTCACGCTGATCTCGGCCGAGTTCGCGGCCAACGCCGTACAGCACGGGCGCGTACCCGGGCGGGACTTCCATCTGCGGCTCGCCGGGGGCGAGGACGTCGTACGCCTGGAGGTCTCGGACACCCTGACCGAGCGGCTGCCCGAGCGGCGGGCGCCGAGCGGGGAGGGCG
>NZ_MUNF01000215.1 GCF_002154555.1 Streptomyces murinus
CATCGGCACTCCTTGGTCATGCGGGTGTAGGTGTCGGTGAGGAAGGCGGCCTGCTCGGCCGCCGAGTGCATGTCCAGGGCCCCGCGCGCCGAAGGTCCCGGGCGGGCGGGCGCGTCGGCCGTGAGGTGGTCCAGCGTCTTGGCGAGGGTGTCCGGATCACCGGCAGGGAAGAGTCGGGCCCACGGTTCCCCGGTGAGCCGGGCGGTCAGTTCGGAGTCGTGTGCGGAGACGATCAGCGGGACGGCGAGGCGGGCGGCGTCCATGACCAGTCCTGATTCCTTGCCCACGCCTGGCTTCCGGGCGACGAGAGACGCGTCGGCGGCGGCGTGGACGAGCCTCAGGACCTGGTCGCCGACCGGTCCGGGCACGGTGTGAAGGCGGACGTTGGGGAGTTGGTGCCAGCGGGTGAGGACGGAGTCGTCCAGTGGGGTGCCGCACACCAGGACGTGCAGCGGGGCGGTGAGGCGGGCGAGGGCGGCGTCGATGGTGGGGATGTCCTTGTACGGCCACCAGCCGCCGACCACGCACACCGCCTTCGCGTCGGCGGGGATCGTGAAGGCGGTGCGGGCTCCGTCGCGCTCGGCGTCGGTCAACGGCCGGTCGTCGTCGACCGCGAACGCCCGCACCTCGCCGGGAAGGTGAGGGAAGGTCGGCGCGACCTGGTCGCGGACAGCGGTGGTCGGGTACAGCGCGATCACCCGCTTCTCGCCCCTGCGGGCGAGCCGGCCCAGCCACCGGACGGGACGGTCTTCGACGGTGACCGCCTCATGGATGAACCGCAGGTGGGGGATGCCGCCGAGCAGGGCGGCGGCACCATGCAGGGCCTCGCTCGCGCTGAGGATCACAACTGCCGAGGCCCGCGGGGCGAGGCGGCGTGCGGTGCGAAGGCATGCGGCCTCGGTCAGGCACCGGGCGATGAGGGTGACCTGGTGCGGGAGTCTGCGGACGGCTGGCGGCCACCGCCGGGAGGCGAAGACTCGCTGCCCGGCGGCGGAGACGCGCTCTGCCGCCCGCGCGGCGTTCAGCAGGATTCTCGCCGCCGGTCCGGCCGGCCCGGCGGCGATCCGGGCATCCGACCGCACCATGGGGCCCAGGTCCTCGCCCAGACCGCCCGGGGTGACAAGCAGGCTCGGCCGGGTGGCGGCGAGCGCGGTCAGCGTGCGCTGGTGGTGTCCGCCGCCCCGGTGCGCGTACGGCTCGATCAGCACCAGCGGCCCCGGAGCAGTATTCATCCGGTGACCGCCTGCTCGCCGTGCAATGTGGTGAAGTGCTGGTGCAGCCAGGGCGGGTCGTTGAGTGCCTCGAAGCGCTGCGGGTCGAGGGCAGCGGCTTTGGCGAAGTCGAGCCCGTCGCAGGCGCCGGCCGCCGCGTAGGCAGCGAAGTCGCCTGTGCTGCTGGACGTCCAAGCGCCGATCCGTTCCTGGGTGGAGGCGTCCGTCATGCCGTACTCGCTGCCGCGCGCGAGCATCGCGCACTCGCGGAAGCCTGCCTTCCACGCGTGGAACGAGGTCTGGTTGAACAGAGTGATCCCGGCGGTCTGGCGGCAGAACTCAACCCGTCCGGGCAGTGCGGCCAACACATCGACGGCCTGCCCCATCTCCCTCAGCGCCGTACGACGGATCAGCTTGAGGCCACCGTAGCCATAGGTCAGGCCGTTGACCGGGTTGACCGCCTGCCAGACCCTCATCGCCACCCCGTCGGCCAGCGGCTCCACCGTGGCGGTGGGGAACTCGAGGTCGATGGCGAAGTCACCGTCGGCGAGGAAGAACATGTCGGTGTCGACCAGTTCGGCGGTGAGCCGGTAGGCGCGTCGCATCCCGCGGACCCCGTGCAGGCGCTTGACGGTGCCGCCCAGCAAACGGGCGAGGCGGATGTGCAGGGAGTCCGCCAGCGGCTCGTCGTAGGAGAGCTGGACCGCGTCGAAACCGTTCACTTGATTGCCTCCAGGTAGCGGGCGGCCACCGCGGCGGGCGTGAGGTCGGCGGTGGAGGCGTGCGCGCGCTTGGCGTGCACCAGATAGAACTCGGCGTCCGTCGCGAGACGATGGGCGATCTGGGCGGCCTGCTCGTCGGTGTCGAACAGCAGCTCGTTGTCGATGTGCTCGGCCAGCCAGCCGGTTCGAGGGCCGATCACGGGAAGGCCCATCGCCTGGCAGTCGATCACCGACATCGACCAGGGGCAGCCGGGCCGGAAGGGAGCGATGCCGAAGTGGGCGCCGGCCAGCAGGTTGCGGTAGCGGACGCGGTCGCCTCGGTCGGAGGCGATGGTGACGCCGTCCGTGGTCGCCAGCTCTTTCAGGTGCCGTTCCGGGCTGGGGTCGAGGCGGACGCGCTCGGGACTTCGGGTGCCGAACAGGTCCATCACCGTGAGCCGCACTGGGGCGTCGGCGACGAGGCGGTGGGCGAGCTGGGTGAAGCGGGCGGTGCCGTAGTGCGCGTACAGGCGGTGGTTGTAGATGCCTGCAGCCCAGCCCTCGGGCGGGGGGATATCGGCCGGGTCGCGCACCAGCCGTGTGTCCCGGGGGGCGGGGACGATATGCAGCTTCCCGCCGAGGTCGACGCCGGTGCGGTCGGCGGCTGCGGTGGTCCACGACGCGGCGGTGGAGGAGTGGACCAGAATGCGATCGCAGGCCGCGAGGCCAGCGGCGAAGGCCAGCAGCACGCTGCGGCCCAAGTCGCGGTCGTTCATGGCCGGGTCCAGTTCCAGGACGCCGGTGTCGGTAAAGGAGAACGGCAGGTAGTGGCAGTAGCCGGCGATCAGTGCGTCCACTCCGGCTTCCAGAAGCGCGGCCCGGATCGCGGGGGCAGCCTCGATCTGGTTGGCCACCACCACCTCGGGTCGGCGGTCGCGGATCAGGGTGACCAGAGCGTCCATGCCGGGGTCGAAGCGGGCCCGGTACTTGGTGGACGGCGAGATGGTGGGCGCGAAGTGCACACGGTCGTCGCCAGCCGGGACCGGGGACGCCATGGTCACCTCGGCCCCGGCGTCGGCCAGGGCCGGAGCGAGCATGTCGGCGAAGGTGAAGCCGGAGTCGGCGGCCAGCTGACTGGAGTTGGAGACGTTGAGCAGGTACAGCACGCGCATCGCTGGGACCCTCCTTCTTCGGGGCCGGGAATCGACCCGGGCCGGTGAAGGAAGGAAACCGGCGACCGCGACCGTGACAGAATGGTGAATCGAGATCACTCACGGTTCATTCATCTCATCCGGCATCCAGGGCGGGGGCTTTGATGGACGCGCGGGACGATGCCTTGACGGTCGAGCAAGCGGCCGAGGCGTTCGCGGCGGATGTGGCCCACTGGCGCGAGGTGCGCGGCCTCGCCAAGCGGGAGTTAGCCAGACGGATGGGCTTCGACCCGTCCTACGTAAGCCATGTCGAGTCGGGCCGGCACAAGCCGACGGAGGATTTCGCGCTGCGCGCGGAGGAGGCCCTGAACGCGGGCAAGGCCATCTGGAAGCGATGGCTGGACTACGAGGCAGCCAAGGCCCGCACCGCACCGGCACCGCCGACGCCGGCTCCCCGCAGAGCCGAGCAGCCGTACGCGACCGGCTCGGCGATCGTCGTCGAGCACGACGCGGCCCGCCTGGACTACGACGGCAGCCTCTACCGGCTGACGATGCGCCGGTTGCTGCGGAACACCGGCAGCGAACCGATCACCCGCTACCTGATCCGCATCAGCGTCGACCGCTACCCGGGCGAGCCAGAACGGTCCAACGCACACTACCGCGAGCACCCGTTGACCTGGGACGAACTCGCCCTGACCGCGACCTGCCGCGGCGAGGCGATGCACTGGCAGACCAAGCACGACCGCGACGCCTTCAAAGAGGTGTGGCTGCTGTTCGACAACGAACAGGGCCGCTTTCCGCTCTACCCGGGCGAGCCGGTGTGGATCGAGTACGCCTACTCGGTGGGCGACGAGAAGTGGGGCCGCTGGTTCCAGCGTGCCGTCCGCCTGCCCACTGAGCACTTGGCGGTCGAACTCGCCTTCCCCGCTGACCTCGACCCTGCCGTGTGGGGCACCGAGACCTCCATGACCGCCGAGGCCGTACCGCTGCGGACGGCTCCGATACAGCGCGAGGAGAACGGGATGCGGGTCTTCTCCTGGAGCACCGCCACACCCGCACTCCACGCCCGGTACCGTCTGGAATGGCGGTTCCGAGGCCGAACCGAACGGGACATGATCAAAGGGGAGTTCAGGTGAACCAGGTGCGGCCCAGCGAGCAGATGCGTGACCTCGGCGTCGTACAGAACGGCGCTCCCGTTCTCGCCGAGCCCGCACGCGCCTTCGACCTGCCGGCCGAGCGCGAGGCAGCCGAACAGGTCGTCGAGCAGATGCTCTCCGCCATGGAGCGGATCGGGCAGGTCCACCTGTTCGCCAAGGGCATGGGCATCGCGGCACCTCAGATCGGGATCGGCAGGGCCGCTGCCGTGGTCCAGCCCCCCGGCCCCCAGTACGAGGGCTGCCTGTCGTTCTTCGACGTCCGCGGCCTGGTCCCCCGGCCCCTTTGGATCACGGTGGAGACCACGACGCTGGAGGGTCTGCCGGTGACCACTACCTACGAACGCGGACTCGCCCGGCTGATCCACCACGAG
>NZ_MUNF01000216.1 GCF_002154555.1 Streptomyces murinus
CCTATCTGGTCGGCTTCGCGGTCATGGTCCCCTTCTTCTCCGTCGGCACCCTGTACGCGGGCCCCGCCGCGAAGCCGACCAGATAGGAGATGATCCCGTGCCAGCCCCAACGGCCGTAGATGCCCCGGGGGTTGAAGATCTCGGCGACCGCGTAGTGGCCCCGGCGCACCACGTAGTAGTCCATGAGGTTGACCGCGGTCCACGGGATGAACAGATAGAGGACCAGCAGCAGGAAGTCGTTGAAGTCGGCGAGGAAGTGCGCGGTGGCGGCGAGCGCGCCGATCACGGAGAGCGCGGCGGTGAGGGCGAGGGTGAGCAGCCGCACGGAGAGCGTCGGCCGTACCCGTCGTACCGAGTCGATGGCGCTGATGAGGGTCAGCGAACCGCCGTACATGTTGAGCGCGGTGACGGAGATCAGACCGAGGGCGGCGAAGAGCAGCACGATCGCGCCGAAGCCGTCGAAGACCTTGTCACCGGCGGCGTCGATCGAGGTGATGGTCTCGAAGTGCGCGCCCGCCCAGGCCGCGAGCAGGGTGCCGAGGACCATCATCCAGATGCCGCCGAGCGCGGAGCCGAAGTAGGTCCAGTAGAAGGTCTTGCGGACGGTCACGTCCGGCGGCAGGTAGCGGGAGTAGTCCGAGACGTAGATGGCCCAGCTGATCTGGTAGCCGGCGACCACGCCGAACTGGGCGAGGAACGGCGTCCACTTGAAGGCGCCGAGGTCGAAGGAGCCGGCCGGGTAGTGCAGGGTGAGCAGGATGCCGACGGTGAAGATCCCGAAGACGACCAGGAAGACGTAGGTCAGGATCCGTTCGGCCTTGTGGATGATGTCGTAGCCCACCAGGGCGATGACGAGCGCGACCACGGTGACCGCGAGGACCCATGGCTTCACCCCGCCGTGCAGCGTGGTGTGCAGGGCGTCGGCGGCGAGGATGCTGTTGAAGACGTTGAACCCGGCGTACTGCACATAGGCGAAGAGCCACACCAGGAGCGCGCCGACATAGCCGAACTGCGGCCGCGACTGGATCATCTGCGGCAGGCCCAGCTGGGGTCCCTGGGCGGAGTGGAAGGCCATGAAGAAGGTGCCGAGGACGGTGCCGGCGACGATGGCCAGCAGCGACCAGATGAGGTTGCCGCCGCCGGTGATGCTGATCAGCCCCACGGCCAGGGTGGCGATCTGGGCGTTGGACATGAACCACAGGGGCCCCAGGTGCCACAGCTTGCCGTGCCGCTCGTTCAGCGGGACGTAGTCGATGGACCGGACCTCGATCCCGGCCGCCCTGCCCTGCGCCGACCCGCTCATGCCGCCTCCCGAGCCCGTTGCGTCACTCGGATCACATGGTGCACCGGCGCGGGCCCGGTGACGAGAGCGCGGACGACGACACCCCGGGCGATCACCGCGGGCCCCTACGGCGCCGGAGAGGCACCGGAGATATGACGGTCCGAGGGGCCCTCCGGCTCAGTTTTTCCGTGGACGGAAAACCCGGACGAGACAAGAAACGGCGATTTTGCGACAGGTAGGGGCATCGCCGACCATGGCGAGGTCCCGGCGATCCCGGGACGTCGGCTTGATGAGAGGCGCACCACCCATGCACGTCACCGGAACCGCTCCCCTGCCGGCTCCGGCCCCCTCGGAGAGCCTTGCGGCGCCCGCCGGGGACCCCCAGGGCACACCCGGCAGCCGGCACGCGCGCCGGTTCGGGCTGCCCGTGGCCACCGCGCTGGTCATGGGCAACATCATCGGTGGCGGCATCTTCCTGCTGCCCGCCTCCATCGCCCCCTACGGCACGGTCAGCCTGGTCGCCTTCGGGGTGCTGACGATCGGCGCCATCGCCCTCGCGCTGACCTTCGGCAAGCTCGCCGCCCGCGATCCCCGCACCGGCGGCCCGTACGTCTACGCCCGCGGGGCGTTCGGCGACTTCGCGGGCTTCCTCGCGGCCTGGTCGTACTGGATCACCACCTGGGTGTCGAACGCCGCGCTCGCCGTGGCCGCCGTCGGCTATCTGGACGTGCTGATCCCGGTGAGCGGACACCGCTGGACCGCGTGTCTGGCCGCGCTGGCGATCCAGTGGCTGCCCGCGCTCGCCAACTTCGCCGGCACCCGTTATGTGGGCGCCGTGCAGCTGGTCTCCACGGTGCTGAAGTTCGTGCCGCTGCTGCTCGTGGCGGTCGGCGGGCTGTTCTTCTTCGACCCCTCCCGGCTCGGCCCGTTCAACTCCAGCGGCCACGGCGCGATCGGCGCGGTCTCCGCCTCCGCCGCGCTGCTGCTCTTCTCCTACCTCGGGGTGGAGTCCGCCGCGGTCAGCGCCGGTGAGGTCAAAAACGCCCGGCGCAATGTGGGCCGCGCCACCGTGATCGGCACCGCGGGCGCCGCGCTGGTGTACCTGCTGGGCACGCTGTCCGTGTTCGGCACGGTCGCGCACCACCGGCTGGTCAACTCCACCGCGCCCTTCTCGGACGCCGTGAACGCGATGTTCGGCGGCAGCTGGGGCGGCTGGGCGGTGGCGCTCGCCGCGCTGGTGTCGATGATCGGCTGCCTGAACGGCTGGACCCTGCTCAGCGCCCAGACCCCGTACGCCGCCGCCCGCGACGGGCTCTTCCCGGCCGCCTTCACCCGGCGCCGCCGGGGCGTGCCGACGGTCGGCGTCGCCGTCACCGTGGTGCTGGCGTCCCTGCTCACCGCCTACAACTACCTCTCCGGCTCCGGCAAGGTCTTCGAGGTCCTGGTCCTCGTCACCACCTTCACCGCGACCGTCCCCTATCTGCTGGCCACCGCCGCCCAGCTCTTCCACCTCGTCTCCGGCCGCGCCGACTCGGTGGACCGGGGGCGGCTGGTCCGGGACGCGGTGGTCACCTCGGTCGCCGCCGCCTTCTCGATCTGGCTGATGGCGGGCGCCGGCTACGCGGCGGTGTACCAGGGCGCGCTGTTCCTCTTCGCCGGTGTCCTCGTCTACGCGGTGATGACGGCGCGCCGGGCCCGTGGGACGGCGGCCGAGCCGGCCACCGCAGCGGCGCCGGGCACCGACTAGCACGGCCGATCGGACCGGGTCGTACGACCGCCGCCCCGCTCCCCTCGCGGGGTGCGGGGCGGCTTGTCGTCCCGGGTGGCGTGGACCGTCAGCCGTCGTGGTGTGCGGAGCTCTCCGTGGTCACGGTGACAGTGGCCCTGGCGGGCGCGCTCGCGACCTGGTGACCGCTCGGGTCGTTGGCTGTCGCGGTCGCCGTGTTGGTGACGGTGCAGACCTCGCAGTCCCCCTTGCCGTCGCCGTATCCCTTGGCAGCCTTGTGGCAGTCCTGGAGATCGGCTCGGGCGAGGGTGTGGCTGCCGTGGCAGGTCGTGCTCTCACCCGGTGCGAGGGTGGTGGCGTCGCAGGTGACGTGGGCGATGTGGTCGTCGTGGACCGTCACGTCGTGCAGGGTGGTGCCGCCGGTGTCGGTGACCGTGTACGCGTACTCGACCGTGTCGCCGACCTGGAACGGGCCGGACGAGACGACCCGCTTGGCCAGGGTCAGTGCGGCGGCCTGCCGCTGCTGGACGGTGATGGTGGCGGTGACCTGCTCGCTGGCGACTTCCTGGCCGGCCGGTTCAAATGCCGTGGCCTGTGCCAGGTTGGTGAGTGCGCAGCCGCCTACGGCGGGCTCGCACGGGGTGATGTCGGCCTCGGAGATCACATGGCTGCCGTGGCAGGTGGTGATCGCACCGGGGGCGAGACCGGTCGCATCGCAGGTGACGCCGGTTGCCTGGTCGTCCGTGACGGTCACCTCGTGCAGAGCGGTGTTGCCGGTGTTGGTGACCGTGTACGCGTACTCGACCGTGTCGCCGACCTGGAACGGGCCGGGCGACGCCACCCGCTTGGTCAGGCCGAGGGACGGGTGCGGTGCCTCCTCGACGACCACGAAGACCGGCTCGGAGACCGAGGGCGGGCAGCTGCCGTCACCCTGGTAGTGGGCGGTGATCCGGTGGGCACCCAGAGCGAGGTCCGTGGTGGTGAGGGTGGCGGTGCCGTCGGGGTCGAGGGTGGCGGTGCCGATGGCGGTGTCGTCGTCGTAGAGGACGACGTCACCGGTGGGGGTACCGGCGGTGCAGGTCACGTGCGCGCTCAGGGTGACCGGTTGCCCGGGGGCGGCCGTGGTCGGCTCGGCGGTCAGCGTGGTCGTGCTCTCCGCGGCCTCGGTGGCGAGGACGGCGAGGGAGTGGTAGTTGCCGGCGCCGACAGCTGTGGCGGCGGCGCCTTCGGGCAGTTCCACCGGGACCGGCTCGGTGCGGTCGGTGGTGGTGCCGTCGCCGACCTGGCCGTAGCGGTTGTACCCCCAGGCCAGGACCTGGCCGGTGGAGGTCAGGGCGACCGTGTGGTCGTCGCCGCCCGTGATCGCCGTGACCTCGGTGCCGGCCGGCAGATGGACCGGGACCGGCTCCGTACGGCGGGTGGTCGTACCGTCGCCCAGCTGGCCGTAGGTGTTGTCGCCCCAGGCCAGGACCTGGCCGGTGGACGTCAGCGCGAAGCTCTGGAACCCGTGGGCCCCGGCGACCGCGGTGACGACGACGCCGGCGGCCAGGTGCACCAGGACCGGCACACTGCTGTTCGTGGTGGTGCCGTTGCCCAGCTGGCCCCGGCCGTTGTAGCCCCAGGCCAGCACCTCGCCGGTGGAGGTCAGCGCGAGGCTGTGGTCGTCGGCGCCGGCGATCGAGGTGACCGTGGTGCCCGCGGGCACATGGACCGGCACCGGCACGTTGCGGTTGACGGTGGTGCCGTCGCCCAGCTGCCCGAAGTCGTTGTCGCCCCAGGCCAGCACCTCACCGGTGGAGGTCAGCGAGGGCATGGCCGGCTCCACTGGAGATCGCCGTGACCGTGGTGCCCGCGGGCAGGTGCACCGCCACCGGCACATCGCTCTCACCGCCGGTCACTCCGTTGCCCAGCTGGCCCCACTCGTTGTAACCCCATGCCAGCACCTGGCCGTTCGAGGTGAGCGCGAGCACGTAGTCGTCGCCGGCCGCGATGGCCGTGACCGTGGTGCCCGCGGGCAGGTGGACCTGGAGGGGCGTCGTACGGTCGGTGAAGGTGCCGTCACCCAGCTGTCCGACGTCGTTCTGACCCCATGCCAGGACCTGGCCCGTGGAGGTCAGCGCCACCGAGAAGCCGTACCCGCCGGCCACCGCGGTGGCCGTGGTGCCCGCGGGCAGATCGGCCTGGACCGGCACCGTGCTGCCCGGTTGGGTGCTGGGCGACGTGGTCCCGTTGCCCAGCTGCCCGAACTGGTTGCGCCCCCATGTCCACACGTCACCACCGCTCGGGGCCGCGGCGGCGGGTGTCACGCCGGACGAGGAGACCGCCAGCACGAACGCCGCCATCAACGCGACGACACACCATGGGGCGGACCGCAGCACGCGCCACAGCCGCGGGGGCGCGTCCGGACGGCGGCCCATGAAAGTGGATTTCACTACTGCCCTTTCTGGGGTGGTGGGGGATGACGCCAAATCCACGCCACCCTTCTCGCAATCAGGATTTAGCAGACATAAACCTGAAATCACTGAATTGCTGGGCAGTAACTCACCATTAGGACGTCTATGCCCTCAGATGGACGAGGTCAGTTCCCCCGGTCGCGGCCCCTGCGGAACCGGTCCAGGCCCTCGGACAGCTCGATCATCGGGTCGGGATAGTCCAGCGCGGCCCGCTCCGCGCCGGGCAGCTTCCACGGCTCGTGTACGAAGCGGTCGGCGAGGCCCGCGAGTTCGGGTACCCAGCGGCGTACATAGCCGCCGTCGGGGTCGTAACGCCTGGCCTGGGCGATGGGGTTGAGGACCCGGTTGGGGCGGGTGTCCGTGCCGGTTCCGGCGACCCACTGCCAGTTGAGCTGGTTGTTGGCGATGTCGCCGTCGACCAGCCAGTACAGGAAGTGCTCGGCGCCGATCCGCCAGTCGACGTAGAGCGTCTTGGCCAGGAAGGACGCGGTCAGCAGCCGGGCCCGGTTGTGCATCCAGCCCTCGTGGCGCAGCTGCCGCATCGCCGCGTCGATCACCGGATAGCCGGTACGGCCCTCCCGCCATGCCTCGACGTCGGCGCGCGCGGCCCGCCCCGTACGCCAGCGGTCCCCCTTGGTGCGGTAGTCGGCGCGGGCGACCGACGGGCGGGCGGCGAGCACCTGGCGGTGGAAATCGCGCCAGGCGAGCTGACGTACCAGCGCCTCGGCGCCCGGACCGCCGTGGCGGCGGGCCCGCTGGACCAGTTCCACCGGGGACAGGGTGCCGAAGTGCAGATGCGCGGAGAGCCGGGAGGTGGCGTCGGCGGCCAGGTCGTCGCGGGTGTCGTCGTAGGCGTCCAGACCCGTGCGCCAGTAGGCGCTCACCCGCTTGCGGCTCTCGCTCTCGCCCCCGGCCGGCAGGGCGGGCGAGACACCGGTGACGTCCTCGCGGGCGGGCAGCCGTTCGCCCTGCACCCCGTCCGGTACGGGCACCCGGCGCGGGGCGTCCAGCGGCGCACGCAGCCCGGCCTGGGCCCAGCGGCGGTGGTACGGCGTGAAGACCGCGAAGTGGTCGGAACCGGCCGGGGTCACCTCGCCCGGGGGCACGGCCACGGTCACCGCGTCGTGCACGAGCAGCCGCCGCCCGTCGGCCGCCAGCGCCCGCCGCAGCAGGTCCTCCCGGCGGGTGGCGAAGGCGCTGTGCGCGGCGGCCAGGTGCACCTCGTCGGCGTCCGCCTCCGCCGCCACGCCGCACACTTGCGCCACCAGGTCGCCGGAGCGCACCACGAGCCGTCCGCCGCGCTCGCGCAGGGACGCGTCCAGATCGGCCAGGCAGTCGGCGAGGAAGGCGGTGCGGTTCGGGGTGGCGAACCCGGCCGCCTCGACGGCGCGGTCGCGGACGAACAGCGGCACGACCTCGTCGGCGGCGGCCAGCGCGGCGCGCAGCGGCGGATGGTCGTGCAGCCGCAGGTCGGAGGTGAACAGGACGACCGAGACGGACATGACGGACATGACGGACATGGCGGTCAGCCTATTCGGGGCGGTCGGGGGCGGTGCGGTCTCCCGGCGGCGCGGCGGGACCGGATGTGGGTTCGGGTGAAGCGGGTCCGGGTCCGGACACCGGTGCTCATCTCGCTTCGTCCCGGGTGCGGGCGGCGGCGCGCACGATGTTGCGGGCCATGCCGCCGAAGACGACCGCGTGGAAGGGCGAGACGCTCCACCAGTACAGATGGCCGAGCAGCCCCCGGGGATGGAACAGCGCCCGCTGCCGGTACCGGACCCCGCCGTCGCCGTCGTCCACCCGCATCTCCAGCCAGGCCAGGCCCGGCAGCCGCATCTCGGCGCGCAGCCGCAGCAGCCGGCCGCGTTCGATCTCCTCCACCCGCCAGAAGTCCAGCGAGTCGCCCACCCGCAGCCGCCGCGCGTCCCGGCGGCCCCGACGCAGGCCCACCCCGCCGACGAGCCGGTCGAGCCAGCCCCGTACCGCCCAGGCCAGCGGGAAGGAGTACCAGCCGTTCTCCCCGCCGATGCCCTCCACCACCCGCCACAGCGCCTCGGGCGGTACGTCCGCCGCGCGCTCGCGCACATCCGTGTACAGGCTGCCGCCCGCCCAGTCCGGGTCGGTGGGCAGCGGATCGCTCGGGGCACCAGGTGCGGCGGCGGAGGACCAGCGGGTGACGACCTGGGCCTCACGGACCCGCTGGAGCGCCAGGGCGAGCGCCCGGTCCAGGCCGAGGGGGTGGCCGGGCGGGCTCGGCACGTACCGTTCGATGTCGTTCTCATGGCAGACGACCTCGTGCCGCAGCGACTCCGTCAGCGGGCGCGCGATGGCGGTCGGCACCGGGGTCACCAGCCCGACCCAGTAGCTGGACAGGCCCGGCGTGAGCCCCGGCACGCGCACGATCACCCGCTTGGGTAGCCCGGCGGCAGCGGCGTACCGCTGCATCATGTCCAGGTAGGTGAGCACCTCGGGACCGCCGGCGTCGAAGGCGCGGCTGACGTCCTGGGGCAGCCGCGCGCAGCCCACCAGGAGGCGCAGCACATCCCGTACGGCGATGGGCTGGATCCGGGTGTGCACCCAGCGCGGGGTGACCATCACGGGCAGCCGTTCGGTGAGGTAGCGCAGCATCTCGAAGCTCGCGGAGCCGGAGCCGATGATGACGGCGGCGCGCAGCACGGCGGTCGGCACGCCCGAGTCGAGCAGGATGCGGCCGACCTCGGCCCGGGAGCGCAGATGCGGCGACAGCTCGCGCTCGGGCACTCCGGCCGGGGTCAGCCCGCCGAGGTACACCAGGCGTTTCACTCCGGCCCGGCGGGCCTGCTCGCCGAAGACCTGGGCCGCCCGCCGGTCGGTGCGCTCGAAGTCGCGGCCGGTGCCGAGGGCGTGCACCAGGTAGTAGGCCACGTCCATGCCGTCCATCGCCCGTGCCACCGAGTCCGCGTCCGTGACATCGCCCCGGACGATCTCCACCCGGCCGGCCCAGGGGTGGTCGCGCAGCTTGTGCGGGGTGCGGACCAGACAGCGCACCCGGTATCCGGCGTCCAGCAGTTCCGGCACGAGCCGGCCGCCGATGTACCCGCTGGCGCCGGTGACCAGACAGGCGGGTGAGCCGTCCTCGTGCGCGTCGTCGTGCGCGTCCTCGTGCGCGTCGTCGGCCACTGTCTCGTCCGCCACGGATCCGCCCCGTCCACGCTCGTGTCCCGGTGCGTCGGATCGCGCTCCCGGCTGACTCCAGGGTGGCGGCCGTATGGGGGGACGCGCCTGGGGCGTGGGCCGATCGGGTGACGTGGCCGACCGGGTGACGTCACGGAGGTCTCGGGCGGGACCTCAGGGACGATGTACGAACGTCGCGGGCGGCCCCCTCGGTCACTCGGGTTACTCGGGTCACTCGGGTCACTCGCTGGGTTGCAGCGGGCTCTCCTCCGTCACGCCCAGCCGTGCCTGCTCCTCCTCGACGATCCGGCGGGCCAGCTCGGTGTCCGACACGTCGACCGCGTCCGGGGTCGCCTCGGCCACGGCGCTGCGGCGCGCGTAGGCGTCGAACAGGCGGGTCTTGGCGGCGAGCATCTTCACCAGGCGTTCGTCCACGCCTCCGGTGGCGAGCAGCCGGTACACCCGTACCGGTCTGACCTGCCCCATGCGATGGGCGCGGCCCACCGCCTGGTGTTCGATGGTCGGCTTGATCTGGGGTTCGCAGATGATGACGACGGACGCGGCCTGCATGTTGAGGCCGACCCCGGCCGCCTGGATCTGTGCCAGGAGCACCGCGGGGCCGGACGCGGCGGCGAAGTCGTCCACGAGCTGCTGGCGCCGCGCGGCCGGGACGCTTCCGGTGAGCGGCCCGAACAGGGCGGTGTCCGGGGCGAGTTCGTCCCGTACCACGCCCAGTACGTCCTTGAAGTTGGAGAAGACGACGGTCTTCTGCCCGTTCTCCCCGGCCTCCCGGACGATCTCGCGGAGCCGGTCCAGCTTGGCCGATCCCTTCGGGCGCGCATAGGCGGCCCGGCGCATCGCCATGAAGTTGCCGGCGCGTACGGCCTCCCGGTACGCCTCCTCGTCCGACGCGCTGAGCTGCTCCCACTCGTCGGACTGCTGGAGGCTGGGCAGTTCGGTCAGTACGTCCACCTGGTTGCGCCGCAGGTACACCGGGGCGACGGCCTTGCGGAAGGCGACCGAACCGGCCGGCGCGTCCCCTTCTCCCAGGGAGTCCGCTATCCCGGGGTGCAGCATCCCGACCAGGTTGCGGAACTCGACGACCCTGTTCTCCATGGGAGTTCCGGTCATGAACAGGGCGCGCTCACAGTGCTCCGCCCATCCGGCCACCGCCTGGGACCGCTTGGCCTTCGGGTTCTTCACACAGTGCGCCTCGTCCACGACGAGCAGTCCGACCTCGCCGCCGCCCGGCTCCGGGAATCCGCGCAGCGCGTCGAACGTGGTCACCGCGACCCCGCCCCGCCCCTTCCAGTCGGCGAACGCCTCGTGCCGGTCGGGCCCGTGCAGCACCGTGACGCGCAGGGTGCTGCGGGCCTCGATCTCCCGGGTCCAGTTGACGAGGACGCTCGCCGGGCAGACGACCATGAAGTGGCTCTGCCCCTCGGCCGCGAGGTGTGCCAGTACGGCGATCGCCTGGATGGTCTTCCCGAGGCCCATCTCGTCGCCGAGGATCACCTTGCGCTGCGCGAGGACGAAGCGCGCGCCGAACGCCTGGTAGCCGCGCAGGGAGACCCGCCGATGCTCCTCGGCGAGCCGCTGGGTGCGAACCCGCTCGGCGACCTCGTCCGGCAGGAAGCCCTCGGCGGCGGCCGCGTCCGGCTGCCGGCCGGAGATCTCGGCGAGCAGGCCGTAGTACTCGGCGGAGCGCAGCTCGAAGTCCACCCAGGCCGCGATGTCGGACGAGGTGCCGCGCAGCAGGTCCACCGAGGTCTGGGCCAGCGACTCGGGCAGGGCGGCGGCTTCCGCCTCGGCGGTGAGGGAGCGGATCTCGGCGAGCGCGGTCAGGGCGCGGGCCCGCTTCTCCCGTCCGGCCAGCAGCATCCTGAACCGTCCGGCGGCGGGCTTCGCCTCGGTCAGCAGCGGGCCGAGGCGCTTGGCGAGGGCGACGGCCTCGTCCACGGTGCGCCGGGCGGCCGGAACCGGCGACCACCGCCCTCGTCGAAGCCCTGCACGTCCTGGTGGAAGCGGGTCCGGCCGCCCGGCGCACCGTGGACGAGGCCGTCGCCCTCGCCAAGCGCCTCGGCCCGCTGCTGACCGAGGCGAAGCCCGCCGCCGGACGGTTCAGGATGCTGCTGGCCGGACGGGAGAAGCGGGCCCGCGCCCTGACCGCGCTCGCCGAGATCCGCTCCCTCACCGCCGAGGCGGAAGCCGCCGCCCTGC
>NZ_MUNF01000217.1 GCF_002154555.1 Streptomyces murinus
GTGCTGCGGCTGCTCGAACTGTCGGCGCACTCGGCCCATGAAGTCGCCGAGACCGCGCTCGTACGATCCCTGCGCGCGGCGCTCGCCCTGGTGGGCGCCCTGTGCGCCGGACTCCTGTCCGCGGTCGAGCCCGCCCCGCGCGCCCGTCGCGGCGACCGGGACGAGCCGCCCGCCCCCGCCACCCTCGCACTCCAGCACTCGGTGATCCGGCGCGGCCCGCCCGCCGCCGCACTGCGACTCGCCGCCTGACGCGACGCGCCCGCCCCCTGCCCCGAGACAGCTCCGGGTTCCGAGGAGACGGCCGCCGTCGCGCGNNNCGCCGGTGCCGCCGTCGCCGGCACCGCCGTACTCGCCCTGTCCGCCCCCGCCTTCGCGCATGTGACCGTGCAGCCCGAGGGCGCCGCGGCCAAGGGCAGCTACGCGGTCGTCGACTTCAAGGTCCCCAACGAGCGTGACAACGCCTCGACCACCAAGGTCGAGGTGAACCTCCCCACCGACCACCCGCTGGCCTCCGTCATGGCCCAGCCCATCCCGGGCTGGAGCGTGCAGCTCACCAAGACCAAGCTCGCCAAGCCGCTGACCGTGCACGGCGACAAGATCGACCAGGCCGTCACCAAGGTCACCTGGACCGCCGACGGCAAGGGCATCGAGCCCGGCTACTTCCAGAAGTTCCCGCTCTCCGTCGGCGCCCTGCCCGACGACACCGACCAGCTGGTGTTCAAGGCGCTCCAGACGTACTCCGACAAGGAGGTCGTGCGCTGGATCGAGGTGCCGCAGGCGGGCCAGGACGAGCCGCGGAACCCCGCCCCGGTGCTCCAGCTGACCGCAGCGGCCGACGAGCACGGCGCGGCGGCCGCCCAGGACGCGTCCGACGACAAGAAGGAGAACACGGCCGCCGCCGCGGACTCCGGAAGCAGCAGTGACACCACCGCCCGGGTGCTCGGCGTCGCCGGGATCGTCGTCGGCGCCGCGGGCGTGGCCTACGGGGTCCTCGCCGGCCGCCGCCGCACCGCCTAGCCCCATCGTTCCGCAGCGCGCGCCGGGGCCGTGCCAGGCTTGGCCCCCGTACGACCCCGGCGCGCGCCGGAGTTCTCACATCTGGGACATTTCTCTATGCGCAAGAAGACGTTCGCCGCGGCCGCACTGCTCGCCGCCGCCACCCTGACCCTCTCCGCCTGCGGCGGCCAGAAGACCGACTCGTCGGTGGTCTCCGCCGTCTCGCAGGAGTCCGGCGGCAGCGGTCCCGTCACCGTCCTCGACCAGCCCTGGGACAAGCCCGGCCTGGTCCTGACGGACACCCACGGCAAGAAGTACGACCTCCGCAAGGAGACCCAGGGCCACCCGACCCTGCTCTACTTCGGCTACACGCACTGCCCCGACATCTGCCCGACGACGATGAGCAACATCGCCGTCGCGGCCCAGAAGTCGCTGACCCCGGCCCAGCGCGCCGATCTGCGGGTCGTGTTCGTCACCACCGACCCCGGCCGCGACACCCCGGCCGCACTCGGCAGCTGGCTCAAGGGAATCGACCCCCGGTTCATCGGCCTGACCGGCGACTTCAAGACCATCCAGGCCGCCGCCCGCTCCGTCGGCATCTCCGTCGAGCCGACGACGAAGAACAAAGCCGGCCAGCTCGTCTCCATGCACGGCACCCAGGTGGTCGCCTTCTCGCCGAAGAACGACGGTGGATACGCCTTCTTCGACGACCAGGCCACGGTCGACGACTACATCAAGGACCTGCCCAAGATCGTCCAGGGAGCCAAGCCGTGAACCGCCGACCCCTCGTCCTGGCCACGGCACTCGCGGGCGCCCTCGCTCTCGCGGGCTGCTCGGGCTCGGGCTCCTCGGACACCTCCAAGGCCGAACTGTCGGTGAGCGGCACCTACATGCCGCAGCCCGTCTCCGCCGACATGGCCGCCGGCTTCCTGACGATCACCAACAAGGGCGGCACGAAGGACGAACTGACCAAGGTGAGCAGCACCGCGGCCGGCCAGGTCACCATGCACAGCACCACGGGCGGCGAGATGCGGGAGCAGTCCTCCTTCGCCATACCCGCCCATGGCCGGCTCGTCTTCAGAAGTGGTGGCAACCACCTGATGTTCGAGCAGCTCCGGCAGCGGCCGAAGCAGGGCCAGACGGTCACCCTGAAGCTCACCTTCGCCAAGAGCGGGCCCCTCACCGTCGAGATGCCGGTGAAGTCCGCCACGTACCACCCGACGACCGGCAACTGAGGGAAGGGACCACCGTGACCCGGACCATCACCCCCCGCCCGCGGACCCTGGTGCTGCTGCTTCTCGCCGCCCTGGGCGCCCTGCTCGCGGGCGCCGCGCCGGCCTCCGCGCACGCGGCGCTGACCGGCAGCGACCCCGCGCAGGGGGTGGTGGTCCAGCAGCCGCCCGCCCGGGTCTCGCTCACCTTCTCCGAGAAGGTCGCGATGAACGGCGACTCGCTGCGCGTCCTCGACCCCAAGGGCAAGCCCGTCCAGACCGGCGCCCCCGACAACGTGCGCGGGACGACGTACGCCGTGCGGCTCAAGGGCGGCCTCGGCAAGGGCACGTACACGGTGACCTACGAGGTCGTCTCCGCCGACAGCCATCCGGTGGCCGGCGCGTACACCTTCTCCATCGGGGCGCCCTCGCGGACCGTGGTCTCCGGCAGCGGTCCGACCGTGGGCGGCGGGGTCGTCGGCGGCCTCTACCAGGTCGGGCGGTACGTGTCGTACGGCGGTTACATCGTGCTCGTGGGCGGCGCGGCCTTCGTGCTGCTGTGCTGGCGGCGCGGCGCGGGCGTACGGGCGCTGCAACGACTGGTCGTCGGCGGCTGGCTGGCGCTGACCGCGGCCACCCTGTGGCTGCTGCTCCTGCGTGGCTCGTACACCACCACCGGGAAGGTCTCCGACGTCTTCGACCTCGGACTGCTCGGCCAGGTGCTGGAGACCAAGTCGGGGGCCGCGCTGGTCTCCCGGCTGCTGCTGCTCGCCGCCGCCGCGCTGTTCATCGCCGTCCTCTTCGGCACGTACCAGCGGCGCGAGGAGGGCGCGGAGAAGCGGGACCTGACCTTCGGGCTCGGGATCGGGGGCCTGGTCGTCGCGGCCGGGCTCGCGACCAGCTGGGCGATGTCCGAGCATGCCTCGGTGGGGCTCCAGCCGGGCATCGCCATGCCGGTGGACGTCGTTCATCTGCTCGCCGTCGCCGCCTGGCTGGGCGGGCTCACCGCGCTGCTGGTCGCCCTGTACCGGGCGCCCGCCGGGACACCGGTCGAGGCCGCCGCCGTACGCCGCTTCTCCCGGCTGGCCTTCGGCTCCGTGGTGGCCCTCGTCGCCACCGGGATCTATCAGTCCTGGCGTCAGCTCGGCTCCTGGTCCGCCTTCACCGACACCCGGTACGGGCAGTTGCTGCTGGCCAAGATCGCCCTGGTGGCGGTCATGGTGGGCCTCGCGTCCGTGTCACGGCGCTGGACGGGACGGCTCGCGGATCAGGGCGCGGAGGGGGAACAGGCCGTTGCCGAAGCGGGGACCGAGAAGGAGTCGGTCACCGCGGCGAAGCCGACCGCCGGTCAGGACACGACGGCGAGGGGCACGGGTACGGCGGACACGGCCGGGCAGGAGCGCGCCGGCGCCTCCGAACCCGGCCCCGCTGCCAAGGACTCCGGTGACTCCCGCCGCGCCGCCCAGCTCGCCCGGCAGCGGGCCGCGGTGGACGCCGCCCGGCGGAAGCGGCTGCGGGACGGCGACGCGGGCCGCTTCGGGCTGCGCCGCTCGGTGCTCGCCGAGGCCGCCGTCGCGGTCGTCCTGCTCGCCGTCACCACCGCGCTGACGCAGACCGAGCCCGGCCGCACCGAGCAGGAGGCCAAGGCCGCCACCGGCGCCGTCACGGCACCCAGGAACGGCAGCCTGTCCCTGAGCCTGCCCTTCGACACGGGTGGCGCGGACGGCAAGGGCGTGGTCGCCCTCGACATCGACCCCGCACACGCGGGCGCCAACTCGCTGCACCTCTTCGTCCGCAAGCCCGGCGGACAGCTCTTCGACGTCCCCGAGGTGAAGATCGCCCTCACCCTGGAGGCGAAGAAGATCGGCCCGCTCTCCGTGGCCCCCGAGCACATCACCACCGGCCACTGGTCGGCGGACGGGGTGCAGATCCCGATGGCCGGCGACTGGAAGGTCGAGGTCACCGTCCGCACCTCCGACATCGATGAAGTGACCGTCTCCAAGAACGCGCAGATCGGCTGACCCGAACCATGACCGACCAGTCCACCCGACACGCCCCCACTCCCACGTCCCCGGCGGCCGAGGCCACGGCGTCCGGGGTCCGTTCCGGGGGTGTCTCCCGGCGAGCCCTGCTCGGCACCGCGGGCGCCACCGGGCTGGTGCTCGGCGCGGCGGGCGGGGCGGTCGGTTACGCCGCCGCGCCCGCCCCGGCCACCCCTCTCACCTCGGTGGGCTCCGACCGCGCGTTGTTTCACGTGAAACACCAGCCCGGCATCACCGAGGGCCTCCAGGCGTGCGGTCATCTCATCGCCTTCGATCTGGCGGCGGGCGCGGGCCGCAAGGAGGCGGCGGCCCTGCTGCGCCGCTGGTCGGCGACGGCCGAGCGGCTGATGGCGGGCGAGCCGGCCCCGCACGACGACACCGATGTGTCCCGGGACGCGGGCCCCTCCTCCCTGACGGTCACCTTCGGCTTCGGGAACAGCTTCTTCACCCGCACCGGTCTGGAGAAGCAGCGGCCCAGCGCCCTCGATCCGCTGCCCGACTTCTCCTCCGACCATCTGGACAAGGCGCGCAGCGACGGCGATCTGTGGGTGCAGATCGGCGCGAACGACGCCCTGGTCGCCTTCCACGCCCTGCGCGCGATCCAGAAGGACGCCGGGGCGGCCGCGCGGGTGCGCTGGCAGATGAACGGCTTCAACCGCACCCCGGGCGCCACCGCCCGCCCGATGACGGCCCGCAATCTGATGGGCCAGATCGACGGCACGGGCAATCCGAAGCCGACGGACGCCGCCTTCGACAAGCAGATCTTCGTACCCTCCTCGGGCGAGCCCGCGTGGATGGCGAACGGCTCCTACGCCGTCGTACGGCGGATCCGCATGCTCCTGGACGACTGGGAGAAGCTGCCCGTCGCCACCCAGGAGCAGGTCATCGGGCGCCGCAAGACAGATGGGGCGCCGCTGACCGGGGGGCACGAGACCTCCCCGATGGAGCTGGAGAAGACCGACGCCAAGGGTGACTACGTGATCGCGCTCAACGCACACGCGCGGATCACCCGGCCGGACAGGAACGGCGGGGCGGCGATGCTGCGGCGCCCGTTCTCGTACCACGACGGCATCGACGCGGACGGGGTCCCGGACGCCGGGCTGCTCTTCGTGTGCTGGCAGGCGGATCCGCTGCTCGGCTTCGTACCGGTGCAGCGCAAGCTCGACCGGGGCGACGCCCTGTCCCGGTTCATCCGGCACGAGTCGAGCGCGCTGTTCGCGGTGCCGGGCGGGGCGGCGAAGGGCGAGTATGTGGGGCAGCGGCTGCTGGAGGGCTGAACAAGGGCCCCCCGATCCCCCTAGGGCCTGTCTGACAATTCCCGTCTGCCGCGCTCCGGGCGACGACGGGAATTGTCAGACAAACCCTAGCCGACATTCCATCGGCTCTGTGGACTTTCCCTTCCCAAACCACCCGGTCGAGTGGTCATCTTGAGACGCCTGAGCTACGACGGCCCGCGGCCATTAGGGTGAGGACCATGCCAGCGAGCTATGCGTATCTCGGCCCCGAGGGCACCTTCACCGAGGTGGCCCTGCGGACGCTGCCGGAGGCGGCCACCCGGGAGCTGACCCCGTACGTGTCGGTGCAGTCCGCGCTGGACGCGGTGCGGGCCGGCGAGGCCGAGGCCGCGTTCGTGCCGATCGAGAACTCCGTCGAGGGCGGTATCACCGCCACCCTGGACGGCCTGGTCGCGGGCGAGCCGCTGACGATCTACCGCGAGGTGCTGCTCTCCATCACCTTCGCGCTACTGGTCCGGCCGGGCACCCGGCTCGCCGACATCAAGACGGTCTCCGCCCATCCCGCGGCCCAGCCGCAGGTGCGCAACTGGCTGAAGGCCAATCTCCCGGACGCCGTCTGGGAGTCGGCCGCCTCGAACGCGGACGCGGCCCGGCTGGTCCAGGAGGGCCGCTACGACGCCGCCTTCGCGGGCGAGTTCGCCGCCGCCCGGTACGGCCTGGAGGCCCTGGAGACCGGGATCCACGACGCGGAGAACGCGCAGACCCGGTTCGTGCTGGTCGGCCGCCCGGCCCGGCCCGCCGCGAAGACCGGCGCCGACAAGACCTCGGTGGTGCTCTGGCAGCGCACCGACCACCCCGGCGGACTGCGCGATCTGCTCGGCGAGTTCGCCTCGCGCGGGATCAACCTGATGCTGCTCCAGTCCCGGCCGACCGGCGAGGGCATCGGCAACTACTGCTTCTGCGTGGACGCCGAGGGCCATATCTCCGACCGGCGGATGGCGGCGGCGCTGATGGGTCTGAAGCGGCTCTGCCTCGAAGTGCGCTTCCTCGGCTCGTACCCGCGCGCCGACATCAGGCCGGACGAGGCACGCGCCGTACAGCCAGGGACCTCGGACGAGGAGTTCACGCGGGCCGCGGACTGGGTGGCACGCTGCCAGGACGGCCGCTTCTAGTTATCCACAGAAGTTATCCACAGGGGCGCTTCTCGACCTGGGGACAAGTCGACAGCGAAGCGCGACCCAGTCGACAAATCGCCCCACAGCGCACAGACAGGGCGACCTTCACCTGACCCACCCTTCGTCCACCCGTTTCCTTTGGTTCATCTTTTGGGGCGACCGTTTTCCACCCGAAAGTGGGTGTCGATCCACTTTGGCCGGGGAATTCTGCACATCGGTCAAGGGATCCGGAGTGATCAATTCCCGCATCCACAGAACTTCCCCACACCCTGTGGATAACTCTTTGGAGGGTGTGGATTTCTGTGGACAACCAGGCCGCCAAGTCCCGCTCTCCACAAGGAAATCGAGTCAACCGGGCGCCCCGAACCTGCCCCGTCCCAGGGAGTGAGACACTTTCCCTTGACACGCGCGGCAATTAGCGCATAACGCACCGTAAGCCGCAAATCCAAGCGCGCCGTAATAGTGATTCGTGAGCGGGATCCCCGCACCGGTAGCCTTGGGCCTGTGATTGACCTTCGCCTGCTCCGTGAGGACCCCGACCGTGTGCGCGCGTCCCAGCGTGCTCGTGGAGAGGATGTCGCGCTCGTCGACTCCCTCCTGTCCGCCGACGAGCGGCGCAGGTCTTCCGGCGTCCGCTTCGACGAACTGCGTGCCGAGCAGAAGCAGCTCGGCAAGCTGATCCCCAAGGCCACCGCCGACGAGAAGGCCGAGCTGCTCAAGCGGGCCGAGCAGCTCAAGGCCGACGTCAAGGCCGCCGACGCCGAGCGCGACGCGGCCGACGCCGAGACCCATGAGCTGCTGCTCCGGCTCGGCAACCTCGTCCACCCCGACGTCCCCGTCGGCGGCGAGGAGGACTTCGTCACCCTGGAGACGCACGGCACCATCCGTGACTTCGGTGCCGAGGGCTTCGAGCCCAAGGACCACCTGGAGCTGGGCCAGCTGCTCGGCGCGATCGACGTCGAGCGCGGCGCCAAGGTCTCCGGCTCCCGCTTCTACTTCCTCACCGGTGTCGGCGCCCTGCTGGAGCTGGCCCTGGTGAACGCGGCGATGGCCCAGGCCACCGCGGCCGGCTTCACCCCGATGCTGACCCCGGCGCTGGTCCGCCCGCAGTCGATGGCCGGCACTGGCTTCCTCGGCCAGGCCGCGCAGGACGTCTACCACCTCGACAAGGACGACCTCTACCTGGTCGGCACCTCCGAGGTGGCGCTCGCGGCGTACCACATGGACGAGATCCTCGACGCCGACAAGCTGCCGCTGCGGTACGCGGGCTTCTCGCCCTGCTTCCGCCGCGAGGCCGGTTCGCACGGCAAGGACACCCGGGGCATCTTCCGCGTGCACCAGTTCGACAAGGTCGAGATGTTCTCGTACGTCGACCCCGCGGACACCCAGGCCGAGCACCAGCGCCTGCTGGCCTGGGAGAAGCAGTGGCTGTCCTCGCTGGAGCTGCCGTTCCGCGTGATCGACGTCGCCTCCGGTGACCTCGGCTCCTCGGCCGCCCGCAAGTTCGACTGCGAGGCGTGGATCCCGACGCAGGGCAAGTACCGCGAGCTGACCTCGACCTCGGACTGCACCGAGTTCCAGTCCCGGCGCCTGTCCATCCGGGTCCGCGACGGCAAGCAGGTCAAGCCGCTCGCCACGCTCAACGGCACGCTGTGCGCCGTACCGCGCACCATCGTGGCGATCCTGGAGAACCACCAGCTGGCCGACGGCTCCGTCCGGGTCCCCGAAGTGCTGCGCCCCTACCTGGGCGGCCGGGAGGTCCTGGAGCCGGTGGCCAGGTGAGCTTCCCCTACGGGCTGGTCGCGACCGACCTGGACGGGACGCTGCTGCGCTCCGACGGGTCGGTCGCGACCAGCCCGTAGGGGAAGCTCACCTGGCCACCGGCTCCAGGACC
>NZ_MUNF01000218.1 GCF_002154555.1 Streptomyces murinus
TGCCCGCCCGGGTCCGCGACGCCTATCTGCGCTTCCGCCGTGGCCCCGGTGCCTTCAAGGTCGACCTGGCGGTGGCGGGCGGCGTGCCCTGGACGAACGCGGACGCCCGCCGGGCCGGCACCGTCCACCTCGGCGGCACCCTCGCCGAGATCGCCCGCGCGGAAAGGGACGTGAACCGGGGACGGATGCCGGAGCGCCCCTTCGTCCTGGTCGGCCAGCAGTACCTGGCCGACCCCACCCGCTCCGTGGGCGACGTCCACCCGGTCTGGGCCTACGCACACGTCCCGTACGGCTACGACGGCGACGCCACCGAGGCCGTACTCGCCCAGCTCGAACGCTTCGCCCCCGGCACCCGGGACCGCGTCCTCGGCCTGCGCACCACCACACCCGCCCGATTCGCCGCCGACAACGCCAACTTCGCGGGCGGCGACATCCTCACCGGCGCCAAGACCGTGCCTCAGCTGATTCTCGGCCCCCGCCCCGCCCTCGACCCCTACTCCACCGGCCTGCCCGGCGTCTTCTGCTGCTCCGCCGCCACTCCGCCCGGCCCCGGCGCCCACGGCATGTGCGGGGCGGGAGCGGCCGCATCGGCCCTGCGCCATCTGGGAGTTCGGCAGAGTGCGGACGGGAGGCGGAGCCGTCGGTAGCCTGGCGGCTGATCGGGCGACCGACCGGAACCGGCCCATACTCGCGCGAGGTGAGACGTGCAGTTCACCACCCGGCCCACCCTGCAAGGCACCTTCGGCATGGCCTCCGCCACCCACTGGCTGGCCGCACAGTCCGCGATGGCCGTGCTGGAGGACGGCGGCAACGCCTTCGACGCGGCCGTGGCGGGCGCCTTCGTCCTGCACGTCGTGGAGCCGCATCTGAACGGCCCGGCCGGGGAGGTGCCGATCCTGCTCGCCCCGGCCGGCGGCACGGTCCGGGTGCTGTGCGGACAGGGCGTGGCCCCGGCCGCCGCCACCGCCGCGCGCTACCGGGACCTCGGCCTGGACCTGGTCCCCGGCACCGGCCCCCTCGCCGCCGCCGTACCCGGCGCCTTCGACGCCTGGCTGCTGCTCCTGCGCGACCACGGCACCAAATCCCTTGAGGACGTACTGAAATACGCCATCGGCTACGCGGAACACGGCCACCCGCCGGTGGAGAACATCGGCGCGACCGTCGAGGGCGTCCGGGCCCTGTTCGAGACGGAGTGGACGTCCTCGGCACAGCTGTATCTGCCGGACGGCCGCCCGCCCCGCCCCGGTGTGCCGCTGCGCAACCCCGCCCTCGCCGCCACCTGGCGCCGGCTGCTCGCCGAGACCGCGCGGGCCGGGAACCGGGAGGCCCGCATCGACGCGGCCCGCGAGGTGTGGCGCGGCGGCTTCATCGCCGAGGCACTGGTACGGCAGTCCCGGCGCCCCACCCTGGACACCAGCGGCGACCGGCACACCGGCATGCTCGACGCGGCAGACCTCGCCAACTGGTCGGCGACGTACGAGGATCCGGTGTCCTACGACTGGAACGGCTGGACCGTGTGCAAGGCCGGACCCTGGAGCCAGGGCCCCGCCTTCCTCCAGCAACTCGCCCTGCTGCCACCGGAACTGCCCGAGTACGGCAGCGCCGACTACATTCATCTCCTCGTCGAGGGCTGCAAGTTGGCCATGGCCGACCGGGAGGCCTGGTACGGCGACGCCGCCGAGGTACCGCTCGCGCAGCTGCTGTCGGACGAGTACAACGCCGGGCGGCGCGCGCTGATCGGGAGCGAGGCGTCGTACGAACTGCGCCCCGGCGCCCCCGGCGGCCGCACCCCCCGGCTGCCCGGCCTCGCCCGTGCGGCCGCACCGCTCGCGGACGAGGGGTTCGACCCGATGGGCGTGGGGGAGCCGACGCTCGCGCGGCTGTCCGGCGACGGGAGCACCCGGGGCGACACCTGCCACCTCGATGTGGTCGACCGCTGGGGCAACATGATCGCGGCCACGCCCAGCGGCGGCTGGCTCCAGTCCAACCCCGTCGTGCCCGAACTGGGCTTCCCGCTCGGCACCCGGCTCCAGATGGCCTGGCTGGAGGAGGGCCTGCCGAACACCCTCACCCCCGGCCGCCGCCCCCGCACCACCCTCACCCCCTCCCTCGCGCTGCGCGACGGCGTCCCGGTCATGGCGTTCGGCACGCCCGGCGGCGATCAGCAGGACCAGTGGCAGCCGCACTTCTTCCTCGCCGTCGCCCTGCGCGCCCCGGTCCGCGGCGGCCTCGACCTCCAGGGCGCCGTCGATGCCCCGAACTGGCACAACGACGCCTTCCCCAGCTCCTTCTACCCGCGCGACCACCGCCCCGGCAGCGTGACCGTCGAGTCCCGGACGCCGGATGCGGTGGTGGCCGGCCTGCGCCGCCGCGGCCATGACCTCACCCTCGGCCCCGCCTGGTCCGAGGGCCGGCTGTGCGCGGTCGCCCGCGACCCGGAGACCGGCGTCCTGTCGGCGGCGGCGAACCCGCGGGGGATGCAGGGGTACGCGGTGGGGCGCTGAACATCCGGCCCCGCAAGGTCCCTCGGCCGCCCGCTTGCCGTCCGGCCCCGCGCTGTCGGTGCCCCGGCATATCCTGACCCCGAGTGGCCATCGGCTGACGAAGGGGTCCGAAGGTGCCGTCGATGCTCGATGCGGTCGTGGTGGGGGCGGGTCCGAACGGACTGACCGCCGCGGTGGAACTGGCCCGGCGGGGCTTCTCCGTGGCCCTGTTCGAGGCGTGCTCCACCGTGGGCGGCGGCGCCCGCACCGAGGAGCTGACCCTGCCCGGCTTCCGGCACGACCCGTGCTCGGCCGCCCACCCCCTGGGCATCAACTCGCCCGCCTTCCGCGCCCTGCCCCTGGAGCGCTACGGCCTCGAATGGCTGCACGCCGAGCTGCCCATGGCCCACCCCTTCCCCGACGGCACCGCGGCCGTGCTCTCCCGCTCGGTCGCCGAGACCGCCGCCTCCTTCGGACCGCGTGACGCGGGGCCGTACCGACGACTGGTCGAGCCGCTGCTCGCCCACTGGGACACGCTCGTAGCGGACTTCATGTCCCTGCCGCTGACCGCGCTGCCCCGCGACCCCCTCACCCTGGCCCGCTTCGGACTGGCCGGGCTGCCGCCGTCCACGTGGCTGCTGCGCCGCTTCAAGGACGAGCGGGTCAAGGCCCTGTTCGCCGGGCTGGTCGCCCATGTGATGGCCCCGCTGGACGGGTTCGCCACCGGTGCCGTCGGCCTGGTCTTCGCGCTGGCCGCGCACGCCCGCGGCTGGCCGGTGGCCCGCGGCGGCTCCCAGGCCATCTCGGACGCGCTGGCCGCCTACCTCCTCGACCTCGGTGGCGCGGTGCACACCGACTACCAGGTCAAACGCCTGGACGACCTGCCGCCCGCGCGCGCCTACGTCTTCGACACCTCGCCCGCCGCCCTCGCCCGCATCGCCGGTTTCGGCGCCCACTACGACCGCTATCGCTACGGCCCCAGCGTCTTCAAGATCGACTACGCGCTGGACGGCCCGGTGCCCTGGACCGCCCCCGAGGCCCGCGTCGCCGGCACCGTCCAGATCGGCGCGAGCCGGGCCGAGATCGACACCGCCCTGCGGGCCGCCTCCCGGGAGGGCCGCGCCCCCGAGAAGCCCTTCATGATCACCGTGCAGCCCAGCGTGGCCGACCCCGGCCGCGCCCCCGCCGGTAAACACGTCTTCTGGGCGTACGGCCATGTGCCCAACGGCTGGTCCGGGGATCTCACCGACGCCATGGAGCGCCAACTGGAGCGCTTCGCCCCCGGCTTCCGCGACCGCGTCCTCGCCCGCGCCGTCGCCGGCCCCGCCGAGATGGCCGCCCGCAACGCCAACTACGTGGGCGGTGACATTGCCTGCGGCGCCGCCTCCGGGCTCCAGCTGCTGCTGCGGCCACGGCCGACCCTCTTCCCGTACCACACCCCCCACCCGGCCGTCTTCCTCTGCTCCTCGGCCACCCCGCCGGGACCGGGCGTCCACGGCATGTCGGGACACAACGCGGCGAAGGCCGTCTGGCGCAGACTGAGACAGACCTGACCGCCGGCGCAGACTGAGGCAGACCCGACTTCCGGCGGAGAGTGAGACAGACATGACCGGCATCCTGCTCGTCCAGGGCGACATCACCCACCAGAGCGCCGACGCGATCGTCAACGCGGCCAACTCCTCACTGCTCGGCGGGGGAGGTGTTGACGGCGCCATCCACCGCCGCGGCGGCCCCGAGATCCTCGCCGAGTGCCGCGCCCTGCGCGCCGCGCGCTACGGCCGGGGGCTGCCGACCGGGCAGGCCGTCGCGACCACCGCGGGACGGCTCGACGCCCGCTGGGTGATCCATACCGTCGGACCGGTCTTCAGCGAGGACGAGGACCGCTCCGAGCTGCTCGCCTCCTGCTACCGCGAGTCCCTGGGCGTCGCCGACGCGCTCGGCGCCCGCACCCTGGCGTTTCCGGCCATCTCCACCGGCGTCTACCGCTGGCCCATGGCCGACGCCGCCCGGATCGCCCTGGAGACCGTCCGCGCCGCGGAGACGGCCGTCGAGGAGATCCGCTTCGTGCTCTTCGACACCCCCGCGTACGAGGTGTTCGCCCGTCAGATCGGCTGATCCGACGGCTCCTTCACGCCCTCCTGACGCCCCCTTGACACCGCTCGCGAGCAACTGCCGGACCGCTATCCGGAATTGTCGGAGCAGCAGCGCGTAACTACCGCAACCCGGGCGGTGAGCAGGCTTGTTGACCTGCCTCGGCGTGGCAAAGGTTCCCCTAAGCGGGTGATAGCATCCCCGCGTCTGTGACCTTGGTCCCCTCGGCTCAGGCACCGCAGAAAACGGTTTCGGTCCGGTCCTCCGCGTGACCTGCCCGACCCGTTCGCGACCGGTTGTCCCACACCGGTGGTGCGGTGCACTTCCGCCAGCGGTCGCAGGCTAACCGCCAGGAAAGGTTTCCATGATTCGAGACGCACTTGTCTGGTGCCTGGTTGTCGTGGCGGCGCTCGGCGTCGCCGCGGCCGTGGTCCTCAGTCGTCGCGCCAAGGCCATCGCGGCGAACAAGGACAGGTCCGAAGCCGCACTGACCCAGCGACTGAGCGAGGCCGACGGCCGGCTCGCCACTTTACGAGCAGAGCTCCACCAGCACCGGACCGACCACGCCAAGACCATCCAGGAAGCCGAGGAGGCGGCGGAGGACAGCACCAAGGCCGTGCTCAAGGGTTCCGCGCGCTTCCTCCAGAGCCTCGCCGCCGAACAGCTGGCGCTGCTGGAGGAGATCCAGCGCAAGTACGGCGGCCACACCGTCCTCGGCGACCTCCTGGAGGTCGGCCACGCCAACGCGCAGATGGCACGCAAGGCACAGGGCATCGCCGTGATGTGCGGCGCCCCGCTGGGCCGCCGCAGCCGCGCCGCCAGCGTCTACGACGTGGTGCGCAGCGCCCAGGGCCAGATCCGCAACTTCCGCCGCGTGGAGATCATGCAGCAGACCGGCTTCGCGCTGAAGGCGTCGGCGGTCTCGCCCGTCGCCCTCGCGGTCGCCGAACTGCTCGACAACGCTGCCAGCTTCTCCCAGCAGGGCTCGCCCATCGAGGTGACGTTCCAGCGGGTGCAGAAGAACCTCTGCATCGTCATCGACGACGCGGGCGTCGGCATGAACGACGAGGAGCGGCAGAAGGCCACTGCCCTGCTCTCCGGCCAGTACCGCCCCCGGCTGTCCCAGCTGGGCAACCAGCCGAAGTTCGGCTTCCCGGTGATCGGCCTGCTGTCCCAGCAGTACGGGTTCCGGGTGGACGTGACCGGTGTCTCCCGCTACGGCGGTGTGCGCGCGGTCGTGCTGCTGCCCGAGGAGCTGTGGACCGAGGAGGAGACGGCACCGGTGAACGAGGTCCAGCCCGTTGTCGAGCAGCCCGGCGCCCCCGCCGCCCGGCCCGAGCCGGTGGCGCGCACCGCGGGCGGACTGCCCCGGCGCGGTGCCCGCCAGGTGCCCATAGCCAGCGTCCCCGACCAGGACACCGTCGGTCTGCCGCACGTCGCGGCGGGGGAGGACGCCGGCCGCGCGGCGGGCCGCAGCCTGGGCGCCTTCCAGCGCGGCACGCTCTCCGGCCGCAATCTCTCCGCGGCACCGTCCGAAGGGTCCGATGACACATGATCAGCGACCTGTCGTGGATGCTTGAGGACATCGTGGCCAACGTGCCCAAGGCACGCCACGCCGTCCTGCTGTCCGCGGACGGCTTGCCCCGCGGGTCGACCGACGGCATGGCGCAGAAGGACGTGCGGACCATCTCCGCCGCCATGGCGGGCATGCAGTCGCTGAGCCGGGCCACGTCCCACTTCGCCGGGGACGGCCCGGACCGGCAGTGGAACCAGACCATCATCGAGTTCTCGCACGGCTGGATCTTCCTGATCGGGGCCGGACAGGGCGCCTATCTCGCGGCGGCCGCGGCACCCGATGTCGACATGCAGCAGATCTCCTTCCGCATGCACCGGCTCGTCGCCCGGCTCGGCAACAACCTCACCTCGCCGCCCCGGGTGCACGCCGACGACGCCGGGACCCGCGACCGGCGCACCCGCGCCGACCGGGAGATCGGCACCGGCATCCGGATCGCCGACCTGGACGAGGTGATCAGCGAGGTGCGCGGCGCCCAGCACGCCGTACTGCTGGGCGGCGACGGCCTTCCCCGCGGCGCCACCACGGGCATGAGCCAGGACCTCGCGGACACCATCTCCGCCGCGATGACCGGCATCCACGCCTACAGCCGGGCCACCGCCCAGTTCGCGGGCGTCCAGCCGGACGCGTCCTGGCGGCAGACCGTCATCGAGTTCCAGCACGGCTGGATCTTCCTGATCTCGGCCGGGCGGGGCGCCTTCCTCGCCGCCGCGGCCCAGCACGACGCCGACATCGAGGAGTTCACGACCCGGCTGCACCGGGTGGTGCCCAGACTCGGCGCCTATCTGTCCCCGCACGGGGAGGCGAGCCACGCGTGAGTGACGAGCCCGACGAGGATCTGGAACTCACCTCCGCATTAGTCCCGTTCTTCGTGATCACGAACGGGCGGTCCCTGCCCCCGGAACACGCCTACGGGCATACGACGCTCGTGTCCGCGAGCGAGCACGCCGCCACCACGGTGCGCACGCTCACCCCGGAGGCCCGGCAGGTTCTGGACCTGGTCATGGACGGTTTCCTGTCCGTGGCCGAGGTGGCCGCCCACACCCATCTGCCGCTCGGGGTCGTCCGGATCCTGCTGGCCGAGATGGAGGACGGCAACCTGATCATCGCGCGGAAGCCGGTGCCCCGCGCGGAACGTGTCGACCGAGAAGTACTGAACGCCGTGCTCGACGGCCTCAGAGCCCGATTCGGAGCGTGATTCGTGTACCTGGATTCAGGTGTCCGTACGGCGGTGAAGGTGCTCGTGGTGGGGCACTTCGGGGTCGGCAAGACCACGTGCATCGCCAGCATCTCCGAGATCGAGCCGCTGCGGACCGAAGAAGAGATCACCGAGGCCAGCGAGGGCTTCGACGATCTGTCGGGCACCCCCGACAAGACCACCACGACGGTCGCCATGGACTTCGGCCGTCTGACCATCAACGACGAGGTGGTGCTGTACCTCTTCGGCACCCCCGGCCAGGAACGCTTCAAGGAGATGTGGGAGGAGCTGTCCCGGGGCGCCCTGGGCGCGCTCGTCCTCGTCGACCCCGAGCGGCTGTCCGAGTCGTTCCCCATCCTCGACCTGGTCGAGCGGTTCGGCCTGACGTACGCCATCGGTGTCAACCACTTCGACGGCACGCCCGGCTACCCGCTCTCCGAGGTGCGCGAGGCCCTCAACCTGTCCGCGGACACCCCCGTCGTCCCCTGCGACGTCCGCAACGAGCAGTCGTCGGCCAACGCGCTGATCACCCTCGTGCACCACCTTCTCTCCCTCATCGACTAGGAGCCCCCCCGCTCATGCAGCAGCAACCCGGCATAGAGCCGCCCCCCGGCTGCCCCGCACACGGGAACATCCCGCTCTACGGCCCCCGGTTCGGCTCCGACCCGGACGGCCACTACGCCCATCTGCGCGGCCTCGGCCCGAGCGCGCCGGTGGACATCGCGCCCGGCGTCGAGGTCGAGCTGGTCACCAGCTACGACGCCGCGCTCTACATCCTCCAGAACCCCGCCTCCTTCGTCCGCGACTCGCGGCGCTGGAACGCGCTGAACGAGGGCCGGGTGCCCGAGGACAGCCCCGCGCTGCCGATGCTGGCGTACCGCCCCAACGCGCTGTTTAGCGACGGCGCGGCGCACGCCCGGCTGCGCCAGGCCGTCACCGACTCCCTGGCCAGCGTCAACGAGCTCCAGCTGGTGCGGCAGACGCAGGCCTCGGCCGACTATCTGATCAGCCGCTTCAGCTCCGAGCGCATGGGCCAGGCCGAGCTGATGGCGGAGTACGCCCAGCCGCTGCCGCTGCTCGTCTTCAGCGACCTGTTCGGCTGCCCGCCCGAGATCGGTGACCGCGTCATCGCGGGCATCACCGGCATCTTCTCCGGCAGTGCCGGCGCCGACCAGCTGCTGGCCGAGGCGCTGAACGAGCTGATCGCCCTCAAGCGCCGCAGCCCCGGCGACGACCTGACGACGCGTCTGATGCAGCACTCGGCGCAGCTGTCCGACGAGGAGATGCTGCACCAGCTCGTCACCCTGCTCTCCGGTGGCACCACGCCGCTGTCCGCCGCCATCGGCACCGCGAGCGCGCTGATCCTCGGCGAGGAGTGGCAGTCGGGCCTGCCGGTCGAGGACGCCGTCACCCAGGTCCTGTGGAACTACGCGCCCATCGCCAACTACGCGGCCCACTACCCCACGCACGACGTGGAGCTGGGCGGCCGGGTGGTCAAGGCGAACGACCCGGTGCTGATCTCCTTCGCGGCGGCCAACACCGACCCCCGGCTCGCCGAGCACCGCGAACAGCTCAGTGCCAAGGCCCATTTGGCCTTCGGCGCGGGCCCGCACGCCTGCCCCGCCAAGGACCCGGCGTTCGTGATCGCGGTGACCGCCGTGGAGACCCTGCTCAACCGGCTCCCGGACATCGAGGTCCGGATGCCGTTCAAGGACCTCAGCTGGGTCCCGGCACCGTGGAGCCGCTCCCTGGTGGCGCTGCCGGTGCGCTTCACCCCGCGCATCGTGGTGCCGACGGCGGCGCAGAGGACGGAATCCCCGGTGGCCGCCTCCGCGGGCCAGGTCACGGCCACGCCCCGACCGGCGATGGGTGGTGCCGCCAAGCCCAAGTCGGGCCTGTTCAGCCGCTTCCTGGCGTGGACGCGAGGGGAGTGACGAAAACAACCCGCGGCTCGCATAGTCATTTTGTATATGCGTCAGAAGCGGAGGGTATGCATGCGGGCTGATGTCTAGATCAGAAAGGGTCATTGTGGAAACCATCGCCACTCAGCCCACCGACAGACGCTTCGCCGTATCGCTCTTCTCCCGGCTGCGCACGCCCAAGGGACAGGCCAACCCGTTTCCGATCTACGCGGAACTACGCTCCCGGGGTGCGGTGGCCACCGCGCCCTGGGGCGGTCACCTGGTGACCGGATTTGATGCCTGCGATCAGGTCGTACGCAGCAGAGACTGGCTGGAGCCGGACGCCCGCTGGCGAGAGCAGCAGGGCGACGGCACCCGCTGGACGGCGCCCTCCTCCCGGGAGATGAGCCGCACGCTGCCCGCTCTCAACCCCCCTGAGCACTCCTGGGTGCGCCGCTCGGCCGGTATGTTCGACCGCAGCTCGCTGGACGAGATGCGCGGGATAATAGAGCGGTTCACCACCAGGCTGCTCGACAACCTCGCCGAGCGGCTGCACGACGGTGAGGCCGACCTGAACAACCTGGTCGCCGAGGAACTGCCGGTCGCCGTCATAGGACACTGGCTGGGCCTGCCCACCGCCGACCACCCCCGGCTGCGCGAGCTCACCCACGACCAGGTGTTCACCCAGGAACTGCTGCCCTCCGCGAGCCAGTTGGCACTGTCGGACGCGGCCACCACTGAACTGCGCGGCTATTTCACCGACTTGGTCCGCGAGCGGCGCGCGCACCCGGGCGACGACCCGGTCTCCCGCTGGATCACCCTGTGGGACGGCATGGAGAGCGACCGCGACAAGGCCGACGAGGCCGTCTACTTCCTCGCCCTGTTCGTGCTCCTGGCCGCCTTGGAGACCACGACCACACTGCTGTCCACCACCGCCCTGCTGCTCCTCGAACATCCCCGCCAGTGGGACCGGCTCACCGTCCAGCCCGACTTGGTGTCGGCCGCCGTCGAGGAGTCGCTGCGCTACGACCCGCCCACCCATGTCATCAGCCGCGTCTCCTCGCGCGACTGCGAACTGGGCGGCGTGGAGATCCGCAAGGACGAGATGGTCCACCTGCTGATCGGCGCGGCCCACCGTGACCCGGCCAAGCACGAGGACCCCGAACTGTTCAACATGCACCGCAAGCCGGCCCATCTCGCCTTCAGCGGCGGCATCCACTACTGCCTCGGCGCGCCCCTGGCCCGCCTGGAGGCCCAGACCCTCCTCCATCAGCTGGTCACGCGCTTCCCCCAGCTCACCCTGGTCCGCCGCCCGACCTGGGCGCCGCGCGTGGCCTTCAGACGACTGCTGAACCTGGACGTCACCCTCGCATGACCGACATACCCGCGACGGCCGGACCGGCCGACCTCCACCGCCCCTTCGCCACCACCGCGATCCAGACGGACCTCGACGGACCCGTGCTGCGGATCCGGCTCGGCGCCACACCGGAGGACAACACCTTCACGGTCGCCCTGCTGGACGATCTCCTCGACGTCCTGCACGCTCTCCACGACCGGCCGGACATCCGCGTCCTGCTGCTGACCGGGGCGGGCGGCGACTTCAACCTGGGCGCCGAGCGCACCGAGTTCCAGACGGCCCTGGCACACGACCCCACCGGCACCGCCCTGCGTCGCATGAACGACAAGGCGCTGCGGGTGTGCGAGGCCCTGGAGAACACCCACGCCATCACCATCGCGCGGCTGCACGGCCGGGTCATCGGCGCGGGACTCGCCCTCGCCTCCTACTGCGATCTGCGCGCGGGCGCCGACGACTGCCGCTTCCGTATGCCCGAGGTCGCCCTCGGCCTGCCCCCGGCCTGGGGCGGCGCCATGGGCCGGCTGATCGCCGAGGCCGGTGTCTCGCACATCCGGGAACTCATGCTCACCGGCGAGAACTTCGACGCGGCCGCCGCCCAGCGACTCGGCCTGCTGCACAAGGTCGCCCCCCGGGACGGCCTGGACGCGGCGGTCGACTCCTGGATCAGGCCGCTGCTGCGCCGTGCGCCCGAGGCGCTCGTCCTCACCAAGCGCATGCTGAACGGCTACGCGCGAGCCGCCCGCACCGCCGAGGTGGGCCTGCTCGACGCCCATCTGCTCAGCGCGCACCTGGGTCTGGCCCAGACCGGCCAGTCCGCCCCACCCCCCGCCCCGGTCCGCTCCTGACCGGTCCGGCCCCGTCCCCGCCGTGACGGGGCCGTCACTCCACGGCGGCGGGCAGCGGGCCACCGCGGGGCCCGCGAGCGGCACGCGTGAGGCCGCGTGGCATCATCGGCCGGGGCCGGGACCCCCGGCCGGCAGCCACCACCGTGCCCGAGCCGCAAGGAGCCCGATGAACCCCGCCGTCACCGCCCCCGCCGCGGTGGGCACCGACCTGCTGGACGACTTCTCGCTGGAGATGACCGGCAAGGACGTGCCCGCACTGGAGGAGGCGCGGGACAGCATCCCGCAGGGCACCCGGATCAACGTCACCTTCCTCGCCGGTGAGGACCACGCCACCCGGCTCGCCGCCGCCCGCGCGGTCCGGGGGCTCGGCTTCGTGCCCGTGCCCCACATCTCCGCCCGGCGGCTGCCCTCGTCCGCCGCCCTGGAGGAGTTCCTCGCGGGCCTCGCCGAGGACGGCACCGCGGACAACGTCTTCGTCGTCGGCGGCGACCCGGCCCGCCCCGAGGGGCCGTACGAGGACGCCCTCGCCGTCCTGCGCACCGGACTGCTGGAGCGCTACGGGGTGCGCCACATCGGCATCAGCGGCTACCCCGAGGGCCACCCCGCGATATCCAGCCCCGCGCTGTGGTCGGCGCTCACCGACAAGGCGGCGGCCATCGGCGCAGGCCCCTTCACCGGCGATGTGATCACCCAGTTCGGCTTCGACGCCGACCCGGTCCTCGACTGGCTCGCGGCCGTCCGCGCCCGGGGCGTCGACCTGCCCGTCCGCATCGGCGTCCCCGGCCCGGCCGGCATCCGCCGCCTCGTCGGCTACGCCACCCGCTTCGGCGTCACCACCAGCGCCTCCGTCGCCCGCAAATACGGCTTCTCGCTGACCAACCTGCTGGGCACGGCGGGCCCCGACCGCTTTCTGCACGCGCTCGGCGAACGGTACGATCCCGCCCGCCACGGCGTGGTCAAGGTGCACTTCTACACTTTCGGCGGCTTGCGCACCACGGCGGAATGGGTCGGCGGATTCCGCGAGCGGACCCGGTAGCGGCCACCCCGGCCTACGTGTCGGATTTCCGCCAGCGCGCCGCTCCCGCCCTGGTCATCCTGGAGTCATGGAGACAGTGACGCGGTTCGACCGGGAGCATTGTGTGCGTGCCGTGCAGTCGAAGGACGCGCGGTTCGACGGGTGGTTCTACACGGCCGTGCTGACCACCCGGATCTACTGCCGGCCCAGTTGTCCTGTGGTTCCGCCCAAGCCTGCGAACATGACGTTCTACCCGAGTGCGGCCGCCTGTCAGCAGGCCGGGTTCCGCGCCTGCAAGCGCTGCCGCCCGGACACGAGTCCTGGTTCCCCGGAGTGGAATCAGCGCGCTGATCTGGTGGCCCGTGCGATGCGGTTGATCACGGACGGGGTCGTGGACCGTGAGGGCGTGCCGGGCCTGGCCGCCCGGCTCGGCTACAGCACCCGTCAGGTGGAG
>NZ_MUNF01000219.1 GCF_002154555.1 Streptomyces murinus
CCAGGCCGGAATCGTCCTTCGGCGCCAGGAACTCCTTGAGCCTGCGCCGGTGCCGGCGGGCGTGCAGGTTGATCATCACGCGCCGGACATAGGCGTCCGGGTCGTCCGCCGTACCGACTCTGCGCCAGGCCGTGTAGGCCCGCTCCAGCGTGGACTGGGCGAGATCCTCGGCGGAGTGCGGTTCCCCGGTGAGGAGAAAGGCCGTCCGCAGCAGCCGTGACCAGCGGGCGGTCATGAATCTGCCGAACTCTTCGTCCCGGTCCTGTTTTCCGTCCTCCATGGACNNCCAGCGATCGGGCTATGGCCAAGGGTAACAAGGTTGTCGGTCGTGTGGAGCCAAGTCGGAGGGAAAAAACGGAAGTTGGCCGATCAGTGGCCACACGGAGGGTCGTAGGACAGCCGCGGAAGGTACTCCTGCCACTTGGCGGGGGTCAGCACGCCCCGGGTGACCGAGCAGATGTGGTCGATGGCCGTGTCGGCGTCCAGGTCCCACAGGCGGACCGTGTCGGGGCCGCTGGAGACGCCGAGGACGCGGCTGCCGGGGCTGAACGACAGGAAGGTGCCGGTCTTGGCGTTGGGCGTCATGGACTGGCCGATCGGCCGGGCCGCGGTGGGGTCGGTGACGTTCCACAGCCGGACCGTGTTGTCGTCGCCGCCGCTGGCCAGTGCCTTGCCGTCGGGGGTGAAGGCCAGCGCGTTGACCGGGCCGGTGTGCCGGGTGAGCGGGACGCCCAGCGGTTCGGCGGAGCCGGGGTCGGTGACGTTCCACAGCCGGATGGTGCTGTCCGCGCTGCCGCTGGCCAGGGTGTGCCCGTCCGGGCTG
>NZ_MUNF01000022.1 GCF_002154555.1 Streptomyces murinus
CCGTCGCATCCTGGTCGCGGGCGTGCCCCCCGCGACCAGGATGCGACGGAGCTTCTCGGGGTCCATGCCGGCCCCGTCGTCCTCCACCGTGATGTGCGCCTCGGCGCCGACGTCCCACGCGAGTACGGTGATCCGCCCCGGCCCGGTGCTGCCCTCGAAACCGTGCCGCACCGCGTTCTCGACCAGTGGCTGCACGCACAGGAACGGCACGGCCACCGGCAGCACTTCCACGGCCGCCTGGACATCGATGCACAGCCGGTCGCCGAACCGCGCCTGCTCCAGCACCAGATACTGGCCGATCGAGCGGAACTCCTCGGCCAGCGTGGTGAATTCGCCGTGCCGACGGAACGAGTAGCGGGTGAAGTCGGCGAAATCCAGCAGCAGTTCACGGGCTCGCTGCGGATCGGTACGCACCAGCGAGGCGATCGCGGTCAGCGCGTTGCAGGAGAAGTGCGGCGATATCTGCGCGCGCAGCGCCCGCAGTTCCGCCTCCACCAGACGGGTACGGGAACGGTGCGACTCCGCGAGTTCCAGCTGCCCGGAGGTCCAGCGCGCCACCTCGCCCGCGGCCCGGACCAGACCCGCCGACACACCCGGGGCGTAGACCAGCAGCGCGCCCTCGACCCGGTCCTCCACCACCAGCGGCACCGCGACCGCCTCGCGCAGCTCGCAGCCCAGGTCCCCGCACCACACCCGGTCCGCCTTCAGTACGGCGCTCCCGCCGCCGGCCAGCACCTCCGCCGCCAGCTCCGCCGCGCCCGCGCCATGGTGCTTGCCGGTGCCGTCCCAGGCCAGCACCCGTTCGGTGTCGGTGACGGCGAGACCTGGGGCGCCCAGCAGCTCGCGCAGATGCCGGGCGGCCGCACCGGCCGACGTCTCGGTCAGCCCGGCGCGCAACGCCGGTGCCGCGAGGGACGCGCGGTGCAGCGCCTCGAAGGCCGCCTGCCCGGCACGTCCGTCGAAGCCCGCGTGCCGACGCAGCCGACCGGGCCGCCGGAAGATGTCTGCCATGGCGGCCAAGGTAGCCGTACCGATGCCGGGCGAGACAGCCGTCTCACGCGGCACCTCACCTCACCTCACCTCACCTCATCTCGCCGGTCCTGGCATCGGCACCGGCACGAGCCTGCCGTCCCGTACCTCGGTGATCCGGTCGGCGGCCGCGAGGTGGGTGCGGTCGTGGGTGACCAGGACGGTGGCGGTGTCCCGTTCACGGGTGAGCCGGGTGAGCAGGCCGAGGACGGCGGTGCCGCGCTCGTGGTCCAGGGCGCTGGTGGGTTCGTCGACCAGGAGGACGGTGGGGTCGTTCATCAGGGCGCGGGCGATGTTGACGCGCTGGCGCTGGCCGCCGGAGAGCTGGTGCGGGCGGCGCCCGGCCTGGCCGGCGAGGCCGACCGCGTCGAGCAGTGCCAGGGCCCGGGCGCGCGCCCGGGCGGGGGAGCGGCCGTCGATATGGGCCATGACCTGGAGCTGTTCGGCGGCGGTGAGGGACGGCAGCAGATTGGGCTGCTGGAAGACGATGCCGATCCGGCTCCGGCGCAGCTCGGTCAGCTCGCCCCGGCTCAGTCCGGTGGTACGGGTGCCGTCGACGGTGACGGTGCCAGTGTCCGGTGTGATCAGGGTGGCGGCGACGGCCAGCAGGCTGGACTTGCCGGAGCCGGAGGGGCCGACCACGGCGGTCAGGCTGCCCCTGGGCACCTCCAGGGTGACCCGGTCAAGGGCGGTCAGCCGGGTGTCGCCGTCGGGGTAGGTGAGGGTGATGTCGCTCAGGCACAGGCTCATCGGGCGCTCCCCAGGGCGGTCAGCGGGTCGACGGAGGTGATGCGGCGGACGGACAGCGCGGCCCCGAGGGCACCGAGGACGACCGTCACCGCGGCCGGGACCAGGACGGTGCCCGGGGAGAGGACGAAGGGCACGGCGCCGCCCACGACGAGGGCGCCCAGGGCGGCGGCGATGCCGGTGCCGAGCAGGGTGCCGCCGACGAGCAGGACGACGGCCTGGCCGAGCGCGTCCTTGAGGAGGTAGGCGGTGGAGGCGCCCAGGGCCTTCAGCACGGCGACATCGGCGCCGCGCTGGATGGTCCACACGGTGAAGAAGGCGCCGATGACCAGGGCGGAGATGGCGAACAGAAAGCCGCGCATCAGCTGGAGGGAGCCGTTCTCGGAGGCGTAGGACCCGATCGCGGACAGCGAGTCGGCGAGGGAGACGGTCCTGGTGCCGGCCCGCCGGTCGACGGCCGCGATGTCGGCCCCGGAGGAGGCGGTCAGGGCGAGGACGGTGGCGGCCGGGCGCTTGCCGTCGCCGGTGGGCGGCGCGGTCCGGCCCCAGACGTCGAGGCTGGTCCAGACGACCGGGGTGTGGCTGAAGAAGGCGTCGCCCCGCACCGCGGCGACCGTCAGCCGCCGCCCGGCGAGGGTGAGCGAGCCGCCGGCCGTCACACCGAGGCCGTCGGCGGCGCCGGTGGAGAGCACCACCGTACGGTCGTCGAGCCGGTCGCCGTCCGGGGCGAGACGGGAACCGGGCCGGACGCCGAAGACGGAGACCCCGGCACTTCGGTCCCCCGCGGTGGCCTTGGTGGTGCTGATCCCGAGCGGTTCGGCGCTCTTGACGCCGGGTGCCTCGGCCCACTGCCGCCGCTGGGCCTCGGTGACGGTGGAGTCGGTGTACGACAGAGCCTGGCCGCGGGCGGGGGCCTGGAAGGCGATCCCGGTGGCGGGCAGTTCCGTGATCGCCGAGATGTTCTGCCGGCCCAGTCCGGCCGTGAGCCCGGACAGCAGCCCGACCAGCAGGGTGATCAGTACGACGACGGTTCCCATCAGGGCGAAGCGCCCCTTGGCGAACCTCAGATCTCTCCAGGCGACGAACACGGCCTCGGCTGTCCTTCCGGCGGGGAAAAAGCGGTAGGCCCTCACCGTCGCCGCCGCGCCCCCACGCGCGCCTCCGGCGCAGGACGGCACTTCACGGGCCGGAAGGCGGCGGGCGGACTCCAACTTTCGACAGAGGCCGCAAGGCCTGCGGCTTCCGTAGCCTGGGAGGCACTGTGAACACCGCTTCCCCCGCCCTGACCCCGACCACCCGGGCCCTGTCCTGGTGCCTGCACCTGCTGGTCCTCGGCCTGCTCACGCTGGCCGGCTGGCGGGCCGTCGCCGACGAACGCTCCGCCGCGTGGCCGGTCGTCGCCGTCGCCGTGGCCTGCGCCGGGGTGTACGCGGCCGGGCCGCTGCTGCCCGGCGTCCGCCGCTCCCGGCGGGCCGCCGCGCTGTGGCTCGCCGCGGTGGGCGCCGTATGGCTGGTGCTGCTGGCGCTGTCCGCCGACGCCGTGTGGATGGCGTTCCCGCTGTACTTCCTCCAGCTGCATCTGCTGCCGCGCCGGTCCGGGCTCGCCGCCGTGGCCGCCACCGCGGCGGCGGCCATCGCCGGCTTCGCCGCCCACCAGGGCTCCTTCGGCGCGGCGATGGCGATCGGCCCCGCGCTCGGCGCGGCGGTCGCCGTCGCGGTCGTACGGGGCTATCAGGCCCTGTACCGGGAGAGCGAGCGGCGCAGCCGCCTGATCGAAGAACTCACCGCCACCCGCGCCGATCTGGACCGGGTCCAGCACACGGCGGGGGTGCTGGCCGAACGCGAACGCCTGGCCCGCGAGATCCACGACACCCTCGCCCAGGGACTCTCCAGCATCCAGTTGCTGCTGCGTGCCGCCGAACGCGCCCTGCCCGGCCGGCCCGAAGCCGCCGCCGGTCATGTGGCGGCGGC
>NZ_MUNF01000220.1 GCF_002154555.1 Streptomyces murinus
CGCCGTCACGGCCACCATCAGATACAGCACCGGCGGCTGCTGCGACGCCCGTGAGATCAGCCATCCCGAGGTCGCCATCAACCCCACGGCGCTCCCGAGCGCGAGACTCCCCAGCACCAACGCCAGCCCCAACCGCCCCCGCCGGGCCCCGGCCAGCCCACGAACCCAACCGAGGGCGCCGCGGGGGTGGTCCGACGTGTCGGGCGGAATGAGCGTCGGCGACGGAGCGGGAAGCGTGGCGTCCAACGTCTCGGGCTGTTCGGCCAGGGCCGACTGTCCTGCTGTCGGCTCGCCTTCCAGTGCCGAGTCTCGGCTGGCGGGTGGGTGAGGCCGGGGGTCCAGGGGGCGGAGCCCCTTGGTACGCCCGGTGTCCCCACCCGCACCCGCAGGCTCCGGCTCGGCGGGCTCCAGCCGTACGACCCTGTCGGCCACCTCCAGCAGCGCGGGCCGATGCACGACCACCAGCACCGTGCGGCCCACCGCGAGCCGCCGTACCGCCGAGACGACCTCCGCCTCGGTCACCCCGTCCAACGCCGCCGTCGGCTCGTCCAGCACCAGTACCGGACGATCCGACAGAAACGCCCGCGCCAATGCCAACCGCTGCCGCTGCCCCGCCGAGAGCCCCGCCCCGTCCTCCCCGAGCACCGTGCCGGCCCCCTCCGGCAACGCGGCCACGAACTCCCACGCCCCCGCGTCCCGCAACGCCCGCCGCACCGCCTCCTCGTCCGCCGAGGGCCGCGCCAGCCGTACGTTCTCCGCGATCGTCCCGGCGTACAGATGCGGCCGCTGCGGCACCCAGGCGATGCGCGACCGCCACTGCGCCAGATCCAGTTCGGCGAGGTCGACCCCGCCGACCCGCACCCGACCCGCGGCGGGCCGTACGAACCCCAGCAGTACGTTCAGCAGCGTGGACTTGCCCACCCCGCTCGGCCCGACCAGCGCCACGGTCTCCCCGGGCTCGACGGTGAACGACACCTCGCTCACCGCGTCCACGCACCGCCCGGGATACCGCACCGTGACCGACTCGAAGGCCACCGCGCCCGACGGCACCGTAGCGGTCCCGGGCACCGGCACCGGTGTCTCCAGCACCTCGAAGATCTCCTCCGCGGCGGCCAGTCCCTCCGCCGCCGCGTGGTACTGCGCCCCCACCTGACGCAGCGGCAGATACGCCTCCGGCGCCAGCACCAGGATCACCAGCCCGATGTACAGATCCATGTCGCCGTGGACCAGCCGCATGCCGATCGTCACGGCCACCAGCGCCACCGACAGCGTGGCGAGCAGCTCCAGCGCGAAGGAGGAGATGAAGGCGATGCGCAGGGTGCGCATGGTCGCCTGGCGGTACTCACCGGTGATCCGCCGGATGGACTCGGCCTGTGCCTTGGCCCGGCCGAACACCTTCAGCGTGGGCAGCCCCGCGACCACGTCCAGGAAGTGACCGGACAGCCGGGACAGCAGCCGCCACTGCCGGTCCGTGCGCGCCTGCGTGGCCCAGCCGATCAGCATCATGAACAGCGGAATGAGCGGCAGGGTGCCGACGATGATCGCCGCCGACACCCAGTCCTCGGTGACGATCCGCGCCAGCACCGCCACCGGCACCACCACCGCGAGCCCCAACTGCGGCAGATAGCGCGAGAAGTAGTCGTCGAGGGCATCGACCCCGCGCGTGGCCAGGTTGACCAGCGAGCCGGTGCGCTGCCCGCCGAGCCACTCGGGACCGAGCTCCGCCGCCCGCTCCAGCAGCCGCCCCCGCAGCTCGGACTTCACCGCAGCGCTCGCCCGGTGGGCAGCACGTTCGGTGAACCAGGCGACCAGGGCCCGCCCCACGGACACCGCCACCAGAAGCAGCAGGGGAGTGGTCAGTTCGGCCGGGGAACGCCCGTGCTGGAAGGCACCGACGACCACCTCGGCCAGGAGCATCGCCTGGGCGATGACCAGCCCGGCGCCGACGGCGCCCAGGGCGACGACCGCCACCAGGAAGAAGCGGGTGGCTCGGGCGTACCGCAGCAGACGAGGATCGACTGGTTTCACGTGAAACAGACCCTTCGGTCCAGAGGGTGTGTTTCACGTGAAACACACCCTCGACGGACTCAGTGTGCGGCTTCGGCGATGTGCTGCGTGCCGATCCGCTTGCGGAACACCCAGTAGGTCCAACCCTGGTAGAGCACCACCAGCGGAGTGGCGATCACCGCGAGCCAGGTCATGATCTTCAAGGTGTACGGGCTGGACGAGGCGTTGCTGACCGTCAGGCTCCACGCGCCGTTGAGGGTGGACGGCATGACATTCGGGAAGAGCGACAGGAAGAGCATCGCCACGGCCGCCACGATGGTGAGGCCGGACAGGCTGAACGCCCATCCCTCGCGCCCGAGTTGATTGGCCGCCAGCGCGCCCACCAGGGCGAGGACCGCCACGACCAGGGCGATGAGGCTCTTGCCGTCGCCGCTGTCGGCCTGCGTCCACAGCAGGAAGCCCACCGCCAATACGGCGGCCACGAGACCGGCCCACAGGGCCAGCTGCCGCGCCCGCCCCCGGATGTCACCGACGGTCTTGAGCGCCGTGAACACCGCCCCGTGGAAGGTGAACAGCGTGAGCGTCACCAGTCCGCCGAGCAGGGCGTAGGGGTTGAGCAGGTCCCAGAAGCTGCCGACGTACTCGAAGTGCTGGTCGATCTTGACGCCCCGCACGATGTTCCCGAAGGCCACGCCCCACAGGAACGCCGGGAGCAGGGAGGTCCAGAAGATCGCCGTCTCCCAGTTGCGCTGCCAGTTCTCCTCGGGCCGCTTCGCCCGGTACTCGAAGGCCACGCCGCGCACGATCAGGCAGACCAAGATGGCCAGCAGGGGCAGATAGAACCCGGAGAAGAGGGTGGCGTACCAGTCGGGGAAGGCGGCGAAGGTCGCGCCGCCCGCCGTGAGCAGCCACACCTCGTTGCCGTCCCAGACGGGTCCGATGGTGTTGATGAGCACCCGCCGCTCGGCCCGGTCCCGGGCCAGCAGCTTGGTGAGGATGCCGACCCCGAAGTCGAAGCCCTCCAGGAAGAAGTAGCCGGTCCACAGGACGGCGATCAGGACGAACCAGACGTCGTGAAGTTCCATGACTGTTCCCTCGGCCTAGTACGAGAAGGCCATCGGCCGGTCGGCGTCACTGGTGTCGCCGCCGATCTTCGTGGGCGGGTTGAGGTCGTCCTCGGTCAGCTCGGGCGGCCCGGCCTTGATGTACTTCGCGAGCAGCTTGACCTCGATCACCGCGAGGACCGCGTACAGCGAGGTGAAGACGATCATCGAGGTGAGGACCTCGCCCTGGGAGACGCCGGGGGAGACCGCGTCCCGGGTCTGGAGCACGCCGTAGACGACCCACGGCTGACGGCCCATCTCGGTGAAGATCCAGCCCCAGGAGTTGGCGATCAGCGGGAAGGCCATGGTCCAGGTCGCGATGCGCCAGTACCAGGGCGTCAGCCCGGGACCGAGTGCCTTCTTGCGGAAGAGCACCAGATGCGGCACCTCGTCCTCACCGACCCGCAGATGCTCCGGCAGCATGAACTTCTTGCGGGTCAGCCAGAGTCCGGCCAGCCCGATGGCGAAGGACGCCATGCCGAAGCCGATCATCCAGCGGAAGCCCCAGAAGGCCACGGGGATGTTGGGCCGGTAGTCGCCGGGCCCGAACTGCTGCTGCTCGGCCTTGTTGACGTCATTGATCCCGGGGACCTCCGACGTGAAGTTGTCGTCGGCGAGGAAGGAGAGCAGGCCGGGTATCTCGATCGCGACCGTGTTGTGGCCCTTCTCCACATCGCCGTAGGCGAAGATCGAGAACGGCGCCGGCTTCTGGCCGTCCCACAGCGCCTCGGCGGCGGCCATCTTCATCGGCTGCTGCTTGAACATGACCTTGCCGAGGGTGTCGCCGCTGACCGCGGTGAGCATGCCGGCGATGACCACGGTGATCAGACCGAGCCGCAGCGAGGTCTTCATCTCGCGGATGTGCTTCTTGCGGGCCAGGTGGTAGGCGGAGATGCCGACCATGAAGGCACCACCGGTAAGGAACGCGGCGGCCAGCGTGTGGAAGGCCTGGCTCAGCGCGGTGTTCTGGGTGAGCACCGCCAGGAAGTCGGTGAGCTCGGCCCGCCCCCTGGCCTTGTCGATCTTGTAGCCGACCGGGTGCTGCATCCAGGAGTTGGCCGCGAGGATGAAGTACGCCGACAGGATCGTGCCGATCGAGACCATCCAGATACAGGCCAGGTGGATCTTCTTCGGCAGCTTGTCCCAGCCGAAGATCCACAGCCCGATGAACGTGGACTCGAAGAAGAACGCGATCAGCGCCTCGAAGGCGAGCGGGGCGCCGAAGATGTCGCCGACGAAGCGCGAGTAGGCGGACCAGTTCATGCCGAACTGGAACTCCTGCACGATGCCGGTGACCACACCCATCGCGATGTTGATCAGGAAGAGCTTGCCCCAGAACTTCGTCGCTCTGAGGTACTTCTCCTTCTCCGTGCGCACCCAGGCCGTCTGCAACCCGGCCGTGAGGGCGGCCAGGGAGATCGTCAGCGGGACGAACAGGAAGTGGTAGACGGTCGTGATGCCGAACTGCCAGCGCGCCAGTGTCTCCGGCGCCAATGCCAGGTCCACGTCGTCACTCTCCTTACTACGCCGTGGTACTGCGGCGATTCGCCCCGGCTGTCACCTACATACGGGGCAAACGGGACGCGCTTGTGAACGCGTTCACATTCACAAGCCATTATGGCGCACCGATTTTCAGCCAGGAAGTCCGGGGTCGTCCCCTTGCCTCGGAGTCAAGTTCCCGGCGGTCCCCCCGACGTCCCGCCAAAGGCGGCCGTAGGGCGGGCATGGGACCCCGGAAGATGGGTAACTCCCGTCGCCGACCTGGGAGTTGCCGCCAATGCCCCGTTTCACGTGAAACGGGCGCCCGGCAGAGCCGGGCGCCCGCGATCTCCTCCGGCGTGAGCCGGATTACAGCTGCTCCGTGAACCGGACGACAGCCGCCGAGTGAGCTGGATCACAGCTCCTTGTTCACAGCTCCTTGTGGAAGGCCTCCGAGACCTTCAGGAAGATGTCGTTCGCCTCGGCCTCCCCGATCGTGACCCGGGCACCCTCGCCCGCGAACGGCCGGACCACGACACCGTGCTCCTCGCAGGCCTGCGCGAACGCCGTCGTACGCTCCCCGAGCCGCATCCACACGAAGTTGGCCTGCGTCTCCGGCACCGTCCAGCCCTGCGCGCGCAGCGCGTCGACCACCCGGGTGCGCTCGCAGACCAGCGAGCCGACCCGGCCCAGCAGCTCGTCCTCGGCCCGCAGCGAGGCGATCGCCGCCTCCTGCGCCAGCTGGCTCACGCCGAACGGCACCGCCGTCTTGCGCAGCGCGGCGGCCACCGGCTCATGGGCGATCGCGAAACCGACGCGCAGCCCGGCGAGGCCGTACGCCTTGGAGAAGGTCCGCAGGACGCAGACATTGGGCCGCTCCCGGTACAGCTCGACGCCGTCGGGCACCTCGGGGTCGCGGATGAACTCCCGGTACGCCTCGTCCAGCACCACCAGGACGTCCTTCGGCACCCGGTCCAGGAAGCGCTCCAGCTCGGCCCGCCGTACCACCGTGCCGGTCGGGTTGTTCGGGTTGCAGACGAAGATCAGCCGCGTCCGGTCGGTGATCGCCTCCGCCATCGCGTCCAGGTCGTGCACATCGCCGGGCGTGAGCGGCACCTGTACCGACCGGGCCCCGTTGATCTGCGTGATGATCGGGTACGCCTCGAAGGAGCGCCAGGCGTAGATCACCTCGTCGCCGGGACCGCTGGTCGCCTGGATCAGCTGCTGGGCGACGCCCACCGAGCCCGTGCCGGTGGCCACGTGGGAGGCAGGCACCCCGAAGCGCTCCGCCAGCTCCTCCGTCAGGGCGGCGCACGCCATGTCGGGGTAGCGGTTGAAGGAGGCCGCGGCCGCGGTCACACGCTCCAGCACGCCGGGCAGCGGCGGGTACGGGTTCTCGTTCGAGGACAGCTTGTAGGCGACCGGTCCGTCGGACGCGGCCGGCTTGCCCGGCTTGTAGGTGGGGATACCCTCCAGCTCGGCGCGCAGCTTGGGGCTCGTCTCGCTCACCGCAGTCCTCCTCGCGACCACCGGCGGACCGTCGACGCCGCCGGCTTCCAATACTGCTCACCATATGAGGATTCGGCTGCCCTGAGTACTGGCCGTGGGCAAAGCTCCTGCGCTCACGGCCGCAACAGGGGCATCACCGGGCATCGACCCATGAAGGCGGATCTTTCGGGGGGCGCGCCGTACATATATCTATGCGCCGGTGGCTTGCGCCGTAGCGCGCATCACCCGTGCAGGTGAGTTGAGACCTCTTCGAAACATCGGACCATTGGCAGGCTCATGCGCGCCGTCGCGCTATGTCTTGCCAAGAAAGCGCCCAACTGCCTTAGATTCGCAGGTAGTTAACGCAGCATCACCATGCAGAAACGTGCCTGTCAACGAGTGCATATGCGTCCGCACTACCCCACCGCCTGAGCCCTACTATCGGCTCGCCATGACAGCAGCAGGGAAGCACCAGGTGAGCCGCGCGGAAACCTCACGTCGAGGCAGTCGGCCGGGCCGGGCGGGCATCAGGGACGTGGCCGCCGCCGCCGGCGTCTCCATCACGACCGTCTCCGACGCCCTCAACGGCAAGGGCCGGCTCCCGGACGCCACCCGTCGCCATGTCCGCGAGGTCGCCGACCGGCTGGGGTACCGCCCCTCGGCCGCCGCCCGCACCCTCCGTACCGGCAAGTCGGGTCTGATCGGCCTGACCGTGACCACGTACGGGGATGAACCTTTCACCTTCACGGAGTTCGCGTACTTCGCCGAGATGGCGCGGGCCGCCACCTCAGCGGCGCTGGCCCGGGGCTACGCCCTGGTCATCCTGCCCGCGACCTCCCGCCACGACGTGTGGTCCAACGTCGCCCTCGACGGCACCGTCGTCATCGACCCCTCCGACCAGGACCCGGTGGTCAGCGAACTCGTCCGCCAGGGCCTGCCCGTCGTCTCCGACGGCCGTCCGGCGGGCGCGCTCCCGGTCACCGCCTGGGTGGACAACGACCACGAGGCCGCCGTCCTCGGCATCCTCGACCATCTCGCCGCCGCCGGCGCCCGCCGTATCGGGCTGCTCACCGGCACCTCGACCGACACGTACACCCATCTGTCGACCACGGCCTATCTGCACTGGTGCGAGCGGGTCGGCCAGGACCCGGTCTACGAGTCCTATCCGGCGCACGACCCGTGCGCGGGCGCCGTCGCCGCCGACCGGCTGCTCGCCCGGCCCGACCGGCCCGACGCGGTCTACGGGCTGTTCGACCCCAACGGCACCGATCTGCTCGCCGCCGCCCGCCGCTACGGGCTGCGCGTCCCGGACGATCTGCTGCTGGTGTGTTGCAGCGAGTCCACCGTGTACGCCAGCACCGAGCCGCCCGTCACCACGCTCTCGCTCAAGCCGCGCCGTATCGGCACGGCCGTCGTCCAGCTGCTCATCGACGCGATCGAGGGCGTGGAGTCCGAGCAACCGGTCGAGCAGGTCATACCGACGGAGCTGATCGTGCGCACCTCCTCCCAGCGGCGGCCTCCGCGCACGACGGTCAGCCCGCCGCGGTCCCCGGACGACACGTAGGACGGGCCGCGGCGGTGGTGCGGAAGCCGTTCGGGGACGGCGCGGACGGCGTTCGGCGGCGGCCCGGATGCCGTCAAACCGCGTGGCCGCGCCGGCCGCACCGGGTCGGCGGTCCTCCGACCGCCGGAGAACACCTGCCCAAACGGGGCGAAAGCCGCGGCGAAGCGGAGTCTTGTTCCGATTCACCACCCCTGGGTCATCACATGGCGCGACGCGCATTCCTATGATGGGCCCACGACACCGCGGACCGCTGCGACCAGGCAGTCCGAAGCGGTGCAGATGCGGCGCGATGGTGGAGGGGTCTGATGACTCAGGGGGCCGGTCAGGGACCCGAGGTGGAGCGGACGGCGACGCTGCGCGACTTCCGGGTGCCCGCGTACGTCCACGAGTCCGGTCCGTACGTCCCCCACACCCAGCAGGGCGAGAGCGCGCCGCCCGCCGAGGAGTCGTACCCCGAGGCGTACACGCCCACCCAGCGCGATCTGCCGGTCATCAACCGCGGCGACACGCTCCAGGTGCCCGTCGACCCGGCGCCCGCCGCCCCGGCCGCGCAGCCCGCGGCAGGTCCCGGCCCGCTCTTCGTCGTCGGCGATGTGCACGGCTATCTCGACGAGCTGATGGCCGCCCTGCGAGAGCAGGGGCTGATCGACGACGCGGGCCAGTGGTGCGCCGGCACCACCCGGCTGTGGTTCCTCGGCGACTTCACCGACCGTGGACCGGACGGCATCGGCGTCATCGACCTGGTGATGCGGCTGTCCGCCGAGGCGGCCGCGGCCGGCGGCTACTGCAAGGCCCTCATGGGCAACCACGAGCTGCTGCTGCTCGGCGCCAAGCGGTTCGGCGACACGCCCGTCAACTCCGGTGCGGGCACCGCCACGTTCCAGGCGGCCTGGCTGCTCAACGGCGGCCAGAAGACCGACATGGACCGTCTCCAGGACCACCATCTCCAGTGGATGGCCCGCCTCGACGCGCTCGAAGAGGTCGACGGCTATCTGCTGGTGCACTCCGACACCACCGCCTACCTCGACTACGGCGACTCCATCGAGGCCGTCAACGACACCGTCCGCGAGCGGCTCACCCGCAATGACGCGGACGAGTGCTGGGACCTGTTCCGCAAGCTCACCAAGCGCTTCTCCTTCCGCGACGAGGGCGGCGCCGACGCCGTGCGCTCCCTGCTGGACACCTACGGCGGCACCCGGATCGTGCACGGCCACAGCCCCATCCCCTATCTGCTGGGCGAAGTGGGCTCCGAGGACGGCGAGGAGAGCAACGATCCGGTGGTCGAGGGACCGCATGTCTATGCCGAGGGGCTCGCCATCGCCATGGACGGCGGAGTGACCATGGCCGGAAAGCTGCTGGTGAGGCAACTCCCGCTGGAACACTGACCGTTCCCCGGGCGGCCCCCGCCATACCGGAGTACGCGCAGGCCGGGACGCAATTTCCGGCATTCCCCTGTCACCACGCGCCGTCACGGCTCTACCATCGGCTTATCCGTAGCAGGCTCCCCTCCGTTTCTGCCCGACGGCTCGCCGCTGCGCGAGCCCCAAGCCCTACGGAGCATCGGGGGATGCACATGAACAGCCTTCCGCAGCACCTGCGGAGCGAGGACCGCCGGGAGTTCGAGCGGCTCCTCGACGAGGTTCTGCGCTCCGCACCACACCGACCGGAACTGGCCGCCGTGGGACAGCGGCTCAACCCCGCGCAACTGCGCACCATGGCCATCGCCGCGTCCGCCCTCATCACGGCGGCCGCGGCCGCCGAGTACCAGCGCTATGTACGGATCCGCGACGAACTGCGCCACCCGGAGCAGGCCCCGGGCGCGGCCGACGCCGCCCCCGCCGAGCCGGATCCGGCCGCGACGGATCTCGCCGCCGCGCACGGCGCGGGCGCGGTCGCGGTCGTCGCCGTCCTGGCGCCGCTGCTGTCCGCGACCGCGGCGGTGATATTCCTGCTCATCGGCTACATCCTGAGAACCCTGGACCCCGGACAGTCCTTCGCCGGCACCATGCTCACCGCCGGCTGGATGTTCGGGGCGCTGACCGTGGCCGCGCTTCTCGTCGCCGCCGCCGGACTGCTCCTGACCGCCCTGCGCAACGGCTCCTCCCCCGAATCCAGGGCCCGCGACGCCGCCACCGAGGAGGTCGCCAGAGCCAGAGCCGCCTGGGAGACCGCCCTTCTGGAACGCGGCATCCTCCCCTTCCTCCAGGAAGCCCTCGCCGACCATCCCGACCACACCGGCTCGGAACACGCCGACCCGGAACACCAGCCGGACTGACCCCACCGGGCGGGGGCCTTCGGCCCGACAAGGCGCCGCTCCGAAGCCGGTGACCCGGCCGGAGCGGCGCTCGGCGTCCTCGTCAGTCCGCGATCGGCAGGTACACCCGGTTCCCGGCCTCGGCGAACTCCTTCGACTTCTGGGCCATGCCCTCCTCGATCTCGGTCCGGCCGCCGCCGTGTTCGCGGCGGATGTCCTGCGAGATCTTCATGCTGCAGAACTTCGGGCCGCACATGGAGCAGAAGTGCGCCGTCTTGGCGGGCTCGGCCGGAAGGGTCTCGTCATGGAAGTCGCGGGCCGTGTCCGGGTCGAGGGCCAGATTGAACTGGTCCTCCCAGCGGAACTCGAAGCGCGCGTCCGAGAGGGCGTCGTCCCAGTCCTGCGCGCCCGGGTGCCCCTTGGCGAGGTCGGCCGCATGGGCGGCGATCTTGTAGGTGATGACGCCGGTCTTGACGTCGTCCCGGTTGGGCAGGCCCAGGTGTTCCTTCGGCGTGACGTAGCAGAGCATCGCCGTGCCCCACCAGGCGATCATCGCGGCGCCGATACCGGAGGTGATGTGGTCGTACGCCGGTGCGATGTCCGTGGTCAGCGGGCCGAGCGTATAGAACGGGGCCTCGTCGCAGATCTCCTGCTGGAGATCGATGTTCTCCTTGATCTTGTGCATCGGGACATGCCCGGGGCCCTCGATCATCGTCTGTACGTTCAACCGCCGGGCGATCCGGCCGAGTTCCCCGAGGGTGCGCAGCTCAGCGAACTGGGCCTCGTCATTGGCGTCCGCGATGGACCCGGGCCGCAGCCCGTCGCCCAGCGAGTACGTGACGTCGTAGGCGGCGAGGATCTCGCACAGCTCCTCGAAGTTCTCGTACAGGAACGAGTCCTTGTGGTGCGCCAGGCACCACGCGGCCATGATGGAGCCGCCCCGCGAGACGATGCCGGTCTTGCGGTTGGCCGTGAGCGGTACGAACGGCAGCCGTACGCCCGCGTGGACGGTCATGTAGTCCACGCCCTGTTCGGCCTGCTCGATGACGGTGTCCTTGTAGATCTCCCAGGTCAGCTCCTCCGCCCTGCCGTCGACCTTCTCCAGCGCCTGGTACAGCGGCACCGTGCCGATCGGGACGGGGGAGTTGCGCAGCACCCACTCGCGGGTGGTGTGGATGTTGCGGCCGGTGGAGAGGTCCATGACCGTGTCGGCGCCCCAGCGGGTCGCCCAGGTCATCTTCTCGACCTCCTCCTCGATGGACGACGTCACCGCGGAGTTGCCGATATTGGCGTTCACCTTCACCAGGAACCGCTTGCCGATGATCATCGGCTCGATCTCCGGGTGGTTGACGTTGGCCGGCAGCACCGCCCGGCCCGCCGCGATCTCCTCGCGGACCACCTCGGGGGAGACGTTCTCCCGGAGGGCCACGAACTCCATCTCGGGCGTGATCTCGCCCCGGCGCGCATACGCGAGCTGTGTCACCGCCTGCCCGCCCCGGCCCCGGCGCGGCTGGCGCGGACGGCCCGGGAAGACCGCGTCCAGGTTGCGCAGCCCGCCGCGCGGCGAGGTGTGCTTGATGCCGTCGTCCTCGGGACGGACGGGACGGCCCGCGTACTCCTCGGTGTCACCGCGGGCGATGATCCAGTTCTCCCGCAGCGGCGCCAGTCCCCGGCGGACGTCGGTGTCGACGAGCTGATCGGTGTACGGGCCCGACGTGTCGTACAGCGTGACCGACTGCCCGTTGGTGAGGTGCACCTGACGGACCGGCACCCGCAGGTCGGGGCGCGAGCCCTCGACATACGCCTTGTGCCAGCCGATGGACTTCCCGGCCTCCGAGGACATGTCGTCCTGGACGGAGGCAGGCGTGCGTGCGTCCTTGTTGGTCATGAGACCTACTCCCTACGCCGGCATTACCCGGTAACAGGTTCGGCGGTCGACGCAGCGGCTTCCGTCGTCCGAGGTCTCCCGGGGAACATCGCATGTTCCACGTGAAACATCGCTTCTACGGAGGTCAGCGCCCTCTCAGCCCGGTGCTCCGAGCTCCCGCGTGTGCAAAGGTGTCTCCACGCTAGCGTCATCCGTGACGCGATGAACAGTGGGCCCTCCCCGGTTCTTGCGATGATCTGGCGATGACCCGGATGGACCAGCACCCGTACCAGCCGCCCGGCCCGCGCCGGCCCGACGGCTCGGCACCCCCGAGCCAGGGCCACCGCCACGACCATGGCCAAGCCCTGAGCCCGGCCTCAGCCCCGGCTCAGGGTCACGACCACGGGCGCGGGCACAGCCATGACACAAGCCACGGACACGGCTCCGGGCACGGGCATGGGCACAGCCACGGCCATGGCCCCGCCGCGCCCGTCTCCCGGCATCTGCGCAAGGTGATCGCGGCGATCCTCGTCCCGTTCACCGCGGCGGTCGTGGTCGGTCTGGTGGTGCTCTGGCCCGGTGGCGCCCCCGCGCACAAGCACAGCGGTGTCGGCTTCGACCGGCAGACCCAACAGGCCACCGTGACCCGGGTGGCCGAGGTGAGCTGCGCCTCGGTGAACGCCGGCGGCGGGGCACCGAGCGGTGATGCCTCCGGCGGCCCCTCGACGGGTCAGCAGTCCGGCGGCACCTGCAAGAAGGCGACGGTCCGGGTCGACACCGGCAAGGACAAGGGCCGTACGTTCACCGAGATCGTGCAGCCCGACCAGCCCCGGCAGCTGCACCAGGGCGAGCAGGTCATCGCCGCCTACGAGCCGACCGCTCCGAAGGATCTCCAGTACTCGGTCGCCGATGTGAACCGCAAGTTCCCGATGGCGCTGCTCGCGGGCATCTTCGCACTCGCCGTCGTGGTGGTGGGCCGGCTGCGCGGGGTCATGGCCCTGGTGGCGCTGGCGGTGAGCTTCCTGGTGCTGAACCAGTTCATCCTGCCCGCGATCCTCCAGGGCTCCAATCCCCTGCTGGTGGCGGTGATCGGGTCGAGCGCCATCATGCTGATCGCCCTGTACATGTGCCACGGCCTGTCGGCCCGTACGTCGGTGGCGGTGCTCGGCACGCTGATCTCGCTGTCCCTGATCGGCCTGCTCGGCTCCGTGTTCATCGGCTGGGCAGCCCTCACCGGCAACACCGACGACAGCACCGGTCTGATCCACGGTCTGTACCCGAAGATCGACATGAGCGGTCTGCTGCTGGCCGGCGTCATCATCGGCTCGCTCGGCGTCCTGGACGATGTGACGGTCACCCAGACCTCCGCCGTGTGGGAGCTGCACGAGGCCAACCCCACGATGGGCCCGCGCGGTCTGTACCGGGCGGCCATCCGGATCGGCCGCGACCACATCGCATCCGTGGTCAACACCCTTGTGCTCGCCTACGCCGGTGCCGCGCTGCCGCTGCTGCTGCTGTTCTCCATCGCGCAGAGCAGCGTGGGGGCGGTGGCCAACAGCGAGCTGGTGGCCGAGGAGATCGTGCGCACCCTGGTGGGTTCCATCGGGCTGGTCGCCTCGGTGCCGGTCACCACCGCGCTCGCCGCCCTGGTGGTGGCGGCCGACCGGAGCGCCCCGGGTACGGAGACCCCCACCGGCACCCAGTCCCTGCCGGCCCGTGGTGGCCGGGGGCGGCGCCGGAAGCGCTGAGGCGGGGCGGGGCGGGCCGTCCGGCAGGAGACCGGACCCGCCCGCCACCCCGCGCGGAAGCCCGCGCGGAGACCTGTGTAGAGATACCTGCGTGGAAGCCCGTACGAGGCCCCGTACGGGACCTTCTGAAGAAGCGTTACTGCATGGCCCCGTGGCACCGCGCAGAGCGTCCCTGCCCCGTCCCTCGGCGTCTCAGCCCGCGCTCTGCTCCTCGGCGAGGATCCGGTCCAGCGCTTCGTCCAGATGGGCATCGAAGTCGGCGAGCGCGCCCTCCTGCCCGAGCGGCACCAGCTTGTCCGTGCGATCGAGGAAGGCCACGAGCGGCGCCGCCGACGAGCGGAACAGCGCCTGGTCGCCGCCGACCTGAAGCCTGATCAGCACCTCGCCCAGCACATCGGCCTCGACGGGGGAGATCCGCACATCCCCTTCCCCGCACGGCCGTCCGACGCCGTCGATCAGCAGTTCCCGCCCGAAGACCCAGGTCACCGGGGCATCGCCGGGCAGATGGAAGGTGAGCCGCACGGCGTAGGGATCGCCGGTCTCGTAGCGCAACTCCACCGGAATGCGGAAGGAGAGCTCCTCCGAGACGAGAAAGCTCATCATGACCTCTGCCTGTACGGACTCGCGCATCGCCTACCCCGTCATATGACATCGACTGGCCGGGTTTGATCCCTCTGACCGTGGTAAATCTTGCTGAAAGTACACAGTGGATCACAAGGAGTAAGTTTTCAGATACTGATAGAGAGGGTCAGAGATCCCAGATGCCGGCCGATCTCCGTCTGGAGCCGCTGCGCCGCGGGCAGCAGCCGGTCGGCCTGATGGGCCGGGAGGGAGATGGCCATGGTGGCCGCGGTGGTGCCGACCGTGATGGGGACCGCCGCACAGACCGTGCCGAGCGCGTACTCCTGGCGCTCCGTCACCGGCTCCATGCGCCGCACCCGGGCCAGC
>NZ_MUNF01000221.1 GCF_002154555.1 Streptomyces murinus
GGTGGCGAGGACGAGGGCGGCATGCGGCTCCTTGCGCGCTCGGGACGGAACGCACGCGGCCGCCTCCACGGCTCGGCCCACGGCGGCACCGGTCGTTCAATCTCTAACGTAGTGCGAGAGTGCGGCCGGTGTGAAGCTGCGCCAAGCGCGGGTGAACCCGGTCCGACTCCCGTGTGTCGAGAGACTTTCCGGGCGCCCCCGGTACGACTTACGCCGCGACGACCGCCACCCCGGTGCGGCCCCCGTCGACGTCCACCACCGCCCCGTGCACGAACGCCGCCTCGTCGCTCGCCAGCCACACCACGGCGTTCGCGATCGCGTCCGGCGTGCCGACCGTGCCCGCCGGGGTGCCCCGCATCATCACCTCGCCCGGATGCGGCTCGGTGCCCGCCGGGGACGGGGGCAGGATCACCCCCGGCGACACCGCGTTCACCCGCACGCCCCGCGGCCCGAACTCCGCCGCCCACGCCCGCGTCAGCGTCTCCATCGCGCCCTTGGTCGAGCTGTAGAGCGCGCCGACCGGGACACCGAGACGGGCGATCCAGGAACCGAGGTTGACGATCGCCCCGCCGCCGGACTCCGCCATCCACGGGGCGACGGCGGCGGTGAGGAAGAAGGGTGCCTTGACGTTCACGCCGTAGACCTGGTCGAACGTCTTCTCGTCGGTGCCGGCGGTGTCCTGGCCCGGGTAGATGCCGGCGTTGTTCACCAGGATGTCGATCCGGCCGCCCAGCGCCGCGCGGGCCCGCTCGGCCAGGTCGCGGGAGGCCTCCGCGCCGCCGTCCAGGTCCGCCGCCAGGAAGTCGGCCCGGCCGCCCGCGGCGCGGATGCCCTCGACCACCTCCGCGCCCCGGACCCGGTCCCGGCCGGAGACGATCACCCGCGCGCCCTGCGCCGCGAACGCCTCCGCGATCGCCCGCCCGATATTGCTGGTCGAGCCCGTGACCAGCGCGGTCCTGCCGTGCAGTCGGCCATGTGTGGTGTCGTCATGTGTGGTGTCGCCATGTGTGGTGTCGTTCATGACGCGGTCTCCCTTGTCTCGCATGACGCGGTCTCCCATGTCCCGCCGTGTGCGCCCACTGTGCGCCGGCAAAAATGGACCAGCAAGTCCAGAATGGGCGGGGCTACGGTGGAGCCACCGGAAGGAGCCGAAGGTGCCGGAGACACTGACCGCCAAGGGCCGCGCCACCCGCGCCCGCATCATCGAGGGCGCCGCCGAGCTGCTGCGCGAGCAGGGCCCCGCCGCCACCCTGGACGACATCCGCGCCCGCACCGGCACCAGCAAGAGCCAGCTCTTCCACTACTTTCCCGAGGGGAAGGACGAACTGCTGCTCGCCGTCGCCCGGTTCGAGGCCGACCGCGTCCTGTCGGACCAGCAGCCGCAGTTGAGCTGCCTCGACTCCTGGGAGAACTGGCAGCGCTGGCGCGATGTGGTCGTGGAGCGGTACGAACGCCAGGGCGACACCTGCCCGTTGGGCTCGCTCTTCCTCCAGGTCGGGCGGCAGCGCCCCGGCGCCCGCGCGATCGTCACCGAGCTGATGCGGCAGTGGCAGCACCAGCTCGCCGAGGGCATGCGCGCCCTCCAGGCGGGCGGTCTGGCCTCCCCGGCCCTTGATGTGGACCGGGCCTCCGCCGCCCTGATCGCCGGGATCCAGGGCGGCGTCGCCCTCATGATGTCCACCGGCGACTCGACCCACCTCAGAGCGGCGATCGACACCGGGATCGATCATCTCCGTACGGCCGGGAAGTAGCGCCAACTCCCCTTACGCGCATGCATGGTTCGGGGGGAACGGGACGCTCAGACCACCGTCCCAGCGAACCTCGTGTCGGCCGCGCCCGCCGTCTGCACCACCCCGCGCGCCCTGCTCGGCACCAGCAGCGGGTGGGCGACGCCCCAGGCCGCGGCCTTGCAGACGGCCTCCTTGTAGCGGGCGGCGAGGCGGCCGGTCAGGGCGTGATCGACGGCGCGGTCGTCCGCGGTGACGAACTGGATCAGGCCGTCCCTGCGGCCCAGGGAGACGCACTGCTGGTAGTAGCGCACCGGCGTCACCGGCACCTTCCCGCCGCTGAGCCGCGCCGCGATCGCGTCGGCCGCCTGCCAGGCGCCGGGCACCCCCGAGGCGCAGGACATCCGCAGCGGCTTGTCGCCGGGGCCCATGGCGAGGGCCGCGTCCCCGATGACGTACACCTGCGGGTGCGAGACGGAGCGCATCGACCGGTCGACGACGATCTGGCCGTTCTCCCCCGTGTCCAGGGTGGTGGCCCGCGCGATCGGGTGGACGGCGAAGCCGGCGGTCCACACGGTGGCCGCGGAGGGGAGCGTGGTGCCGTCGGCGGTGGTGATGTGGTCGGCGGCCACCGCGGTCACGTCCGTGTGCTCGTGCACGGTGATGCCGAGCCGGTCGCAGACCGCGCGCAGATGGCGGCGGCCCTTGAGTGAGAACCGTTCGCCCAGGTCACCGCGCACGGCGAGGGCGACGTCCAGGTCCGGGCGTGCCTCGGCGAGTTCGGTCGCCGCCTCCAGGCCGGTGAGGCCGCCGCCGACCACGACCACGGAGGCGCCGGCCGCCAGCTCGGCCAGGCGGGCGCGCAGCCGCAGCGCGCCGGGGCGGTTCGCGAGGTCGTGGGCGTGCTCGGCGACGCCGGGGACGCCCTGGTCGTGCCATCCGCTGCCGAGGGCGTAGACGAGGGTGTCGTACGGCAGTTCCTCCGCCGTGCCCTGCTCCCCGGTGACGGTGACGGTCCGCCGGTCGGCGTCCACGGCGGTGACCCGGGCGAGCCTCAGGGTGACGCCGGTGCCCGTGAACAGGGCGGCAAGGGGCCGGGGCGGGAGTTCCTGTCCGGCGGCGAGCTGATGCATCCGGACGCGCTCGACGAAGTCGGGCTCGGCGTTGACGAGCGTGATGGCGACGTCCTCGCGGCGCAGTCGGCGGGCGAGACGGCCGGCGGCGATGGCTCCGGTGTATCCGGCGCCGAGGACGATGACGCGGTGCTGCATGGCCTGCTCCTGTCGCTCATGGGACGGCGTCCCAAGCGGTTCGCCCCTTGAACCGGGCGGCCCGCCGTTTCCTGACAGGAGCGGGCTGTGACCTGCGTCACGCAGACATCACATGGGCGTCAGAAGACCTTGAGCACGGGGTCGCCGTGCTCGTCGGCCGCCCAGCGCCGGGTCGCGCGCACCAGCTTGTCCGGGTTGACCTGGCTGCGGAAGGCGGCGATGCCCTGCCGGGTGATCTCCAGACAGGTGATGCCGATGACCCGCCCGTCGAGCACCACCACGAGCGCGGGGGCGCCGTTGACCAGGCAGACATGGAGGTCGGGCGAGCCGCCGACCAGGTTGCGCTTGGCCTTGCCGGGCTTGAACAGGCCCCGCATGAAGGTCGCGACCGCGCGGGCGCCCTCGAACGCGCGGGCGCGGGCCGGCACCTTGCCGCCGCCGTCGCCGATCGCGATGGCGTTCTCCGTGAGCAGTCGTACCAGCGGTTCGGTGTGGCCGCTGGTGGCGGCGGCGAGGAACTCGTCCACGATCCGGCGCGCGGCCGCCTCGTCGATCTCGGCACGCGCCCGGCCGGTCGCGACATGCTTCTTCGCGCGGTGGAAGATCTGCTGGCTGGCGGTCTCGGTGAGGTCGAGGATCGCCGCGATCTCGCGGTGCGGGTAGTCGAACGCCTCGCGCAGCACGTACACCGCGCGTTCGTTCGGGGTGAGGCGCTCCAGCAGGGTGAGGACGGCGTACGACACCGACTCGCGTTGTTCGGCGGTATCAGCGGGGCCCAGCATCGGGTCGCCGGCGAGCAGTGGCTCGGGCAGCCAGGCGCCGACGTAGGTCTCGCGGCGGGCGCGGGCGGAGGCGAGCTGGTTGAGGCAGAGGTTGGTGAGCACCTTGGTCAGCCAGGCCTCGGGGACCTCGATGCGCCCGGTGTCGGCGGCCTGCCAGCGCAGATACGTCTCCTGTACGGCGTCCTCCGCCTCGCTCGCCGAGCCGAGCAGGCGATAGGCGATGGCTTCCAGACGGTGCCTGGACGCCTCGAACCGGTCCACGTCGTCCACGGTCAGGGCCATGACCGGGATCCTAGCCCGCGGAACCGGTCAACTGCCCCGGATATCGGGGCCGGTGGCCCACCGTACGGTGCGCAGGTGTCCCCACCGGCGGGAGTCCGGTGGCCCACTGCGCGCCGGTGGGCCACCGGACTCCCTGCTGCTCGGTCAGCGGGCGGCGGTGTGGCCGTCCGGAGCGGGCAGGTGGGTGCGGTCGGGACCGATGCCGGTGCCGGTGCCGGTGCCGGGCAGCGGACGGCCGGTGGGGGCCTCGCCGCCCCCGGCGACCAGGGCCGGGGCCTTGACGCCCCGGGCCGTCGCCGCCGGGACGTCACCGCCCGCCGCCCAGATCGTGGACGTCCAGGCGCTGCTCGCGGCGATCGCGTTGCCGATGGCGGTGCGGTTGGCCGGCAGGTAGGAGGAGTTGCCGCCGAAGGTCTCCACGACGGAGACGCTCGCGGCCTCCTGGCTCAGATAGGTCGAGGCCTGCGCGGACAGCGTGCCCTCGGTGGACCAGAGCATCGGGCCGTACGTCGCGGTGGCCGCGCCGCCCGCGGCGGCGTTCTGCCAGGTCCAGGTGTCCTCGACGACCGCCGAGTTCGGTGCCGTCCACCAGAAGCGGGCCAGGTTGGCGGCGACGTCCTCGTGGGCCTTGCCCCCGATGGCCCAGTAGCTCCAGGACTTGGTGAACGCCGTGTGCTGCACCGCCTGGTCTGCGTTGTAGCCGACGGTCACCAGGTTCGTGGTCTTCGGGTTCAGGGCGTTGATGTAGCTCTTCACCGAGGACGGGACGGTCTTGCCGTTGGTCAGCAGGACCACACCGGTGCCGCGGTAGCCGAGGGCGCCGGCGGCCGTGGCCGCGGTGATCGGGTCGTGGTACTCGCCGCCGTCCGCCAGGAAGATCCACGACGGGGTCGCGGTGATCTGCTTGGCGACCCGCGCGGACAGCCCGGACAGATCGCTCGCGTCCATCCGCAGCGCCTTGTAGCCGAGCGCGGTGACCTGGTCGGCCACCTTCGAACTCAGCAGCTTCGTGGGGCCGTTGAGGTAGACGGTGCTGCCCTTGGGCAGGGTGCGCTTCAGCTCGGCGGCGGCCGCGGAGTCCAGTCCGCTGCCCGAGGTCATCAGCAGCGGGCCCTGCTTCTCGGCGGCGAGCGTGATGCCGGGCGCCGAGTAGGTGGCGTTGGACTTGTTGACCAGCACCGCGGAGCGCGCGGTGACCAGGCCGGGCACATGCGCGGCGCCGGTCTTGTCGTAGGTCCAGCGGGAGGCGGCCGCGTCGATGGTGAGGGGGCCGGTGCCGTAGACGCGGGCGAGGTAGTTCTGGCGCAGCGGCTGCCAGGCGGGCTTGGCGCCCTTGCCCGCTCCGGTGATCTCCTTCGTCGTACCGTCCCTGAGGTCCAGCAGCCGTACCGTCTGGACGTCGTCGGAGGCGCCGGCGTGGGTGCTGTGCGCCTCGTAGGCGAGCCGGTGGCCGGCCGGGTCCCAGGTGGGGAAGAGGTGGTCGGAGGCGTCGGTGGTGATCTGCTTGGCGTCACCGCCGTCGGCGCCGGCCACGAACACCTGGGACCAGCCGTCCACTTGGCGGGTGAAGGCCAGCTGGCTGCCGTCGGCCGAGAACACCGGCGAGGCGCCCTCGTCGACGATCCGGGTCACCGTGCCGTTGCCCGGGTCGTACAGCCAGATGCCCTGGTTGGTGCCGCCGGTGGTGCGCCGTTCGAAGGCGAGGGTGCCCGCCGGGCTCGCCGTCGGGTGGACGTCGTACGCCGACGCCGGTTCCTGGCCGCTCGTGAGCAGCGGCTCGGGGGCCCAGGAGCCGTCCGAGGGGCCGTAAACGAGCTGGCCGCCGGTGCTGTAGACGACGGCGCTGCCGTCCTGCCAGTAGACCGGGTCCTCGTCGGCCGCGCCGGAGCGGGTGTCGGTGGCCGCGGGCAGGGTGACGAGCGAGGTGGCGCCGGTGACCCGGCCGGTGGTGACCTTGCCGGCGGCGGCCACCACCTTGCTGCCGTCCGGCGCCCAGTTCAGCGCGTGGTTCGCGCTGGTGATGTCCAGCACCGAACGCAGGCCCGTGCCGTCGGAGTTGACGGTCTCCGCGCCGTTGGTACCGCCGTACAGGCTGAGCAGACCGGTCGAGGTGTCCGGCGCGGTCGGCGTGGCCTGCGCGCCCGGTGCCGCGGCACCGAGCAGTCCGGCCGCCAGCGAGGCGGCCGAGGTGAGCGTCGCGAGGTGGCGACGCGTACGAGAGTTCAACGAGCCCCCCAAGAGTGAGTGTTCCTCGCCGCGGGCGTCCCTGCCGGGTGTGCGGCCGTGTCGTGACGGCCGGGTTCCGGCGCGCGCGTGGGCTCGCGCGGCAGCTCCGGCGACCGGTGATCGCCCATCGGCAGCAGGACGGTATGTGAAGGGCGCGCCGGACACCGGTGAAGCCGTCCGAACAATGGGTGAACTCGCGTGGTACGAAGGAACGCGGACCGGGGGATCCGCGTCGGGACCCGGCCCCCGGTGCGCCACGACGGCACACCGGAAGGCCGAACTCCCTGTGCTCCGGGTTCAGTTGAGCTGGAACGTGGTCTCGATCGGGTAGTGGTCGCTGGGCGCCTCGGTGTCGGTCTGGCCGGTGGTCCAGCCGGCCTGGGGGTCGAAGTCGACCTTCACCGGGGAGACGGCCGAGGGGGCGGGGCGGCCGGGGGCGTTGAGGTAGCCGAGGTAGTCGATGTCGTCGCGGTAGTCCTTGGGGAAGGTCTGCACGCCGGACATGTACTGGCACCACGCGGAGACCGGGCAGTCCATGGTGCGCAGGGTCTGGCCCGGGTCGGTGGCGGGGGTGCCGAGGACGCCGTTCACGGCGGTCTGGGCGTCGGCGTAGTCGCCGCGCGACCGGCCGCCGTAGTACTCCACGTTCAGGTCGCCGCCGATCAGCACCGGAGCGCTCGTGCCGGCGATGCCGTCCGCCCAGGAGCGGATCTCGCGGAGCTGCGCGAGCCGGGTGGACTGGGTGGTGTCGGTGGAGGTGCCGGACTCGTCGGCCTGGAGGTGGGTACCGATCACCCAGCTCTGCGTGCCGCCCTTGGCGATCCGGACCAGCGCCGCGCCCTTGTTGGCGTGGTAGTCCCAGGTGCTGGACGCGGAGTTGCTGAAGACGTGGGCGTACTGGGCGGTGATCGGGTACTTGGACAGGATCATCGTGCCGCCGTTGATGACGAACGGCGAGTTGGAGCAGTCGCCGCTGATGCCGGTCCAGCCGCCGCCGGAGCAGGTCTGGCCGACCACCGGGGTGTGGTACGGGTACAGGTCCGACAGCTTGCCGACGATGTCGGCGGTCGAGGTGTTGTTGAAGCCCTCGTTCAGCACCACCACGTCCGCGCTGTGCTTGCGGACGATCGACTCGATGACCGGTGTGCGCTGGGCCGCCTTCTCGTTCTGGGTGGTGTCCACGATCGCAGTGCCGAGGTCGACGTTCCAGGCGAACACCGACAGGCTGGTGCCGGTGCCCGCCGCACTGGCCGCGGGGGCCGTGTAACCGGCGACCCCGAGGAGCGTGGCGGCCGCGGTGGCGGTGAGGGCGGTAGCGGTACGACGCGAGACCATGCGCTCTCCTGCTGGAAGTGAGCCCCTGACCGGAAACGGGGCGCGTACATGACAGCGGGAGACTAGGGGTGCGCGGGTACGCCTGGAAGAACGTCGCCGAAGCGGCCCATGGACAGACAGAAGAGAGAGGGTGTCTGGACAAGTCGGCGTCCAGTGGCGTCAACTCGGCTTGTAGATCCGCGATCTTCCTCGGTCGGCTGTGCGCAGCGGGGAGCGGAAGGCGGGGAGGAAGCTCAGCGTCATGCCGGCCGCGGCGATCAGCAGGGTGGCCGGTGCCCCGAACGCGGTGCCCGCGGCGCCGCCCAGCAGTCCGCCGAGCGGGAGCCCGCCCCAGGAGACGAACCGGGCGGTCGCGTTCATCCGGCCGAGCAGCCGGTCCGGGGTGAGGGACTTGCGAGAGTTGGACGGGCTGACCGTCGGCGAGGAACTCGTAGTGCGTGCTGACGCGGGGGTCGCCGGGCGCGATGGCGAGCCGCTCGGCGATCGCCGCGGGCGCGGGGAAGCCCACCCGGGAGTGGACGTCCCACGTGCCCGCCCGGCCGCGCTCGGCGACTCCGGTGGCCGGGTGCCCGAGGCCCCCGTGCCGGCGCGCCCGGATCATCGGCAGCCGCTCGCGCGGCGCCCGTACGTCCCCGACCCCGCGCGCCCTTCGAGCAGTCCCTCGGCGATCAGCCAGTCCACCGCCCGCTGGGCCACATTGCGCCCGACCCCGTACTCCTCCGCGAGCCGCGCCCGGGACGGCAGCCGCCCGCCGATCTGCCACTCGCCCGCGAGGATCCGCGCCCGCAGCGCGTCGGCGACGGCGAGGTAGGACACCCCTCGGGGCTTGAGGGGCAGGGACGGCAGGGGCAGCACGGGTGGCATGGGCGGCACGGTCGGCTCTCCGGTCTCACGGGGACGGGAGTCCCGTCGCACGGGAACGGGGTCCGGACGGAGTCGGAAAGCTATCGCGCGGGCGGAAAGCCGATGGATCAGGAACGCGGCGCGTGGCCCTCGCGCAGGGGCCGCGAGGAGGGCTCCGCCGCCAGGAACTCCACCACCGCCAGGACGAACAGCAGGCACAGGGCGATCCCGAGGACCACCCAGCCGGTGGGGTACGGCCACAGCAGGCAGACCAGCACCGCCACGGCGACCAGGATCCAGGTGAACCAGGCGCGGTGCCGGCGTACGAAGGGGCCGACCGGGCCGGTGCGCAGGCCCGCGTGGTCGGCGGTGCCGCGGGCCGCGCCGATGCCGTCGGTCCACAGGCCCCGCACCAGTCCGGCCCGCCGCCCGGGCCCGCTGAGCCAGGCGCCCAGCGCGATCACCACGCCGAGCACGATCACCATCCGTACCGCGGTCTCCAGGAAGCGGGTCAGGGTGTCGTAGACCGCGCCGGCCGCGCCCGGGGAGACATCGGCGGGCAGCCGGTCCAGGTAGAACACGCGGAAGACGCGCAGCCCGATGCCGAGCACGGCGGTGGCGACGGCCGCGCCGAGGCAGCCCGCGACGAGGGCGCGACGGCGGCGCAGCGACAGCAGGACACCGGCGGCGATCAGCAGGACGGCGAGCACCGGCAGCCAGTTGCCGGCGATCCGCAGCAGCCGTACGTACGTCTTCACCTTGCCGATCTGCTGGGACTCCAGAAGCGTGAACTGGGCGTGGATGGCCGGGATATGGCTCGCGAAGGTCATCCCCGCGCCGACCATGCGCTTCTTCACGTCCTCGATCAGCGGGGCGAGATCGAGGGTGACGGTGTCGTCCTTCAGCTGCACCGCGCCGCCACCGGTGCCGGTCAGCGCCTTGTCGAGGGAGGCGTGGATCCGGCGGTTGGCGTCGGTCCAGACCGTGGCGAAGGCCGAGGACGCGACGGCCTTGCGGGCCTGGTCGTGCACGAACCCCCGTACGGCGTTCTCCAGCCCCCCGCCGAGCCCGCCCAGCGCCCTCTCCAGCAGGGGCCGGTCCTTGGGCGCCACGTCGGAGAGCAGCGTGGGCAGGTTGACCCGGTCCATCAGCGCGTCCGTGGCCCGGTTCGCGACGGCGTCCTGCACGGCGGGGTTCCCGGCGAGTGGGGCGACGGTCGCGACATAGCGGTCGGTGTCGCCGACCAGGTCGGCGGCCCAGGTGGCGACGACGGCGAGCGGGGCGAGGAGGCAGCCGATGACGAGGAGCACGGCGGCGAGCGCGGAGACGGGCCGCCGCCGGGGCCGCGCCGCTCCGCCGTGACGCGCGTGCCGCTCCGCTTCGAGGGCGGCGAGCCGGGAGCGGAGGTCGTCCAGCTCGGAGTGGCCGGGGCGGTCGGGCCGGTCCGAGTGGTGGTCGGGTCGGTCGTGCCGTTCCGGCTGGTCCGCGCGCTCCGGTCGGTCGGGGTCGCGTGGCCGACCTGGTTCGCCGGGCCGCTCGGGGCCACCGGGCCGGTCGGGGTCGCCAGGGCGGTCGGAGCGGTCCGGGCCGTCGGGGTGGTCGGGGGTCGCACCGTTCGTCACTGGCACCTCCTCGCCGTGCGGATCGCCCTGCAGATCACCAGCGCACCGCCCCGTGCACGCGGGCGCGAGCAGGGCGGGGCCGTTCGGGTCAGTCGGGGCGGCACGGGTGGGTCGGCATCCCGCGTCGCGGGCGGGTCGGCACCCCGCGCCGTAACCTGATATCGTCTACACACTTGTAGACGTTTACCTCTGAGACGTCCGCGCTTCATCCGTACGTCCGATCGGTGCCCGCGCCCGTTTCCCGGAGCCCGCGGCACACGCAGCACGGCCCCGGAGACCCATCTGATGACGACTTCCTCCCCGACCACCCAGGCGCTCGACGGCGCGGCGATAGACGGCGGTCTGTACACCGACGTCACCGACTTCGCCCGGCACACGCACTGGCTGAACGAACCGGTGTCGGTGTTCAGCGCCTTCGGCATCGGCCTGTTCGCGGTGTATCTGCTGGTGGCATGGTGGCGGGCCAGAGGACAGGGCAGCACCGCGATGGCCGCCGTGCTGGCGACGCCGGTCGCCGTCGTCCTCGCCTACGTGGTCAACAGCGGGATCAAGGACGTCTTCGACGAGCCCCGGCCGTGCCGCGCGCTCCCCCACGACTTCCTCCTGGAGGCGTGCCCCGCGCCGGACGACTACGCCTTCCCCAGCAACCACACCACCGTCGCCTTCGCCTTCACGGTGGCCCTCCTGCTGATCAGCCGCCGCCTCGGCACCCTCGCCCTGGTCACCGCGATCGCGATGGGCGCCTCCCGGGTGTACGTCGGCGCCCACTACCCGCACGACGTCGCCGTGGGCGCCCTGGTCGGCAGCGTCGTCTCGCTCGTCACCGTCCTGGTGCTGCGCCGGATCGCCCCACCGCTGGTGGAACGGCTGCGCACGGGCGCCCTGCGTCCACTGCTGACCTCGCAGCCCTCCTGAACCCTGATCCGATCCCCGGCGTACCCTGCGGGGCGACTGCCGTCGCCCCGCACGAACCCGCGCGGCGCCGCGCCGGATCGTGCCGACTCCCTGAAGCGGCGCGGTTGTTCGCGGTGAAGCGGCGGACGCCGACTCCCTGAAGCGGCGCGGCTGTTCACCCCGAGGCGGCGGACGCCTACTCGCTGAGCCGGAACACCGTGGACTCCCGCGCCCGGAAGCCGATCCGCTCGTAGAGCCGGTTCGCGGAGGCGCGGTCCGGGCGGGAGGTGAGGTCGAGCGTGCGCGCGCCCGCCTTACGGGCGAGCCGTACCGCCTCCTCGATCAGCAGCCCCGCGACACCCCGGCCGCGCGCCGCGCCGTCGACCACCACGTCCTCGATCCGGCCGCGCAGCCCGGACGGCAGGGGCAGCAGCACCAGGACCAGGGTGCCGACGATCGCCTCGGGGGTGCGGGCGACCAGCACCGTGTTGGTGTCACAGGCCACCAGCCGGTCGATCGCGGCGCGGTCCAGGGGCACGGCGGCCGAGGACAGCTGCGGAAGCAGCCTCCCGAAGGCGTCGACCAAATCCTGGGACGGCTCCCGAACGACCTCCACACGGATATCCATGCGGGGAGGATACCGATCACCGAACGGGGCCTTTGCCGCGTTTCGCGATACCCCGTAGGGGTACTCTCGGCCGAGTGGCGGAACCGCACCACCGTGAAGGGAGTGCGCTGCATGCACGCGATCGGGCACGCGTTGTCCATCACCGGATCGATGACCTGGGAGATCACCTGGGCACTGATCCTCGGCTTCACCCTCTCGGCCGTCGTCCAGGCGGTGGTGCGCCGCGAGACGGTCGTACGGCTGCTCGGCGACGACCGCCCGCGCACGCTCGCCCTCTCCGCGGGTCTCGGCGCCGCGTCGTCCTCCTGCTCCTACGCCGCCGTCGCCCTCGCCCGCTCCCTGTTCCGCAAGGGCGCGAACTTCACGGCGGCGATGGCCTTCGAGATCGCCTCGACCAATCTCGTCATCGAACTGGGCGTGATCCTCGCCCTATTGATGGGCTGGCAGTTCACCGCGGCGGAGTTCGTCGGCGGCCCGATCATGATCGTCGTACTCGCGGTGCTGTTCCGCGTGTTCCTGCGCGAACGTCTGCTGCGCGGCGCCCGGGAGCAGGCCGAGCGCGGGGTCGCCGGGTCGATGGAGGGCCACGCGGCGATGGACATGTCGGTGCGGGGCGAGGGCGGCTTCGTGCGCCGGCTGCTCTCGCGCGCCGGGCTCACCTCCGTGTCGCACATCTTCGTCATGGAGTGGGCCGCGATCCTGCGCGACCTGGTGGCGGGGCTGCTGATCGCCGGTGCCATCGCCGCCTGGGTGCCCGACGACTTCTGGCACACCTTCTTCCTGGCCGGCCACCCCCTCGCGGCCAAGCTGATCGGCCCGCTGATCGGCCCCGTCGTCGCCGTCGCCACGTTCGTCTGCTCCATCGGCAACGTGCCGCTGGCGGTGGTCCTGTGGAAGGGCGGCATCAGCTTCGG
>NZ_MUNF01000222.1 GCF_002154555.1 Streptomyces murinus
GCCGGGGCGACCGACGGCGGCGAGACCGAGTCCGAGGTGGCAGGTCGGGGTGGTCGCGTGGGCGAGGCGGGCGAAGGGCATCGCGGGCTCCGGTTCGGTCGGTTCCGGTTCGCTTCCGGTTCACGACCAACGTAACCCGCGAGAGGCTCCGCCCAGGAGCGTGGCTCGTGCGGTGGGTGCGCGAGTGCGAGTGCGTCCGGGTTGCTCGCGCCCACGCGGCNNGGCGGTGCCGCCGCGGCCGTTGCGGGAGGCCAGGGCGCCGGGGACGTTCAGGACGGTGCGGACCTCGGGGGTGAGGTGGGCGGAGATCTTGGCGAACTGCTCGTCCGTCAGCTCGTCCAGTTCCTTGCCCTCGGCCTCGGCGGCCTTGACGCACTCCCCCGCGACCTCGTGCGCCACCCGGAAGGGGACGCCCTGGCGGACCAGCCACTCGGCGATGTCGGTGGCGAGGGAGAAGCCGGCCGGGGCCAGCTCCTCCATGCGCTCGCGGTGCACGGTGAGGGTGGCCATCATGCCGGTGAAGGCGGGCAGCAGGATCTCCAGCTGGTCGCAGGAGTCGAAGACCGGCTCCTTGTCCTCCTGGAGATCGCGGTTGTAGGCGAGGGGCAGCGCCTTGAGCGTGGCCAGCAGACCGGTCAGATTGCCGATCAGGCGGCCGGACTTGCCCCGGGCCAGCTCCGCGATGTCCGGGTTCTTCTTCTGCGGCATGATCGAGGAGCCGGTGGAGAACGCGTCATGGAGGGTGACGAAGGAGAACTCCTTCGTGTTCCAGATGATGATCTCCTCGGCGATCCGGGAGAGGTTCACGCCGATCATCGCGGCGATGAAGGCGAACTCCGCGACGAAGTCACGGGAGGCCGTGCCGTCGATGGAGTTGGCGGCGCTGCCGTGCTCGAACCCGAGGTCAGCGGCCACCGCCTCCGGGTCCAGGCCGAGCGAGGAGCCGGCCAGGGCGCCGGAGCCGTACGGCGACACCGCGGTGCGCTCGTCCCACTGGCGCAGCCGCTCCGCGTCCCGGGACAGGGACTGGACATGGGCGAGCACATGGTGGGCGAAGAGCACCGGCTGGGCGTGCTGGAGATGGGTGCGGCCGGGCATCGCCACGTCCGGGTGGGCCTCGGCCAGGCCGACCAGGGCGTCCT
>NZ_MUNF01000223.1 GCF_002154555.1 Streptomyces murinus
GGCCTCCTCGGGGGCCCGCGCGGTCTGCGTCCAGCCGGGGGCGAGTCGCAGTCTTCCCCATGCGGCGTCGTCCAGGGCCACGAGGTGGTCGGCGTGGGCGCGGGCCCCCGAGGAGGCCAACACCCCATGAGTCAGACCGTCGACCGCGCCCTGAGCATCCTGCCGCTGCTCGCCGAGGGCCCCGCCGACCTCGGCCGGGTCGCCGACCGCCTCGGCGTCCACAAGTCCACCGCCCTGCGGCTCCTGCGCACCCTGCACGAACACGGCCTGGTCTACCGCCAGTCCGACCACCGTTACCGCCTCGGCGCCCGCCTCTTCGCCCTCGCCCAGGAGGCGATGGAGAACCTGGACGTCCGCGAGATCGCCCACCCCCACCTCGTACGCCTGAACGAACAGTGCGGCCACACCGTCCACCTCGCCGTGTACGACGACCCCGAGGTCCTCTACATCGACAAGGTCGACAGCCGCTACCCGGTGCGCATGTACTCCCGCATCGGCAGGCCGGTCGCCCTCACCGTGGCCGCCGTCGCGAAGCTCCTCCTCGCCGACCTCTCCGAACCCGAACGCCGCGCCGTCGCGGAGAAGCTCGACTACCCCTCGTACACCCCCCGTTCGACCCCGAACGCCGACGCCTACCTCCGGGAACTGGCCAAGGTCCGTGAACAGGGCTGGGCCACCGACCTCGGCGGCCACGAGGAGTCCATCAACTGCGTCGCCGCCCCCATCCGCGGCGCCGAGGGCCGGGTGGCCGCCGCGATGTCGGTGTCCGCCCCGAACGTGGTCGTCACGGCCGACGAACTCCTCGCCCTCCTCCCACTGGTCCGCCGCACGGCCGATGCGATCAGCGCGGAGTACTCCGGTAGAACACCGGTGACGGAACACCCGTAACACCCGTACCGCTCGTAACCTCCCTAAAGGACCGGCCCGATGGAAAAGATCGCCCTGACCCCGAAGACCCACACCACCCCGCCCGCGAAGTTCTCGCACGGGGTGCGCAAGGGCAACATCCTCCAGGTCGCCGGCCAGGTCGGCTTCCTGCCCGCCGAGGAGGGCAAGCCCCCGACCCCGGTCGGCCCCACCCTGCGAGAGCAGACGCTCCAGACCCTCGACAACGTCAGGTCGATCCTGGAGGAGGGCGGCGCCGGCTGGGACGACGTGATGATGCTCCGCGTCTACCTCACGGACGTGGACCACTTCGCCGAGATGAACGACCTCTACAACGCCTACTTCGAGGCCCAGGCCCTCACCCAGCCGCCCGCCGCCCGTACGACGGTCTACGTCGGCCTTCCGCCCGGTCTGCTGATCGAGATCGACGCGCTCGCCGTGCTCGATTCCCCTGGAGCGGCGTAAGTTGCCGGCGCGACGCGCGGGCTGACTGGTTCCGGCACAGGGAAGTCGTCCATACTGCCGCCGTGGAGCAGCGCATAGGATCAGGCAGCAATCCGTTGAACACCGAAGCGTTGAAGGCGGAAGCGGTGAAGGCCGAGCCCGTGGCGGGCGCCGGCTTCGACCCGGCCTTCATCCCGGGCATCACGGCCCCGGCGACGCCCTTGGCGAAGCAGGAGGAGCCGGGAGAGCCGAAGGAACCGGAGGCCGAGGCGCCGGACGAGTCCGCAGAGCCGTCGGAGTCCGGCGAATCCGCGGATCCGAAGGCCACCGAGAAGGCCGAGGAAGGCGACACGGACGAGGACGAGCCCGCGGCACCCGCCGACGGCCCGGTCTTCGAGGCCGCCGACCGCCGCGCCCGGATAGTGGCCGACCACAAGGGCGTCCGCCTCAGCCTGGACGAGGAGGCCTGCGAGTTCCAGTGGGCCGAGATCGCCGCGGTGGAGTCGGAGTCCCCCCGCTTCGGCAAGCGCTACACCATCACGGTGCACACCCCGGACCGCCGCTGGTACCCGATCGAGATCGAGGCCGCGTCCCGCTCCCGCTTCAAGGAATGGGACGACCAGCTGGACGCGGTCCTGGACGCCTACTTCGAAGACGGCGACTGACCGACCCCTCGCTCTCCACGAGCCGGCTCCCCGCGAGCCGGCTCCCTCATCCATGCCCGGCTACGGCCTGCGATCCATGCCCCGCTACGGCCCGCGCCGCTCGATCCGGTCGAGCTCCCCGGCGAGCAGCTCCCGGTGCCCGATCCCGAAATCCCCGTTGCCCAACGTCTCCCCTCCGCCGTAGTACCGCCCCACGACCCGGTCGGGCAGAAACCCCCGCAGCCCGTGCCGCATCCGCCTCGGATACTCGACGGCCGCGCCCCACTCGTCTCCCGCCTCATCACTGGAGAACAGCACCCAGTGATCGACCGGTACGACGGCATCCAGCTCCGGCGCTCCTCCGCTGTGGCTGTCGAGCGCCGGTACGACCAGCTGGTCGGGGTCGTTCGGCGGGTACCAGAGGAGCAGCGGCTTGGCCCGCCGCGCATCGGCGTTGTCGAAGCAGCACAGCGCCACCGCGTGCGCCGGGAAGTGCTCCGCGTAGAAGAGGAGCAGCTCCGGCTTGATCCGCGGCCTGCGCTTCCAGGGCACGCGATGCAGCGCGGTGGGGATGAGCGTGGGGTCGTCGGCGAGCAGGACGGTATAGATGTCATGCTCAAACACCCGCACGACCGGCTCGTCCTCGGCGCCCATCCAGTCGATGCCGCCGCGCACGGCCTCCGATGCCGTGACGGCGTCGACCATCCGCCCCAGCACGTCGCCGTCCCCGCCGACCGCGAGGAACTGCTCCGGCCTGAGCCGGCGGGTGGGCAGATGAAGCAGCATGGCGTTCGGCCCGTCCGCCAGATTCACGACGGTGTTCTGGTACCCGACCACATGGATCAGCCCGTGCTCGGGATGCCGCTGCCGCCCGCAGTAGAGCACCGTCCCCGAGAACGCGGCCTCGCTCGACGAGACACACATATGAACCCCCTCCTCCGGCGCGGCCACTCCATCACGGGGGCCCGGGCCGGCTCCAGCCCCGGTGGGCACCGGAGGGCGGGCCCCGGAGGGCGGTCAGACCCCCCGAGAACTTCTGATAAAGTTTGGTTCGCCGCAAGGGAAACGCGAGAGCGAGAACCTGGAAAGCACCGAGGAAATCGGATCGGAAAGATCTGATAGAGTCGGAAACACCGAAGGGAAGCCCGGAGGAAAGCCCGAGAGGGTGAGTACAAAGGAAGCGACCGTTCCTTGAGAACTCAACAGCGTGCCAAAAGTCAACGCCAGATATGTTGATACCCCGTCTCCGGTCATCACGACCGGGACGTGGTTCCTTTGAAATAAACACAGCGAGGACGCTGTGAACGGTCGGACTATTCCTCCGACCGTTCCGCTCTCCAACGTGTGCACCGGCTGAATTATTTTTCGGCCGAGTAAACATTCACGGAGAGTTTGATCCTGT
>NZ_MUNF01000224.1:0-12128 GCF_002154555.1 Streptomyces murinus
GCCCGGCGAGCGAGGCAGGGCAGGGCAGGGTGAGCGGATCAGAGGTTCGGGGTGAGTTCCTCGGTGATCTTCTGTGACGCCCGGCGGGCCTCCGTCGCCGGGTCGGACCCGTTCAGCACCCGGGTCATGTACTGCTTGATCGGGTTGTCGGCCTCGACGTCCGCCCACTGAGGGGTGTTGGGGGTCGCCCTGCCGTGTGCCGCGCCCGCGGCCATGGCGGCGACCCCTTCCTCGCCTGAGACGGCGGTGGCCAATGTGGTCTTGTTGGGCACGTAGTTCATGGTGCGGGCGAGTTCGGTGTCCCATTTGGCGCCGGTGAGCGCTCCGACCACGGCGGTCGCCGCGAACTGGTCCTTGGTGTTCTGCGGGACGACGAGGTCGGAACCGCCGGTGAACACCGCGCCGGGCCGGGACGCGTTCGGTCCGGGCACCGGGAAGTAGCCCAGTTTTCCCTTGAGTTGCGGGTTCTGCTTGACGATCGCCTGGGCGAGTCCCGGTACGGCGACGATCTGCGCCACCTTGCCGCCGGCGAACACCCCGGCCTGGGGCGGGTGTTCCTCGTCGGCGCCCTTGGGTCCGTCGCCCAGCGACTGGAGCTGCCGGTAGAAGTCCATGCCGCGCATCGCGGCAGGGGTGTCCAGGGCGCCCTTCCACTGGTAGTCGCCGACCTTGCGGGCGAGGTCGCCGCCCTCGTCCCAGATGAAACCGGAGAGTGTGTACCAGTCCTGTCCGGCGAGGTAGATCCCCTGGTTCGGGCCGGAGTCGAGCTTCTCGGTGTCGGCGAGCCATTCGGCGCGGGTGCGCGGCGGCCGGGCGATGCCGGCCTGCGCGAACAGGTCCTTGCGGTAGATGACGACGCGGTTGGCGGCGTACCAGGGGATGCCGTACTGGGAGCTGCCGTCCTTGCCGGGTTCGGCGAGGCCGGGCAGCCACTTGTCCTTGCCCCAGTCGCGCATCGACTCCAGGGTCAGGTCGGCGAGTCGGCCGCCGTCGGCGTACAGCGGCACCTGGGTGTTGCCGACCTCGATCACGTCGGGGGCGTCGCCGGAGGTCTGCGCGAGCGCCTTGCGGACCTTCGCCACGATGCCGGTCCAGTCCTGGACGCGGATGTCCAGGCGCAGGTCCGGATGGGTGTGCTCAAAGTCCTTGGTGAAGCGGTCGAGGAAGTCCGCCGAGGCGCTGTCTTTCATCAGCCACACGGTGACGGTCTCGCGCTGATGGGTGCCGGGGAGCATCCCGCAGCCGCTGACGAGGCAGCCGGTGACACAGCCGAGGGCGAGCAGACGACGTCTCACGGGGGGTCCTGTTCTGTCTGGCATGGCGCATGCGCACAGGGGTGAAGACCCGACGTGGGGGGACGAGCGCACAGGCTCGTACGGGTGTGGCTGGATTTTGGTATGGACCAATGCCGAGGTCAAGGGGTATCGGTGATTACGCGAGGTCACGGTCGCCACGCCGTGCGGAGCGGGCCGGGATGCGGCACCGTGGAGTACGACGTGTCCCCGGCCCAAGGAGCCCCCGATGACGGACCACACCTACCGGGTCACCGAGATCGTCGGCACCTCGCACGAGGGCCTCGACCAGGCCATCCGCAACGGCATCACCCGCGCCGGCCAGACGCTGCGCAACCTGGACTGGTTCGAGGTGACGCAGGTCCGCGGCCAGATCGAGGACGGGCGGATCGAGCACTACCAGGTGGGCCTGAAGGTGGGCTTCCGCATCGAGGACGGCGACTGACCCTCCCGCCTCAGGTACGGCCCTCCTTCTCCTGGGCCTCGCGCAGCGCGGCGGAGTCCTCGGCCCAGCGGGCCCGCACCACGGTGAATCCGGCGCGTTCGGCGTCGTCGCACACCACTGCGTCGTCGTCCACGAGGAAGCGCACCTCCCGGCTCCGGGCGAGCCGGCGCAGGGTCGCCAGCTTGGTGAACCGGGCGGGCCTGCGGTCCGCGTCGCCCCGCATGTACAGGTCTCCCGCGGGCAGTTCATGCGCGGCGAGCCAGTCCAGGGTGTCGCGCCGGTACCGCTCCGGACGGCCGGTCAGATAGACGACCTCGCAGTCCCGCGCGCTGCGCCGGGCCAGCTCGACGCCCTCGGCGAGCGGCGGATCCGCGGGCGCGGCACCGAAGAACCCGTCCCAGTCCTTGGGCCGCCGCTGGAGGAAGTGCTGCCGGTGGGCGGTGTCCGCCAGGGTGTTGTCGAGGTCGAACACGGCGATCGGCCGTGCGCTGTTGTCGCTCACACCAAGACCTTAGCCACCTGCGGGAATCCGCGGGCGGTCAGCGCGTTGAACCGTACGTGAGCAGTTCAGTGATCGCCCGGACCCGGTTCTCCGTCCTCGACCGTTCGCGCATCCGGCAGGGGCACCCGCCCGCCGAGGCGCTGCGGGACACCGTGGCGCTGGCGCGGCAGGCGGAGGCGCTCGGCTACCACCGGTTCTGGGTGTCCGAGCACCACGGTGTGCCCGGAGTCGCCGGTTCCGCGCCGACCGTGCTGGCCGCCGCAGTGGCCGCCGCCACCCGGACGATCCGGGTGGGCACCGGCGGGGTGATGCTGCCCAACCACCGGCCGCTGGTCGTCGCCGAGCAGTTCGGGGTGCTGGAGTCGCTGTTCCCGGGGCGGATCGACATGGGTCTCGGGCGTTCGGTGGGCTTCACGGACGGGGTGCGCCGGGCGCTCGGCCGGGACAAGGAGGACGCCGAGGACTTCGGGGCCCAGCTCGACGAGCTGCTCGGCTGGTTCTCCGGGGCGTCCCCTACGGGAGTGCGCGCCCGGCCCGCGGACGGTCTGCGGGTGCCGCCGTTCGTGCTGGCCCTCGGCGAGGGCGCGGAGATCGCGGCGCGGGCCGGACTGCCCCTGGTCATCGGGGATCTGCGTGGCCGGGAGCGGCTGCTGCGCGGTGTCGAGCGCTACCGCGCCGCGTTCCGCCCCTCCCCCTGGGCGGCCGAGCCGTATGTGGTGATCTCCGGGACGGTCGCGGTCGCCGGCACCGAGGAGGCGGCGCGACGGCTGCTGGTCCCGGAGGCGTGGTCGATGGCGTACGCCCGCACGCACGGCACCTTTCCACCGCTCGCCCCGGCCGAGGAGACCGAGGCCCGCTCGCTGACCGCGCGGGAGCGGGCGGCGTACGACGCCCAGCTCGCCGGGCAGCTCGCGGGCACGCCGGACCAGGTCGCGCACGAGCTGGAGGGGGTGCTGAAGGAGACCGGCGCGGCGGAGGTCCTGGTCACCACCAGCGGCTACGACCGTACGGCGCTGCTGGACTCCTACCGGGCACTGGCCGCGCTCTTCGCTCCCGCTCCCTGACCCCGGGGGCGGCGCCCCGAGATGCGAGGCGGGCCCGCGCCGGTGACCCTGGGAGGGCAAGGACGTACGCCGAGGAGGAGGACCGCCATGTCCTTCATGGACAAGCTCAAGGGCATGATCAAGGGCCACGAAAGTCAGGCCGACAAGGGCATCGACAAGGGCGGCGACTACATCGACCAGCGCACCGGCGACAAGTACCAGAAGCAGGTCGACACCGCTCAGGACAAGGCGCGGGACGAGTTCGGCACCCGGCAGGACCCGGGCAACCCTCCGCGAACCTAGCGTGCGGGGGCGGATAGGGTGTGTCTTCCATGCACCACAGCCCCCATGATCCCTACGTCCGCGTGCGCGGCGCCCGTGAGCACAATCTCCGGGGCGTCGACGTGGATGTCCCGCGTGACGTACTGGCCGTGTTCACCGGGGTGTCCGGCTCGGGGAAGTCGTCCCTGGCGTTCGGCACCATCTACGCCGAGGCCCAGCGCCGTTACTTCGAGTCGGTCGCGCCGTACGCCCGCCGGCTGATCCACCAGGTCGGCGCGCCCAAGGTCGGTGAGATCACCGGGCTGCCGCCCGCGGTCTCGCTCCAGCAGCGCCGGGCGGCCCCCACCTCGCGCTCCTCGGTGGGCACGGTCACCAATCTCTCCAACTCCCTGCGCATGCTGTTCTCGCGGGCCGGGGAGTACCCGCCGGGCGCGGAGCGCCTGGATTCCGACGCGTTCTCGCCGAACACGGCGGCGGGCGCCTGCCCCCGGTGCCACGGTCTGGGGCAGGTGCACGACACCAGCGAGGAGTTGCTGGTGCCGGATGACTCGCTGTCGGTGCGTGAGGGCGCGATCGCCGCGTGGCCGGGTGCCTGGCAGGGCAAGAACCTGCGGGACATCCTGGACGCGCTCGGCTACGACGTGGACGTCCCCTGGCGTGAACTGCCCGCCGAGCAGCGGCACTGGATCCTGTTCACGGACGAGCAGCCGGTCGTCACGGTGCATCCGGTGCGGGACGCGGAGCGCATCCAACGTCCGTACCAGGGCACGTACATGAGCGCCCGCCGGTATGTGCTCAAGACGTTCGCCGACACCAAGTCGCCGACCCTGCGCACCAAGGCGGAGCGCTTTTTGACCAGCGCGCCCTGTGCGGGGTGCGGGGGCAGCCGGCTGCGGCCCGAGGCGATGGCGGTGACCGTCGGCGGCCGCACCATCGCCGAGCTGGCGTCGCTGCCCCTGACGTCCCTCGCCCGGCTGCTGGACGGCGAGTCGGAGACGGCGCGTGTCCTCACCGAGGACCTGAAGTCACGGATCGCGCCGGTGGTCGAACTCGGCCTCGGCTATCTGAGCCTGGACCGCTCCACGCCCACCCTCTCGGCGGGCGAGCTGCAACGGCTGCGGCTGGCCACCCAGTTGCGGTCCGGACTGTTCGGTGTGGTGTACGTGCTGGACGAGCCGTCCGCGGGACTGCACCCGGCGGACACCGAGGCACTGCTCACCGTGCTGGCCCGGCTGAAGGCGGCGGGGAACTCGGTGTTCGTCGTGGAGCACCATCTGGAGGTGGTACGCGGCGCGGACTGGCTGGTGGACGTGGGGCCCGGCGCGGGCGAGCACGGCGGGCGGGTGCTGTACAGCGGGCCGCCCGCCGAACTGGCCTCGGTCGAGGAGTCGGCGACGGCCGCGTTCCTCTTCGACGAGGCACCGGGACCGCCGCGTGAAGTGCGGGAGCCGCGCGGCTGGTTGAAGGTCGGCCCGGTGACCCGGCACAACCTGCGCGAGGTGACGGCCGCGTTCCCGCTGGGCGCGTTCACCGCCGTCACCGGGGTCTCCGGATCCGGGAAGTCCACGCTGATCGGGGAGTTGACGCAGGAGCTGGAGGGCGTCGACCGGCTGGTACGGGTCGACCAGAAGCCGATCGGCCGTACCCCGCGCTCCAATCTGGCCACGTACACCGGGCTGTTCGACGTGGTGCGGAAGGTGTTCGCGGCGACGGACGAGGCGCGGGCGCGCGGGTACGGGGTCGGGCGGTTCTCCTTCAATGTCGCCGGGGGCCGCTGTGAGACCTGCCAGGGCGAGGGGTTCGTCAGCGTCGAGCTGCTGTTCCTGCCGAGCACGTACGCGCCCTGCCCGGACTGCGGCGGCGCCCGCTACAACCCCGACACGCTCCAGGTGACGTACCGGGGGCGGAGCATCGCCGAGGTGCTGGACCTCACGGTGGAGGCGGCGGCGGAGTTCTTCACGGACGTCCCGGCCGCCGCTCGCAGCCTCGGCACCCTGCTCGACGTGGGCCTCGGCTATCTGAGCCTCGGCCAGCCCGCGACCGAGCTGTCCGGCGGCGAGGCGCAGCGGATCAAGCTGGCCAGCGAGCTTCAGCGCGGTCGCCGCGGCCACACCCTGTATCTGCTGGACGAGCCGACCACCGGGCTGCACCCGGCCGATGTCGAGGTCCTGATGGACCGGCTGCACGGCCTGGTCGACGACGGGCACACGGTCGTCGTGGTCGAGCACGACATGACGGTGGTCGCCGCCGCCGACTGGGTCATCGACCTCGGCCCGGGCGGCGGCGACCGGGGCGGCCGCATCGTCGCCGCGGGGCCGCCGCAGCGGGTGGCCCGGGCGGAGGGCAGCGCGACGGCGCCGTATCTGGCCCGGGTGATGTCGTAGGGGACGCCCCCGAGGGGCTGCCCCTGCCTGGTCATCCCCTCCTGGACATCCCCCCTGCTCATCCCCTCCTGGTCATCCCCGGTCGTTGACCATGGCCGCGTGGGTCCAGGTCGGGGCGGGGGTGATCGGCTGGGCCGCGGTGGCGAGGGCGCGGCGGTCGGGGTGGGTGTCCGGGGGGATCAGCGGGCGCACCTGGACCTCGGCGACCAGTCCCCGGGTGCGGGCCACCCGCCACAGGGAGGCGAGCAGGGTGTCCTCGCCGACGAAGGCCGCGGCGGTGCCCGTACCGCCGTCCTTAAGCCGGTACCGCAGACAGACCGGCTGCACGGGCACGCCCGCGTCCAGCGCCGCCTGGAAGACGGCCCGGTGGAAGCGGCCGTGGGCGCGCCCGCACCAGGTGCTGCCCTCCGGGAACGCGGCCACGGCGGACCCGGTGCGCAGGGCGTCGGCGATCACCGCGACCGTGCCGGGCAGGGCCCGCAGCCGGTCCCGCTCGATGAACAGGGTCCCGCCCCGGGCGGCCAGCGCGCCCGCGACCGGCCACCGCCGTATCTCCGTCTTGCCGAGCATCCTGGCCGGCCGTACGGCGGTCAGCAGCGGGATGTCCAGCCAGGACACATGGTTGGCGACCAGCAGCAGCCCGCCGTCCGGCGCGACCGCGCCGGTGATGCTCGCCCGTACCCCGATGGCCCGTACGACGGCCCGGCACCAGCGCCCGATCCATTCGGCGGGGATCCGCCGCCCGAGCGGGGACAGGGCGATCCCGGCCAGCACCAAGGCGGCGACGGCGGCCAGCCGCAGCACGGCCCGGGGTGCGGCGACGACGGCGGGCGCCGGCTCCACACAGGCGTCCGGGGTGCAGGGCGCGGTGGGCAGCCAGACGCTCATCAGGCCGGCACGAGGGAGAGGAAGTGCCGCAGATAGCGCGGGTTGACCCGGCGCATCGACAGCAGCACATACAGGTCGGCGACCCCGAAGTCCGCATCGTGCGCGGGCTCCCCGCACACCCAGGCGCCGAGGCGGAGGTAGCCGCGCAGCAGGGCGGGCAGTTCGGTGCGCCCGGCGGGGGCCTCGGCGTTCGGGGTCCAGGGCGTGAGCGGTCGCACCCGGAACTCCTCGGGCGCCAGGTGCTTGGCGCGCACCCGGTCCCAGGTGGCGGTGGCGAGGGCGCCGCCGTCGGCGAGCGGAATCGAGCAGCATCCTGCCAGCCACTCGTGGCCGCGGTCGGTCATGTAGCGGGCTATGCCGGCCCAGATCAGGCCGATGACCGCGCCGTCGCGGTGGTCGGGGTGCACACAGGAGCGGCCGACCTCGACCAGGCCGGGCCGGATGGCGTCGAGCGCGTCGATCGTGAACTCGCCCTCGGAGTACAGCCGTCCGGCGGCCGCGGCCCGCTCGGGCGGCAGCAGCCGGTAGGTGCCGACGACCTGCCCGGTCACCGTGTCGCGGACCAGCAGATGGTCGCAGTGGGCGTCGAAGGCGTCGATGTCGTGGCCCGGCCGCGGGGTGGCGAGCACGGCGCCCATCTCCCCGGCGAAGACGTCGTACCGCAGCCGCTGCGCGGCCCGCACATCGTCCTCGTCGCGGGCGAGCGCGACGGTGTAGCGGGCGGGTGCCAAGGGCCCCGGGGGACGGTCGAGGGTGGAAACGCCGGTCATGGCTCTCTCCTGGTCACGGGGCCGGTTCGGCGGCAGCGGCGGCGGACCGGTGGTCCACGGCCCGCCGTTCCTGTTCTTCCGACGCCGGTTGGCCGGCGCGTGACGGGTGCCGGGAGAGCGGATGTGGGAATGCTGAACGGCCGGGGCCGCCGGACGGCTACTCGCCCGGCGACTCCTCGGCCACGCAGTCGGCGAGCAGCCGTGCGGCCGCCTCGGGCGCGAGGGCGCGTTCCAGGACGAGGTCGCCGCTCATGTGCGGGAAGAAGCGGCCGGCGGGCCGGCTCCGCTGGTACGGCGGCGGGTCAAGGACGAGGAGCCGGGCGCCGTCCACGACCGGGATGTCCGCGGGGGTGCCCTCGTTCCACACCCATTCCCCGGTGGGGGTGACCAGGTTGAAGGAGCCGGTGGTAAGAACCTGGCCCGGCTGGTCGCGGCAGACGGCGGCTTCCTCGGCGGAGGGGGCCCGGACGGGGAGGCGGCCTCCGGCGATCAGCGGGAAACACGAGACGGGGCCGGGTGAGCACCACTCTCCCGGCCCCGCCCGCTCGCCCCTGTCGGCGAACGGCTGTGTGTGCGAGCGGCGTTACCGCTTGCCCGCCTTTCGGGTGGCCCGCAGCCACTCTCGGTTCATTCCGGTGATGGACATCAGCGGAATGCCCTTGGGGCAGGCGGTGGCGCACTCCCCCGTCAGGGTGCAGCCGCCGAAGCCCTCCTCGTCCATCTGCGCCACCATGTCGAGCACCCGGGTCTCCCGCTCGGGCGCGCCCTGTGGCAGCACATTCAGATGGTTGATCTTGGCCGAGGTGAACAGCATCGCCGCGCCGTTGGGGCACGCCGCCACGCAGGCCCCGCAGCCGATGCACTCGGCGTGCTCGAACGCGAAGTCGGCGTCCGCCTTCGGGACCGCCGTGGCATGCGCCTCGGGCGCGGATCCGGTGGGCGCGGTGACATAGCCGCCGGCCTGGATGATCCGGTCGAACGCGGACCGGTCGACCACGAGGTCCTTGATCACCGGGAACGCGGCGGCCCGCCAGGGCTCGATGTCGATCGTGTCGCCGTCCTCGAAGGACCGCATGTGCAGCTGGCAGGTGGTGGTCCGCTCGGGTCCGTGCGCGTCGCCGTTGATCACCAGGGAACAGGCACCGCAGATGCCCTCGCGGCAGTCGTGGTCGAAGGCGACCGGGTCCTCGCCGGAGAGGATGAGCCGCTCGTTGAGGAGGTCCAGCATCTCCAGGAAGGACATGTCGGACGAGATGCCGTCCACCTCGTAGGTGGACATCGTGCCGTCGGCGTCGGCGTTCTGCTGCCGCCAGACGCGCAGGGTGAGCTTCATGCGTAGCTCCGCTGGGTGGGGTGGACGTACTCGAAGACCAGGTCTTCCTTGTGCAGGACGGGAGCGGAGCCCGTACCGGCGAACTCCCAGGCGGCCGCGTAGGCGAACTCCTCGTCCCTGCGGGCGGCTTCGCCGTCCGGGGTCTGGGACTCCTCGCGGAAGTGGCCGCCGCAGGACTCGGCGCGGTGCAGTGCGTCGAGACACATGAGTTCGGCGAGTTCGAGGTAGTCGACGATGCGGTTGGCCTTCTCCAGCGACTGGTTGAACTCCTCGCCGGTGCCGGGGACCTTGATGCGCCGCCAGAACTCCTCGCGGATCTGCGGGATGCGCTCCAGGGCCTTGCGCAGCCCCTCGTCGGTGCGGGCCATGCCGCAGAACTCCCACATGATCTCGCCGAGTTCACGGTGGAAGGAGTCCGGGGTGCGGTCGCCGTCGACGGCGAGCAGCAGATTCAGCCGGTCCTCGGTCTCCGCCAACACCTCCTGTACGGCGGGGTGTTCGGGGGTGACCGGGTCCTGGTGGGGGTTGCGGGCCAGGTAGTCGTTGATGGTGGCCGGGAGCACGAAGTAGCCGTCGGCCAGGCCCTGCATCAGGGCGGAGGCGCCGAGCCGGTTCGCGCCGTGGTCGGAGAAGTTGGCCTCGCCGATGGCGAACAGGCCGGGGACGGTGGTCTGGAGGTCGTAGTCGACCCACAGTCCGCCCATCGTGTAGTGCACGGCCGGGTAGATCCGCATCGGCACCTCGTACGGATCCTCGTCGGTGATCCGCTGGTACATGTCGAAGAGGTTGCCGTACTTGGCCTCCACGGCGCTCCGGCCCATCCGCTGGATCGCGTCGGCGAAGTCCAGGTAGACGCCCTGGCCGCCGGGGCCGACCCCCCTGCCCTCGTCGCAGACGTTCTTCGCGGCGCGGGAGGCGATGTCGCGCGGGACCAGGTTGCCGAAGGAGGGGTAGATGCGCTCCAGGTAGTAGTCGCGCTCCTCCTCGGGGATCCGGTTCGGCGGGCGGTCGTCGCCCTTGGCCCTGGGCACCCAGATCCGGCCGTCGTTGCGCAGCGACTCGCTCATCAGGGTGAGCTTGGACTGGTGGTCGCCGGTGCGCGGGATGCACGTCGGGTGGATCTGTGTGAAGCAGGGGTTGGCGAAGTAGGCGCCGCGCCGGTGCGCCCGCCAGATCGCGGTCGCGTTGGAGTTCATGGCGTTGGTCGACAGGTAGAAGACATTGCCGTAGCCGCCGGAGGCGAGGACGACCGCGTCCGCGAAGTACGTGTCGATACGGCCCGTGATCAGGTCCCGGGCCACGATGCCGCGCGCCCGCCCGTCCACCACGATCAGGTCCAGCATCTCGGTGCGCGGATGCATCTCCACGTTCCCGGCGGCGATCTGCCGCGACAGCGCCTGGTAGGCGCCGAGGAGCAGTTGCTGGCCCGTCTGGCCGCGGGCGTAGAAGGTGCGGGAGACCTGGACGCCGCCGAAGGAGCGGGTGTCGAGCAGGCCGCCGTACTCACGGGCGAAGGGCACGCCCTGGGCCACGCACTGGTCGATGATCTCCACCGAGATCTGCGCCAGGCGGGCGACGTTGGACTCGCGGGCCCGGAAGTCGCCGCCCTTGACGGTGTCGTAGAACAGCCGGTGGATCGAGTCGCCGTCGTTGCGGTAGTTCTTCGCCGCGTTGATGCCGCCCTGCGCGGCGATGGAGTGGGCGCGGCGCGGGGAGTCCTGGTAGCAGAACTGGACGACGTGGTAGCCCTGTTCGGCCAGGGTGGCGCCCGCGGAGCCGCCGGCGAGGCCGGTGCCGACCACGATGACGGTGTGCTTGCGCCGGTTGGCCGGGTTGACCAGTTTGGCCTCGAAGCGGCGGGTGTCCCAGCGCTCGTGGATCGGGCCCGCGGGGGCCTTGGTGTCGGCGACGGGTTCGCCGGTCGAGTAGTTCACGTAGTCGGTCATGTCAGCTCACCACTCCGGTCATGACGCCCACGGGTACGGCGATGAAGCCGGCCGTGAGCAGTAGCGCGAGAACGTTCGCGGTGGTCTTCAGGGCGCGGTCGCGGGCGCGGCTGCCGACGCCGAGGGTCTGCGCGGCGCTCCAGAAGCCGTGCCGGATGTGCAGGCCGAGCGCGAGCATCGCGACGATGTAGATCACGTCGCCGTACCAGGTGGAGAAGGTGTCCACGACGTTCTGGTACGGGTGGCCGGGCTGGAAGCCGCCGGAGTGCACGGTGCCGGTGGTCAGGTCCAGGATGTGCCAGACGATGAACAGGCCGAGGATGATCCCGCCCCAGCGCATGGTGCGCGTGGCGTAGCTCGCCCGGGGCCTGCTGTGGACGTACTTGCTGGGCCGTGCCCTGATGTCGCGGCGGCTGAGCTGGTACGCGGACGTGGCGTGGGCGACCACGGCGACGACGAGGACGACCCGGACGATCCAGAGCGTCCACTCGTAGTGCATGAAGGGTTCGCCGACGGTGCGCAGCCAGTGGGCGTAGTGGTTGAACTCGTCCGCCCCGAAGTAGATCTTCAGGTTTCCGATCATGTGCACCACCAGGTAGAGCAGCATGATCAGACCGCTGACGGCCATCACCGTCTTCTTGCCGACGGAGGAGTCCCACATCGTGCGCGCCATGGACGGCCGTCGGTCCGTCCGCGTTGCCAGAGCCATGGAACAGCACGCTAGGGCCGAACGTCCCGATCGGTCCAAGACATGGTGCGGCTCGTTTCCATAGCCTGGGGCTATCGTTGCTGTATGCAGCTCCAGCAGCTCCAGTATTTCGTGGCCGTCGCCGAGACCCGGCACTTCACCCATGCCGCCGAGCTGGTGCATGTGGCCCAGCCGTCGCTGTCGCAGCAGATCAAGGCGCTGGAGCGGGAGCTGGGCGCGGATCTGTTCCTGCGCGCGCGGGGCAACATCACGCTCACCGACGCGGGCGAGGCGCTGCTGCCGCTGGCCCGGCGGATCCTCGCCGACGCGGACACCGCCCGGCAGGAGGTGCAGGAGCTGGTGCAGCTGCGCCGCGGCCGGGTGCGGCTGGGTGCGACGCCGAGCCTGTGCACGGGTCTGCTGCCGGATGTGCTGCGCGCCTTCCACGACCGCTATCCGGGCATCCGGCTCATGATCGAGGAGGGCGGCTCCCATGACCTGGTGCGGGAGCTGGCCCGGGGCGCGCTGGACCTCGCGCTGATCGTGCTGCCGCTG
>NZ_MUNF01000224.1:12146-12308 GCF_002154555.1 Streptomyces murinus
GGCGGATCGTGCACATCGCCGACCTGGAGCGGGAGCGTCTGGTGATGTTCCGGCACGGGTACGACCTGCGGGAGCTGACCGTCGCGGCGTGTCGCTCCGCCGGGTTCGAGCCGGAGTTCGCCGTCGAGGGGGGTGAGATGGACGCGGTGCTGGGGTTCGTAC
>NZ_MUNF01000225.1 GCF_002154555.1 Streptomyces murinus
GGGCATCGGAGATGCCGTACCGGTCCTGGATGGCGGGGATGCGCGTCACCAGCAGGGCGAAGGCGGCGCCCTGGGCGAAGAAGGCGAACGCCAAAGAGGCCCTGCCTCGCCGCAGCAGTTCAGTCATGGCGGCGAGCGTAGGGCCCCGGCTTACTTGTGGGTAGACATCGCCAAAGGTGAATTTCCTTCAGCTTCGACGGTGGCGGTCCCGGCGGCGGCCTCCGCCTCCAGCAGCCGCTCCATCGGGCCCGCGGCCAGCACCCCGCTGACCCGGAAGGCGACCACCATCGTGGCGATCAGGACGACGGTGCCGAGCCAGACCATGGTGTCCACGGGGACGGTGTAGGCGCCGACGACCCGGGCGACGCACTCGGCGAGCAGGGCCACGCCCCAGACGAGGGAGAACAGCCGCTCCCGCCGCCGGAAGTCCGCGGACCGCACCGAGGTGCCGCCGGTCAGCCGCTGCCAGGCGGCCTCCTTGACCGCGTCCCCCTTGACCAGGAAGGGCATCACCGCGGTGGTCATCATCGGCCGGCCGAGCCGGACCGAGAGCAGGATGCCGATGCCGACGGTGCTGCTGACCGCGCCGTCCTTGGCGAGCATCAGCCGCGGGTCCCCGGCGAGCGTGCTCACCAGCAGGGAGACGAGGTTGACCACCAGGATCAGGCAGGCCAGCGCGTTGGCCCGGCGCTCGCGGACCAGGCCCCACACGGTGCGCACCGCCGGGACCACACTGCTCCAGGCGAGCGCCGCGACGGTGCTCGTGCCGAGGCCGTCCTTGAGGACGTAGTACGCCCCGATGGGCACGGCCACATCGATGATGAGCGGCCGGAGGTTGTCCAGCATGCTCGGGTTCTGCTGCGTGTTCCGGCTGTGGTTCCCCGTGTTCTTCGTCATGCCCTCAGCTTCCCGTCCGGCGGGGGTGCGCCGGTAGAAACGTTCGTCCGGACGACGGCATGACAGATGTCAGGCACCGGCGGATGGCACGGGTCATACCGCGGGTCATTTCAGCAGGTCGGGCAACTCCCCCATGTCCGCGAACAGTTGGGTGGCTCCGGCGAGCCGCTCGGCCGGGGTCATCGCGGTGAACCCGTACACGTCCATCCCGGCCGCCACGGCCGCCTGGACGCCCAGCGGTGAGTCCTCCACGACCGCGCACCGGCCGGGGGCGACGCCCATCCGCTCGGCCGCGTACAGGAAGAGGTCGGGCGCGGGCTTGCCCTTGCCGACGTCCTGCGAACTGAAGATCCGCTCCTCCCGGAACCACCGGTCGAGCCCGGTGGTGCGGTGCCCCACCCTGATCCGCTGATGGCTACCGGAGGAGGCCACGCAGTACGGCACCCCGTCCGCGGCCAGCTTCTCCAGCACCTCGGCGGCGCCCGGCACGGGCCCCAACTCCCGCTCGAACGCGGCGAAGACCCGCGCGTGGAAGACATCGTCGAAGTCGGCGGGCAGCCGCTGTCCGGTGCGCTCCAGGACGAGATCGTGCACCCGGTGCATCGCCGAGCCCATGTAGTCGCGCAGGGAGTCCTCGTACGACGTCTCGATCCCCAGCTCGGTGAGGTAGGCCGCCAGGTGACGGTTGGAGATCGGCTCGCTGTCCACCAGGACGCCGTCGTTGTCGAAGATGATCAGGTCATAGCGCATGACCCCAGCCTAAGAGCCGGTGGCCAGGGCTCCTTCGCGGAGCTGCCGCAGGATGGCGTCCCAGAACCGGGCCCGGTCGCCCAGCGCCTCGCGGACCGCGTGGGTGCACTGCTCCCATTTCCGGCTGTCGTCGCCGCAGAGGTCGACCAGCATGCGCATGGCCATGGGGGTGTGCTCGTCGGCGTCGACCTCGATGTGCCGGTGGAGGTAGTTCTTGAACTTGGCGAGGCTTCCGTCGCGGTCGTCGATGCGGACGACCTGTTCGAACATCTCCGGGATCAGGTCCTCGCGTCCGAAGGCGAACACCGCGGCCTGGACGTGCACCGGGGCGGTCTCGATGACGTTCCAGGTGGCACCGACGAAGTCCCGTACCGGGAGCGGTGCTTCCGCGGCCATGAGGGCCTTGGGGACGGGGGTGCCGGAGCGGATCAGGTCGAGGAAGGCGTCCAGCGGTCCGGGGTCGGCGCCGACGTCGTCCATCGCGGCCCGGTACAGCTCGAAGTGGGAGATGAATCCCTCGCCCAGTTCGTCGCTCTCCTCGACCAGGGTGATCTCGTTGATCAGCCGGCGGGAGGCGACCGGGCCCTGCGGCACCCACGGCACGCTGGTGCAGGTCAGCTGCCGCTGGAGGCTCTTCAGCAAGGACATGAAGTCCCATACGGCGAAGGCGTGGTGCTCCATGAACACCGCGACGTCCCGGCGGCTGCGGAAGCTCGTGTAGAGGGGGTGACCGGTGACCTCGGTGCGGACGGCCGCGATGTGCTCTTTGAGCGCGAGGACACCGGGGTGCTCGACGGAGGACTTATAACGGGACATCGTCATGGGCTGATAACGTGCCGAACTCTTCCGAGGACACTGCGTGTCCCGGATATTGCCTCTGAAATTGTCCGGGAACGCAGAAAACCCCCGCACCAATGGTGCGGGGGTTCCCCTAAAAATTGTTCGGCGGCGTCCTACTCTCCCACAGGGTCCCCCCTGCAGTACCATCGGCGCTGAAAGGCTTAGCTTCCGGGTTCGGAATGTAACCGGGCGTTTCCCTAACGCTA
>NZ_MUNF01000226.1 GCF_002154555.1 Streptomyces murinus
GCCGATTTCTCCGAATGGCAGGAGGAATGGCTGAGCGGTCCGGCCGCCGAGCGCCAGCTCGCCTACTGGGCCGATCAGTTGGGCGGCGAACTGCCGTCCTCGGGACTCCCGACGGACCGCCGCCCGGGCGGGGAGCTGCCGTCCCGTGGCGCGGCCCTCCATGAGGCGGCGGTCCGTCGGGAGTCCCGAGGACGGCAGTTCGCCGCCCAACTGATCGGCCCAGTAGGCGAGCTGGCGCTCGGCGGCCGGACCGCTCAGCCATTCCTCCTGCCATTCGGAGAAATCGGCGTACTGGAACTCGGGCTCCGCCGGCTCGAATGCGCCGCCCTCGGGCGTCTTCAGCACGCCGGTGCGGGCCGCGTAATCGGTGAGCAACTCCCTGAGCAGCAGCCCCGCCGACCACCCGTCACCGACGATGTGGTGCATTCCCAGGGCGAGTACGGCACCCTTTTCCCGCCGCAGCAGCGCGGCCCGGAAGAGCGGACCCGCCGCCAGGTCGAAGGGCCTGTGGTGCTGGGCGTCCATCCAGCGCTCGGTGTCACCGTCGCCGTGCGCCTCCGCCACCGACCAGTCGAGCCGCGCGGAGGCGTCGATGTGCTGTGTCAACTCCCCTTCGTCCAGCACGAACCGGGTGCGCAGCGCCTCGTGCCGGTCCAGTAGACCCTGGGCGCATGCCCGGAGCACCTCGGCGTCCACGGCGCCGTCGAGCGCGCAGAAGACCGGCATGTGATACGTCGGCCTGCCCTCCTCCATCTCCTGGAGGAAATACATCCGTTGCTGAGCCCGCGAAGCGCGGAAAACGCTGACCGACGGCTCGGTGAATGCTTCGGCCGTGACGTGAGTGGCCAAGTCGACTCCCTCGACCGCCACGCCTTTCCGGACGTGCGGCACTGATCCCACTGGTTGGTGAGATCAACGCTAGGCGCGGGACGGGATGGAGATAAGTCCCGATCTGCCGGTCCCGGATTCACGTGACACGGCACCCGGATCAGCTGCCCCCGGTCCGCCCAAATGCCGTGCAGTCAAAGGGAGATGGGGTCTAAGGGCGGCGCCGCAGCGGCGGCCGGTGCAGGATCTCGACGTACATGATGCGGCCGTCGACCACGTCCAGACACAGCAGGCCCTCGGCGGTGGGCAGCGGGACGCAGCGGTGGCCGGGGCCGTAGGGCTGGTCCAAGGGATGCGGAGCGGTGCGCAGGCTCTGGCAGTCGTCCGCGCCGCAGCCGCACTCGGCGATCAGCCGCAGGTCCCAGGTGCAGACGGCCAGTTCGCGCTCACCCTCCTCCTGGAGGAGGGCGGTCAGCTCCGTGACGAGGTCCGGGTAGAGGTCACGGACGAGAGGGTGGTCCTGCTCCATGGAACGAGGGTACGGGGAGCGGGACCGGCCCCGCTCCCCGATATTCCGCGGCCCACCGGCCCGCGCGCTAGGTGTATTGGCCACGAGC
>NZ_MUNF01000227.1 GCF_002154555.1 Streptomyces murinus
AGCCAAACGCCAGAGGCCCCGTGGATCTCTCCACAGGGCCTCTGGTCTGATGTGCACTCGGCAGGATTCGAACCTGCAACCTTCTGATCCGTAGTGCAATGAAGGGCTTCCTGGCCTTCCATGTGGTCCATGTGGAGCCCCAGGGAGCAGCCTTGCGCATCACCGTCCCGGCCTCCCTCTCGCCCCCTGTCCGTGAGAGCCGTGTGAGACAGGCGTGAGACGAGAAGAGGCCCCCGATCGCCCCGGCGCGTGAGGCGATCTGGGGGCCGAACTCGGTGGCCTTCGGCACCAGCCCAGCTTGCCGTGACTGCCTCCCGAGGGCTTGCATCGCAGGGACTACTGGACGGAGGCCGTCCACGAGTCGTCGATGCCTCCTTCGGCTGCGATCTGCTGGAGTTCGTCGCTCCAGAGCTGGCCAGGAAGGAGTTGGTTGAAGGCCTGCATGGCCGACCACATCACGACGAACGCGATGAACGGGGACCGCTCGATCGGGCTCTCGACGCCCTGCCGGTACACGGGCTCGCTGTACAGCGTCACTGTGTCGCGTGCGCTGTCATCGAAGAAGCACTGTGCGGCGGTGAGTGTCGGGTGTGCAAGCTGGGTCTCAGCCCTCCAAACTGCCAGGAAGACGTCGCTCAGGCGTTTGAAGAGCGGGGTGAAGTTGTTGAACTGTTCCGCCGAGTTGGAGGGGATCACGGCCCCTGCCACCAGGTCCGCGATCTCGGGGTCGTACGCCATGCCAGCCGCGTCCGCGGCGTCGCGCAACTTCTTCTGCGACTGCTGCAGGGCTCGATTCATGGCGTCGACGGCATCCGCCCCGTCGTCCGCCAGCCATTCGATCTGCGCCATGTGCTCAAGCAGCGCACGCCGGTTAGGTGCTGCTTCATGTCCAAGGCCCTTGCGATGCAGAAGTACGATCGCAGCAGCCTGCCGCTCCGCAGCAGCGAGCAGACCCCAAGCCACGTAGAACGGGCGCCGGTCCCCCTCGGCCGGGCCGAGCCGGGCAACATCCCTGGTGAGCTGGGCGAGCTCTTCAAGGCCCTCGTAGGCACGCTGATTATCAGCGGCAATCTGTTCTTTCACGCCCTCATGGTGCGCTTCGCCCACGCTCCGGCGCTCTGGTTTTTCGGTCATGATCGTCGCCACCCGGAGGTATCGCTACCTATCGCTCTAGCTCAACATCGAAGAACTTGAGCACCGAGGTGACGAGCATAAGTGCGTAGACGGCGTTGATCCGCGAGTACTGCGTGCGCGATACACCGTGTGCGCTGGGATGCCTGCCGAATACATGCGGGATCGGGTCACCGTTCTTCGGCCAGTACTCGGCGTGCGCATACCAGACCGGTGCGAATGTAAGGGCCACCCGCACCTCGTAGTCATTGAGGTCGAACTTGGCCTTGCCCTTCTTATTGGACGTGAGCTTCCTTCTGTCTGGCTCATCGAAGTGAGCGCGCATCAGGCTGTCCAGGAGATTGGCAGCGAGCGCCTGGGCCGGGTTGCTGTGACCGTCACGCAGTGCCGACACACAGTCGAGCCCGAAGCCTCGCGCGTCCTTCAGATCAGGATGATCAACGTCTGCGATCACAGCTTCACAGTCGCTGACGATGCCCTTCCACCGCCGCCCGATTGCCCGACGGCGCCCTATGGCGTCGGGCGCGTCCAGGAGAGCGCGTACTATCTTCGGGCCAGGCACCCACATGAGAGGTATGCCCTCTTCAAGCAGCAGCTGCTCGAACTCCTCGACCGACGGTGTAGCGGCCCGGAGGTTCGGAGGGTAGATGGCGTCCTTCAGAGAGCCAAGCGTCTCGAAGACGCCGCGCCAGTACTCCCGGAAGTGCTCGTGCAGAGGCTCAAAGGTTTCGCGGAGCATCGCGTTCACGCCTGCTGCCTCGGCCAGCCGCCTACCGATCGTCTCGCCGATGCGGGTCGTTGACATGTAGGTCTCGACCATAGGCCGCAGGAGGTCAGCAAAGATGCTGCGGTAGTAGTCCGTCAGCGGCTGGAACGCGCGAGCCAAGCCAAAGGGATCAACCGACTCCGGCTCGGAGCCCTCCTCTGGCTCCTCTCCCTTGTTGCTCATGGCCGCATGGTGACACGGGGCCAATCACAGGAGCGACCCATTACTGATGTTCCTCGCATGAGGTCGTTTGGTCCACAGCAGTAACGTCTTCGACCACCGCAGACCACGGACCGACCCCCTGCCGGCTCGGGCGGCACGCGCGTCACGCTCTCGATCCATCGAGGTCGTCCGGAAGGATCTGCGCTCATGAGGGCGGGGTCGTCCGCTGCTTGTAGAGCTGGAAGCCGTACTCGATCATCTGCACGGTAACGGTGGTGATCCAGAGCAGGATCTTGGAGTCGGTGGACAGCCTGGTGAGAGCGACGTTGCCCGCCATCCCGAGGACCTCACGCTCAAGGAAGCCCATGCTGTGGATGTCCCCATGGGCCAGCGCGCTGCACGCGCTCCAGACAGCTTCGGCTTGATCCGCCCCGACACCAGCGAGGTGATCACCGGCAGTGCGGACCATCTTCTTATAACCGAAGACCAGCTCTTTCTTTACGTCGCTCGCCGAAATTCCAGCACCGATAGCAAGGTCCCTGATCTGCTTCGTGCGATCGGCGGTGGTGCGGCTCGGCGTCTGGCCAAGGAGGTGGTGCATGCGATCAGAGTGCGTGTTGTTGTCGGCCTGGAGGGCGAGCCGGCGTTGGATGCGCGTCAGACGCTTCCCGGGGGCAAGCAACCAGACTGCACGGGCTCCGTTCTCGAAGGCGGCCCGGAGAAGCGTTGCCTGCGCGTACGGGTGCATCGTGACGGTGATCTCATCGCCCTGCTGATCGCCGATCAGGCTGAGGCGGAGACAGTGCAGGTGGTCCGACGCGACCGTGAGCGCCTGCCACGCCAGATGCGACACCTGGTACGGCTTCGTCTTGGCGTCATCGCCACCCAACGCACTGCCCGGTTGAACGTCCCACGCCGAAGAGGGCGAAGTGGTAAGTGCCTCGTAGGGCTTCACGCTCTCAAGCCGCGTCAAGATGACACGTAGGTATTGCTGTTCGTCCGTGCCGATAGTCACGTGATGAGAGTATTCATCCCGCTTACTCAAAGGCGACCGACTTTCGAAAATGTCAGCGACCCAAACCGTACTGCGGGAACACGGTCATGGGCCAACCGCGCAGACCAGGAGCGTACCGATGTGCCCAGGCTGCGGTGCATCGATGACCTGGGCGTCGGCCATGGTGAAACCAGCCCTGGCTAGCAGACGCTCCCACACGGCCGGACGGTAGCTGTAGCGGTAGGCGAACATCGCCTTCCCGGCGAAGCCCCCCTTGTACATGCCCTGTGGCCCGTACGCCCCAGGGATGGCTGGAGGCTGGGAGAAGACGAAGACGCCGCCAGGCCTGAGCCGCCGACGGACAAGCGGGAAGAGGCGGCTCGGGTCGGTGAACCACGCAGCTCCGAAGATCGAGTAGACCGCGTCGTACGTCTGCTCCTGCTCGCTCAAGTACTGCAGTACCTCGGAGCACACGAACTCCGCGCGAGTGCTGGCCCACTTCGCGGTGGTCTTCTTGACCATGACGGGAGAGAGGTCAACGCCCCGAGCGGAGATGCCGCTCTGAGCGAGGTAGGCGAGGGCGCGGCCGGTGCCGCAGCCGATCTCCAGGACGGAGCGCGGGTTGCCGAGCAGTTCTGGGCCGGGTCCGTGACCGGCGTACTGGGTCCAGCAAAAGCTCGGCTCGGCGTCGTCCTTGAAGGCAGAAGCGGCGAAGGTGTCCCACAGCTCCGTCTCGGCGGCGATGTCGTGTTGTGCGGGCAAGGCAATTCCTCTTCGCAAGGGCTGGCCCCTGTCCTCCGGGGGACCGAGGACAGGGGCCAGCGTAGGACCGTTCAGTGGCTGTCGGGGACCTTGTTGTCGCACGGCGAGCAGTCTGTGCCGTCGATGGCCCACAGCTCCTCGTCGACGTCGAAGCCGATGGACTTCAGGAAGTCCGCCGTGCTCAGGCACAGACCGTCGCGGCGGCGCTCGATGAACGGGGCGTGGTGCTTGTAGGCACCTCCGTTGTAGAGCCGGCAGATCCCGAACCAGACAGGTGTGTCGAGGATCAGCTGGTGCACACCGATGTCGACGAGCTTGCCGACGCCCAGGTGCACCTCGGGGTGCTCGATGCAGCCGATGGTGTACATGACGGCGTTGCCAAGGATCCGCTCGGCCATGTCGCGCACCATCGTGTGGTCGCGGAGCAGGAGGGCGACCTCGCGGTCCCACAGACTCATCTCGGAGTCGAAGACGTTGACGGTCAGCTCCGTGATGTAAGGGCTGACGGCGTTCAGGAGCTCCTTCGGATCCCGTGTCCGGATGCTCGTGGGCCGATCGATAGTAACGGTCATGAACCTTCCCCTCTGGGGCGTCGTGTCGTGCTGACGGGCCCACCCCATGCCTGGACCTATCCAGGGCGTGCGCCTGGGGCGGGAGCTGGAACCCGTCCTGCCGGGTTTTCCGGAAGACCGGCAGACGGGCGTCGTTGGTGCGGCACTGTCCCGAAGCGGCGCCACGGGCCCTTACGCCAGGGCGGGCGGGAGCGCAGCGACGCGGATGCGGCGGGCCTGCCGGTACTCCTGATACAGCTGCTCGGCAGTCGTGCAGGCGTTGATGGCCTCGCCTGCGTCGTTCACGGTCAGGCAGGTCCAGCACGCTGCGCAGTGGTCCATCAGGCGCCTGTACGCCGTGCTCTCCGAGTCGTCATCGTGGACGACGACGAGCTGTTTGTCCGCGGGGCCCGAGCCCCGGTCCTGGAACTGCCACTCGGTCCGGGATGCCATGCCAGCTGCTGCCCAGATTCTCGTAGTGGTCGCACAGGGCGTTGATGGAGCGAGCGAGACGCTGGGCGTGGGCGACGCCAGCGGGCAGGGTGCGGCCGGGTTCGAGATCGAGGCGCATACGGGCCTCACCGACGCACGCGAAGGCGCAGGCGCGCGGGATGTCGTCCTTGGGAAGCCTTCCGGCTGCGGCCTCGACTTCGGGGATAGCCAGCATGATGTGCCCGCGTAGCTGAAGGGTGAGCGTCTCCAGCTCCTCGACGGAGGGCAGTTCGGCGTCCTCCGCGAGGAGCCGCCGCGCGCTGGCACGCATCACGTAGATGTCGAGGGAGTGTTGGCCCCGTTCTTCGCTGGCTGGCGGATGGGCTGTAGCTTGCCTCATGTTGGCGCTCCTCAGCAGCGTCGGCCACGCCCCGGGAGGCTCCGCCGCCTCGCCGGGTTTCTCGTACCCGCCGACCGTAGGAACCCCTTCACCAGCCTGGCTACGAAGTTGCATCGAATTACATGCCAGTTGGACGTCACTGGCCATGGCCAACATGCGCTCTTGACCATGAGCTACATGGGCGCGACGGTGATGTAAATCCCTGCAACCGACTAGCGCGGGAGGCCAGCCAGCATGAACATTCACTTCGTCGGAATCGACCCCGAGACGGACGAGGACGGATGTCCCACAGTCTGGGTAGATGCGGACACAGAAGATCTGCTGATCCAGAGCTACCAGGCCGACGAGGAGACGATGACCACATGTGACGCGCTGTCTCCTGCCCGGGCGCCGATCCCGCCTGGCGAGACCGTCGTCAGGATCCCGAAGCGAATGATCCCCATCATCAGGAAGGCGTGCGATGAGCTCGATCCCGGAGTTCGCTGAACTCCTTGCCGACGCTGGCAAGTCGGCCGTCCACCTGGAGATGCGGGACGCCTACTTCAGCAACCCCCGCTTCGAGTCCTGGCAGCGCGGCCAGCGCGTCGACTGGGACGACCGCGCCTCCTGGTGGCGCCCCTTTCACCAGGACATCGCGGACGCCATCGCCCGCGGCGTCCAGGTGCGGCGGGCCCGGATCGTGTCCGAGCCGGTGACCGACTACATCCGCTGGGAGCACTACCAGACCCGCGCCAACGTGGAGACCGGGGAGGAGGTCCGCTGGCTGCCCCGACACCGGGCCTGGGACCTGTTGCTGCCGGGCAGCGACTTGTGGATCTTCGACGGGCGGCTCATACGCGTCCATCACTTCTCGGGAGACGGTGGCTGGATTAGCAAGGAACTGTGCGATGACCCCGCCGTGGTGGAGCAGCACGCGGCAGCGTTCGAGAAGATCTGGGATCGAGCCACCCCGCACGACCAGTACGAGGTCAAGTAACCAGCCATGCCCACGTTCCCTACGTCCAGCGTGCAGGAAGCGCGCGCAGCTCTCGCATCACGTCTGCGGGAGCTGCGCCTGGACGCGGGCATCACCGGCAAGCAAATCGCGCTGCTGTGCAACTGGTCCGTCGCCAAGTCCTCGCGGATCGAGAACGCCGTCACTGCCCCGTCCGACGCGGACATCCGCGCCTGGTGCACGGCCTGCGGTGCCGACGGCCAGGCGGACGACCTCATCGCGGCGAACCGGCAGGCCGACTCAATGTACCTGCAGTGGAAGCGGCTGCAGCGCACCGGCATGAAGCAGCTGGCGGAGACGTCAGCCAAGCTGTACGAGCGTACGCGCCTGTTCCGCGTGTATGCCTCCCACGTGATCCCCGGCTACCTGCAGACGCCCAGCTACGCGACGGCTCTCATGCGCACCATCGCCGGCTTCCGCGGCACTCCCGACGATGTAAGCGAGGCGGTCGAGGTACGCATGCGCCGTGCCCGGGTCATCTACGAAGGAGACCACCGGTTCGCGACACTCATCGAAGAGAACGTGCTGTACCACCGGGTCGGCGATCCCGAGGTGATGGCCGGTCAGCTCGGGAATCTCCTCGCCTCCATGAGTCTGCCGTCCATGTCGCTAGGCATCATTCCGTCCGCGGTCGCGCGGGAGCAGGTCATGTGGCCGCTTGAACAGTTCACGGTCTTCGACGACGCGCACATCCACGTGGAGTTGTTGGCGGCAAAGGTGACCGTAACGGCCCCCGGGGAGCTGGACATCTACCTGCGCGCGTTCACCAGGCTGGCAGAGATGGCGGTGTACGGCGCCGAGGCGCGCGCCCTGGTCCTCAAGGCCATCGACGCCCTGGGCTGACCCGCGCCGCCGTAGGGCGCCCGTTCCACGGTTGCGAGCGCAGGCGCCCTGCTCGGTGCGCTGTGAGCTAGTTCCCGGAGATGCTGCCGTTGATGGAGCCGTCGTCGTAGTAGTCGAGGGTGTCCCGATCCTCCTTGGACATGCTGTCGAGCGCGTGTTTTACGGCCCAGTCCGCGAGAAGAGTGTCGTAGTCGTCCTGACTCAAGCTCTTGCAGGCATTGGGTCGATGCCCCTTGGTAAATGTCGAGTTGAGTGCCTTTTGGTAGTCAGCCTGTTGCTGTGCCTCTGATTTGCCGCAGGCGGTGGTGGTGCGCATAGTCCCCCTGGACGTGCGTGTCGAGGTGGGCATCATGCTCGGCGCGAGGGTGGGAAGGGGGCGATGTGGCCGTGTTGTGACCCCTTGTGTTCGGGCGAGGGTGCTCAGGCCGTAGTGCTGGGCGGCGTACGAGGTGCGCGATGGGGATGCTCGTCGGCCTCGGCACCGGTGAGTGGCGTGAATCCCGCTCCATCTAGGCTGCGCGACATGAGCACGATCGACTGGGGTGACGCTCCTACGTGGGCGGGGGCCTTGTTCGCGGCAGCAGCAGCGGCCGCGGCGATCTGGACGTTGAAGAGCCAGCGCGACCAGATTGATGAACAAAGGGACTTCATCGCCGAGCAGCGAGCACTGATCGCTGACCAGTCCGCGACGCTCACCCTCGAACGCGCCGCCTTGGTCGACGCTGCTGAGGACCGCAAGAGGGCGCAGGCCGAGGGTGTCACCTGGGATACGAGCGGGTGGTTTGAGATCCTGGCCAACTACAGCAATGCGCCGATCACCAACGTGCGGCTGGAGCACCCTTCCGAGCCCGTGGAGGTAGGCACCGTCTTTGAAGGCGCTGCCAGCTTGACGGGTATCGGCCTCGATCCAATCGAGATGCCCTGCTCAGTCCTCGGGATCGGGCGACGGCTCGGTTGCGAGCGCCCCCAGGGCAGCAACGAAACCATCTTCGCGACATTCACAGACGACGCCGGAGTGCGGTGGCGGCTCGACGAGCACGGCAAGTTGGAGGAGATCCCATCCGCCCCCTGACCGCATGAGGGATGCTGTTTGCTGCCTCTGACCTGCGAGTTCTCTAGATTGTGGCACTGGTACGACACAAGCAGGACGTCCAGGAGCACAGCCTGCCGCCTCTGGGTTCGCCTCTCACCCAAGGTCACTCGTCGGGATCTTCACCCGTGTCGATGATCTCGGCAAGAACTGGAAGACGCACAAACTGCGACGCGAGACGTACAAGCTCGTGGCCACCGCTGGGGTTCGCAAGACGCGGCTGTACGATGCTCGCCACGCCTGCCTGTCTTGGATGGCGAACAACAGGGTGCCGGACACGGTCGTCTCGGCGTGGGCCGGGCACAGCGACCTGTCCTTCACGAAGCGCAACTACGTCCACCCCAACCCGCAGTCGCTCATAGCGGGCTCCGAGAAGTTGATGGAACTGCTCGGCTAAGCTGTAATCGATCAGTTACGGGTAGCGACTTGCGAGATTCTGTGAGACGCCAACGCAAGAGCCCTGACCTCCACTTGGGAGAATCAGGGCCTTGACCTGGTGTTTCCTTGTGCACTCGGCAGGATTCGAACCTGCAACCTTCTGATCCGTAGTCAGATGCTCTATCCGTTAAGCTACGAGTGCTTGTTCTTTTGTTCTTGTCTCCGTTTCCGTTCCTTTCGGCCCGTTCCGGCGACAGGAAGAACATTACATGACTGCCGCCGTCATGTGAAATCCGATCCGCATACCCCTTCTGACCTGCGAAAACGTCTCAGGAGGGGGGAACGACGAAGCCCCGGTCCAGTGGACCGGGGCTTCGGTTGGGGCGGAGGCGGAGGGATTTGAACCCTCGATGGGCTTTAAGACCCAAACCGCATTAGCAGTGCGGCGCCATAGACCGGACTAGGCGACGCCTCCAGCACAACCGCTCACGCGAGCGCGCGAGTGGTGCGTGCAGATGATGACACAGCCGCAGGGCCCGTCACCAATCGATCCCTACGGTACTAGGCAGTCCGGCCACAGAGCAAAGGGCTTCTTCGACGGGGTGGCGTTTTCCGGGGGAACGTGGCGCAACGTCCGTCGAGGTCGGGCGTTGAGAGGGGCATGGGTTCTCTTCTGCCGGGTCTCGAAGGGCGCGTCCGTCGCGGCGGCCTCGCCGTCCTCGCCACCGCCGCCGTCACCGCCGCCGCCTCCGCCGTCGTACCGCTGATCGCCGTGCCCGCCGCCGCCCTCGGTCAGGGGCGCGGCGGGGATCACCTCACCGTCGTCGTACGGCATGCCGGGCCCGGGCGGGACGGGACGTACGAGCTGTTCTGTCATCCCGACGGCGGGCATCACCCGGATGTGCGGGGTGCCTGTCAGAAGCTTGACGAGCAGACGCAGTGGGGGCGGGACCTCTTCGCGCCGGTTCCGCCCGGGACCATCTGCTCCATGATCTCCGGCGGGCCGGCCACCGCGCGGGTCACCGGTACCTGGGCGGGACGGCCCGTCGACGCGTCGTACGACCGGAACAACGGGTGCGAGATCGACCGGTGGAACCGGATGGTGCCGCTGCTGCCGAAGCTCGGGTAGGGCCGGTCCAAAGGTCCGGTCGTCACCGCATCGGCGTCACTTCCTCGTGGGACCTCCCTCTCATCCGGCACCCCCCGGACAACACGTGCGCATAGACTCCCTCGCGTGACACGTCGCGGGCCGGTTGGCAAGATGGCCCGAGCGGTCGGCAAGGTGCGGTAACAGGGAGGAAGCGTCTCGTGAGCAGCAGGCCATCCCGAGGCGCTGCTCGCCTCGCAGCCATACTCGACGCTCTGCCGGACGCGTTGGTCCTGGTCAACGCCAACGGAACCGTCGTCAACGCCAACACCATCGCGCTGGAAGCCTTCGAGGCGCCCGGCACCGCGCTCGTCGGGCGCGGGCTGCTCGATCTGCTGCCCGAGTTCGACTCGCGGCTCATCCCGGGCTCCATGCGGCGCCCGGGCCAGCGGGACCCGCAGGGCAGGACCAAGCCGGCCCGGATGGTCGCCCGGCGCACCGACGGACACGAGTTCCCGGTCGAGGTCACCAGCGCGAACCTGGAGAACGGGCAGCAGGCGTACGACGGTTACGGCTACACGGGCGACGAGCTGCTGATGATCGTCGTCCGGGATCTGTCCGGGACGGTCGACACCGAGGCGGAGCTGGCCCGCTCGCAGCGGCAGACCGAGATGATCCTGCGGGCCGCGTCCGAGGGCGTCGTCGGCACCGACACCGACGGGCGGATCGTGCTCGTCAACCCGGCGGCCGCGCAGATCCTCGGCTACCGGGCGGGCGAGCTGGGCGGCAAGGAGCTGCACAACCTCGTCCTGCACTCGCGGGCCGACGGCTCCCCCTTCCCGTACGCCGAGTCGCCGCTCGCCGACACCCTGCGCTCCGGGCGCAAGCACCGGGTGCGCGGGCAGGTGCTGTGGTCCAAGGGCGACCACCAGGTGCCGGTCGATCTGACCACCGCGCCGGTGCGCGACGGGGACCAGCTCGTCGGCGCCGTGATGACCTTCACCGACCGGCGGCCCTTCGACTCCCTGGTGGACGAGAAGACCACGCTGGAACAGGCGCACGCCGAGCAGCTGGAGAAGCTCTCCGAGGAACACGCCGCCGACCTCACCGCGCTGCGCGGGCAGCACGCCACCGAGCTGGCGGAGTTGCGCGAGAAGTACGACACCGAGCTGGCAGAGCTGCGCGAGCAGCACGCGGAGGAGCTGGCGGCGGGCGAGGAGCGGTACGCCGCGCTCGGCGAGCGGGAGAAGGACCGGTACGAGGCGCTGGCCGGACGGCACGAGCAGCTGCTCACCCTGGTCGCCCGGTCGCTGCGCGGCCCCCTGGACGAACTGCGCCGCGAACTGGCCGCTCTGGCCGCCGACGACGCCGGGCAGCTGTGGCCCGAGGCCAACCAGGTGCTGCACCACCTCTCCGCCGGGTACTCGCGGATCACCACCCTCATCGACAACGTCCTCGCCTATCAGCGGATCGACACGGGCACCGAGGACATCACCCGGACGAAGGTGATGCTGGACGCCGTCGTCGCCGCCGGTGTCGACGGCGCGGTGGAGCTGATCGGCCCCGGCCGGGTGCAGTTCGCCGTGCACGCGCCGCCCATCGAGGCCGAGGTCGACCCGCAGCGGCTCGCCACCGCGCTCGCGCACCTGGTGGCGGACGTCGCGGGCGTCGACGCCACCGGCAACGCGCCCGTCTCCACGGGCGGTTACCTCGACAACACCGTGGTCGTCGCGGCCGCGCAGCGCGGTTCGGTCGCCCGGATCGAGGTGCGCGGGCCGTACGCCGGCGGGGACCCGGTGCACGAGCCGATCGTGCGCGGGATCGTGCGCGCCCACGGCGGTGTGCTCCAGACGCACGAGGTGCCGGGCATGAGCGGCAACGCGTACGTCCTGGAGGTGCCGCTCGGAGGCGGCGCGGGGGCCGTCGTGGCGCCGCCCACGCAGCTGGAGCTCGCCGAGACGGCGCAGGAGACCTTCGACGGCGGCCGACGGCGGGCGCGGCGGGGCTCCACGGACGCCTTCCTCGACGCCGACCTGGCCGGTTCGGGCACGCCGACCGGAGAAGCGCCCACCGGACGCCGCCGCAGGCGCGCGGCCGGGGCCGCCGACGAGACGACCGAGGTTCCCGCCGAGGCCACGCAGGGCGCGTCCGGTGGTACCGGGCGGCGCCGCGGGCGGCCCGCCGAGCTCGATCCCGCGCGCGCCGACGCCGGTGCCGACGGGGTGAGCGAAGGGGCCGTGGTGACCGCGGCCGAGCATGCCGCGGGGGCCGCCGCCTCCGGTACGGGGCTCGGGGCCGCCGTGCCGCCGGGTGGCGTGCCCGTGCCCACCGGGCAGCACGCCCGCACCGGCGCCGAGCAGGCTCCGCAGGCCGCGCTGCCCGCCGCCCTGCCGCCGGCCGGGGGCGAGGGCGCGCCGAGTGCCGAAGGTGCGCCGGGTGCCGAGGGTGCCGACGACGAGGGGCAGCCCACCGGGCGGCGGCGCCGTGCGCTGGCCGCCGCGGCCGAGCGGGCCGCCGCGCAGGAGACGGGGGCGCGTACGGTCTTCGCGCTGCCGCCCGCCGCCGCGGACCGCGCTCCGCAGGAGGAGGCGGCGGCCCGGGTACCGCAGGCCGGGACCGGGCCGGTTCAGGCTCCGCCGGCCGCCGCGCCCGTGCCCGGTGAGGAGGGGCGGCACGACGCCGTACCGCTGAGCCAGGCCGAGGACCACACTCCGCCGCAGCCGCATCCCACGACCGCGCCGACCGGCCGGCGCCGCCGCGCGGTGGCGCCTCCCGCGCAGACCTCACAGGCACCACAAGCTCCGCAGGCCCCGCAGACGGTGCCGACGGTGCAGGCCGCTGAGTCCGGTACGGCACCGGGGACTCCGCCACAACCCGCTCCGGCGCAAGCTCAGGTACAGGCACAGGCTCAGGCTCAGGCTCAGGCTCAGGCCACGAACGGGCAGGGCATCGCCCTTCCCGCGCAAGCCCCCCGTGCGGTGGCCCCGGGGCAGGCCATCCCCGGAACGGCCCTTCCGGCGCAGGCCCAGGGCACGAACGGCCAGGGCATCGCCCTCCAGGCCGGACCCTCGGTCGCCGTGCCCGCGTCGGCTCCGATCACCCCGGGCGCACCGGCCGCACCGGGCGCTTCGGCCGCACCAGCTGCTCCGGCCGCCGCCGTGACGCCCGCGGCTCCCACCGCTCCCGTCGCCCCGGCCCCGCCCCAGGCCGTACCGGCCGCCGGTGCCCCCGCCGCGGGGCCCCTCCCGCTGCCCGCCGAGGCCGCCGCCGCGCGGAAGCCCGCACCGGCCACGCCGGCCACGCCGGCCCCCGGCACCCCCGTACCGCCGTCGCCGCAAGCACAGCAGGCAGCACAGGCACCTCAGG
>NZ_MUNF01000228.1 GCF_002154555.1 Streptomyces murinus
GCAGGGCGGCCTCGATCTCGCCGGGCTCGATCCGGAAGCCGCGGATCTTCACCTGCCGGTCGAGGCGGCCCAGGAACTCCAGTTCCCCGTCGGGGGTTCGGCGCGCCCGGTCCCCGGTGCGATACAGGCGGGCACCGGCCGGGCCGAAGGGATCGGGGACGAAGCGGGTGGCGGTCAGGCCCGAGCGGCCGAGGTAGCCGCGGGCCACGGCGTCACCGCCCACGAACAACTCGCCGTCCGTGCCGGGCGGTACGGGTCGCATCGCCGGGTCGAGCACATGGGCCCGGGTGTGCGGCAGGGCGTCGCCGATCGTCGGAGTGCCCCGGCCTGCGGTGAGCGGCCCGGTCCAGGTGGCGACGATGGTGGCCTCGGTCGGGCCATAGGAGTTGATCATGCGGCGGCCGGGTGCCCAGGTGTCTACGAGCCCGGCCGGGCAGGCTTCGGCGCCCACGATCAGCGTGCGCAGATGGCGCCCCGTGCCGGTCTCGGGCCCCGGCAGGGTGGCGAGCGCGGCCGGTGGGATGAGGGCGTGGGTGATGCGGTGCTCGTCCAGGACGGCGGCGAGTTCGTCACCCAGCCAGGGGCCGTGCGGCGGTACGACGAGGGTGGCACCGCACAGCACCGAGATGAACAGCTCCAGTACGGAAGCGTCGAAGCTCGGCGAGGAGAACTGGAGCACCCGGTCCCCGGGGCCCACGGCGTACCGCTCGGCCGCCGCGGTGACGAAGCCGCCGATGCCGCGGTGGGTGACCGTCACGCCCTTGGGGGTGCCGGTGGAACCGGAGGTGTAGATGACGTACGCCGCGCTGTCGGCCCCGACCCGCGCCCCGACGGCCACCCCGCCGTCGCGCTCCCCCGCGGGTTCCGCGCCGTCGCGGGCATCAAGCGACGCGCCGCCCCGACCGGAGGCATCGAGGGTGACACCGGACTCGGAATCATCGGCACGCACTCCGCCGGCCGGCTCTCCCACGGGCTCCGCACCATCGCGAGCGCCGGCCGACACGCCGACCCGACCAGGGACACCGAAGGTGACGGCGGACGCGGATTCATCCGCACACGCCCCGACGACCGCCCTCTCGCCCCGCTCCCCCACGGGCTCCGCCTCATCGCGGCCGTCGAGCACCTCGCCCACCCGGCCCACGTCGTCGAGGGTGACGGCGGGTGCCGCGTCGGTGAGCATCAGGGCCCGGCGCTCGGCGGGGTAGCCGGGGTCCACGGGCAGGAAGGCGGCACCGGCCCGGGAGACGGCCAGTTCGGCGGCGATGAGTTCCATGGAGCGCGGCAGGACCAGCGCGACCACCCGGTCGGGCCCGGCGCCCCGGCGTATCAGATGTGCGGCCAACCGGTCGGCTCGATCGGCCAGTTGACGGTAGGTCCAGGTCCGTCGGCCGTCCGTGAGGGCCGGTGCGTCCGGGGTGCGGGCCACCCAGGCGGCGAACAGCGCGCCGAGCATCGGGTGCGCCCCGGCCGTGCTGCTCTCCGCCGCGCCGGTGGGGCCGGAGCGCGGCAGGGCGGGCGCCGATGCGGGCTTGTCGTGCGGGTCCGTCATGGGTGTAGTCCTTTGGAGAGCGGGACGATGCGGCACGGGCCAGGAGGGCGAGCCGGGCCCACCGCGGGGGCGGCGCGCTGGAACGGGAGCACACCGGGTGTGTGCGGCGGTGCGGGACGAGCGGGGCTGCCGGTACCGGTCGGGGTGACCGGTACCGGGGTGTGACGGGCGGCGGGGTGACCGGGCGCGTGCCGATTCCACGCGCTGGCGGGCGGCCTCCGGGCGACCGGGTGACGGCCACGCCGCCATGCCGGGTGGTGCGGCGGGCGGTACGGCGGGATCCGGGCCGGGTACGCGCCGCCGGGCGGACCGCGCGTACCGGTTACGGGCGCCCCGCTGAAGGCGGGACCGGAATCCGAGCGGGGGCGGGTACGACGGGCCCTCTGCCGGACATCCGTCGTACTCCTACTGGAACCGGGACCGGGGCCGGACGCTGGCACCTGGACCGGGCCTGGGGCCGGCGTCCGTCCGTGTCATGTCCGGGGCCGGGCACCGAGCCCGGGCCGACCGGGCTCCGGCGCCGAGACCGACACGCGGTCCGGCCTGCCCCGCCGTGTCCCCTCGTTCAGCCGTCGTCGGTGCGGCGCGCCGTGCGGCCGGATATCTGTATTCGGTCGATGCTCCCGGTGACCGGGTCGCGGTGGAAGCGGCCGCCGGGCTCCAGGCTCCCGGTGGCCGGATCGCGCAGGTCGCACGACAGGTCGGCGTAGCAGACCAGCGGGAGCGCCAGGTCACCGTCCACGGACAGCGCGGGCTCGCCGTCCGGCCCGGCCGTGACGCGGTAGGCCGTGGTGCCGTTGCGGTACGTGCCCACGCAGTCGGGCAGGGCGGCGCGGCGCCCTCCGTCCACGGGGTGTCCGCCGGCGGGCACCCGGATGCCGGTCAGCCGGGCGAGTTCCCCGGTGAGGTCGCGCCACAGCGCGGTCGCGCCGCCGGCGTTGCCCGTGAAGGCGACCACCACCCCGCTCTCCGGGTCGATGCGCAGATGGCAGGACGTGCCCTGGGCGTTGCCGTCGTGGCCGTACCAGGCACGGTCGCCCCGCTGGTACTGGGCGAGCCCGGGGCTCCAGCCGTCGGCCAGGGCGCCGGGCCGGGCGGCGGGTTCGGGGCGGCGCATGTCCTTGGCGACGGCGGGCGGCAACAGGTCGGAGCGGCCGATCAGCGCGTTGCCGAACGCGGCCAGGTCCGCGGCGCTCGCGAGCAGCGCGCCGGCCGGTGCCTCCAGCGGTGCCAGGTTCTGCCGGGCCGCGAGCGCCTGTCCGGTGGCGGTGTTGACCGCGTGTCCCGCGGCCACGGGACGGGCGGGCACGGCGTCGCCGATGAACGCCGGTACGACACCGAGTGGTTCGAGCAGCAGCGTCCGTACCGCCTCGGCCCACGGCATTCCGGTGACGGTCTCCACCAGCCGTCCAGCGGCGACGTAACCGGCGTTGGAGTAGGAGAAGTCGGTGCCCGGCGGGAAGAGCAGGTCATGGGCGGTGCACACGGACGTGAGGTAGCGGGCGGCGGTGGTCGCCGCGGCGGTGTCGGAGTCCGGCCCGGTGGGCAGCCCGCCGGTGTGGCTGAGCAGTTGGCGGATCGTCACTTCGGGGACGGAGCGCAGCTCCTGGAGATGCTCGGCGACGGGCTCGTCCAGGTCCACGTCGCCGTCGTCGGCCAGCAGCATGACCAGGGCGGCGGTGAAGGGTTTGGTGAGCGAGCCCAGGGGGACGGCCGTCTCCCCCGTGAGGAGGGTGCCGGTGGAGACGTCGGCGGTGCCGGTGTGTATGGATATGACGTCCGTGCCGGTGTCGAGGACGAGTTGCGCGCCGGGCACCCGATGGGTGCGGGCGAGCGCGTCGAGGCGGTCCCGCAGTTCCCGGCGTAACAGCGAGGGTGTCCGGGAAACGGGCGGAGCGGCGGGGATGGTGTACGGCATGAGAAGGGGACTCCCGTTGGATGGGTCTCATGTGCGGGTGTTACGGACCGGCCCGGGTGTGAGCGGTACGGGGGCCGACCGGTGCGCTTCGTGCGCCGTGGTCTACGCTCTGCCGACCTCGACGGGCAGCTGCCGGACGCCGATGAGTACGGCGGGGTTCTGATAGGTGATGTCCTCGTGAGACGGGATCACCAGGGTGCGGAATCGTTCATGCAGCATGTTCAGGGCGATCCGCGCTTCCAGTCGGGCCAGCGGCGCGCCGAAACAGAAGTGGATGCCGTGCCCGAAGGTCAGATGGGGATTGGGTGAGCGGGTCACGTCGAAGACATCGGGCGCGTCGAAGCGGGCGGGGTCCCGGTTGGCGGCGCCCAGATGTGCCATCAGCAGGGTGTCGGCGGGGATCTCGTGACCACCGAGGACGACGGGCCTGGTCACCCGGCGGCCCAGTTCGGGGAAGGGGGGCAGCCAGCGCAGCACCTCCTCGACGGCGGTGGGGATGCGCGGCGGATCGGCGCGCAGCGCAGCGGCCGTCTCGGGGTAGCGGTCGAAGGTGACGACGGCGTTGCCCAGCAGTGCGGTGGTGGTGATGTGCCCGGCGACCAGCAGCAGCGCCACGAAGCCGACCATCTCCTGGTCCCGCAGGCGCACACCGTCCACCTCGGCGGCGATGAGTCTGCTGGTCAGGTCGTCACCGGGGGCGGCACGGCGGGCGCGTATGTAGTCCAGCATGTAGCTGTTCATCTCGCGCACGGTGGGGGCAATGGCTTCCAGCGCCCGTTCCAGATCGGCCATGTCCGGTGCCTCGCCGAGCTGGTCGCCGCCGAACAGGACGCTCGCCCACTCCTGGAAGAGCCGGTGTTCCTCGGCGGGGATGCCGAGCAGTTCGGCGATCACGATGATCGGCAGCGGATAGGCCAGCGTGTCGACCAGGTCGAACCGGTCCTGGTCGGCGACCCCGTCCAGCAGCCGGGCGCAGACGGCCTCGATACGGGGTTCGAGTCCCTGTACGACCCGGGGGGTGAACGCCTGGCTGACCAGGGTGCGGAGCTTGCGGTGCTCCGGGGGGTCCATGCCGACGAAGTTGCCCTGGGTGAAGGTCTCGAAGTCGGGCTGGGTGGGGCTGAGGGCGGAGAGGTCCGAGGAGTACGTCGCCGGGTCGGCGAGCACGGCGGCGACGTGCTCGTGGTCGAGCACCTGCCAGACGCCCTGCGCCTCGTCGTGCCGTACCGGACCGGCCTCGCGTAGACCTCGCCAGCGGTCGGGTAACTCCTCCAGGAGGAGCCGTCCGACCGTCGGTTGCCTGCTGATCACCTTGTCTCCTTGCTTGCGCGTGCGGGCACGAAGGAGCCACACACACGGGGAATGGCGCGAACCGGCGCGGGCCGGCCGGCGAAAGATCTCGGGCACCGCCGCGCGACCGTCCGGACGGGAGCGGCGCGTGGCCCGTGTGGCGTGCTGATGACGTGCCATGGAGCGGCGGGACGGTCAGATGCCGTCGGTCCGCTGCCGGGATGGACCGGAATCCGTCAACACATACGGCGCAGGACGCGGCGGCTGCGCGGCCGGCCGCGGCCCCGCGGCGAGCCCGGTCGTACGGCGCACCAACCCGACATAGCCCATCCCCCTTGGCGAAACCTCCCGCGCGATGATGGCGCGGGACCCTCCCGGTTCGTATACGGACAACGGGGCCGAGGGCCCCAACTCCTCGGAACGCGGTATGACGATACGCAATCGTGGAGCATGCCGCCCCATGAATGGCATGATGCGCACCCCGTCACACCTTCGTTTCGATGGATCCCGGCCACAGTCTTCACGGTGAGTCACACGGAAGCAACCCCCTGAAGTTGAACGGAGAGTACTCTGCCGGTGTTTTTGCGTCACCGCCGAGCAATCTCCGACGGGCCGCGCACGCGCACGAGATCGCGGCCGGATCGTCGCCCCCGCGGGTGCCCCGGCGCCCCACCCGCAAACCGGCCGCGCCAAAAAATCTCCGCCCGAACCCGGACCGGGACGGCGCGCGCCGCGGCGCGGTCTCGGCGCGGCGCAGGGCGACACACTCGGACTCGATGGCCGAACCCGGCCCTGATCTGGGGTGATTATCCGACAGTAGGGGTCCCTCGCATGCCACTTCGGAAGAGAAGCGCGATATGCCAGGGGCACTCCCCACAACCATCCGACCCGCCACCGCACCCCGCTCGCCCCTGCCGCACCACTTGACAGCCTCCGGACGGGGGAAGCAAAGGTTCCGGCCGGAGCGCCCGATTTCAGCCAACCTGGCGCGTCGGGGGCGCATTTGGCGAACCCACTCACCACTCGCGCTCCCCCAACGCGATCGAGCGCGCGCCGTACGGCGTCCGGCCCGGCGCGCCGGTCTGGTCGGGAACGCGACGGGTGCCGGTGCCCGCGCCTTTCCGCGCGGGCACCGGCACCCCGAGGCGGCTCCCGCGGTGCCGCCTTGTCCGGAGCGGGGACGTCAGGACGCCAGGTACGCCTCCACCTCGCTGAACTGCCCGGCCGGCCAGCCCGTGTTGGCGCTGACCGACAGCCGCAGGTAGCGCAGGTTCGTGCCGCTCGGCAGGGACACCGTGGTGGTGTTGCCGGTGGCCGGGTCGAAGCGGTAGTCGTGGGCGCCGACCACGGTGGAGTAGCCGGAGCCGTCGGTGCTGCCGAGCACGGTGACGGTCTGGGTGCGGGCGCCCCACGCCGAGGACGGCGGCAGCTTCAGCACCAGCCGGCGTACCGCGTACGACGAACCGAGGTCGACCGTCAGGGACTGCGGGAAGGCGTTGTTGGCCGACTCCCAGTACGAGTTGGCGTCACCGTCGACCGCCTTGCCCGGCGTGTAGACGTCCTGGGAGCCGGTCGCGGTGGCCGGCCTGCCCTTGGCGAGGTTGCGGCCGGGGTCGGGCGCCGGGTTGCCCTGGCCTGGCTGGGGCCAGCTGGAGCAGTCCGACCAGGTGCTGGACCAGCCGGAGTTGCCGCCGCCGTCGGTGAGCGTGAAGGAACCGGAGTTCGCCGGGTACGGGCAGTTGTACACCCCGGCCGAGCCGACGCCGCTGGCGGTGACGTTCTTGAACGTGGCCGCTCCCTGTGCCTCCCCCTGCACCACCACCGTGCCGGTGTTCCGCACCGTCGCGCCGCTCACATTGACGTTCCGCACCGGATAGCCCTGCCCGCCGCCGGAGACGAACTCGAAGGCGCTGTACGGGCTGTCGGTGATCGTCGTATCGGTGATGTTCACGGTGGCGTTGATGGCGCTGTCGTACGAGTCGACGCGCAACGCGCCCATCGGATGGCTCCAGTTGGGGTTCATGGCGCCGGCGCGCACCAGCGTGTTGCCGTCGACCGTGATGGTGCCGGACAGCGGCGAGAACGGGTCGAGGAACTTCTGGTTGGAGATGGCGATGCCGCTGCCCAGGGAGTTGGTGTCGGAGACCAGGTTGCCGCGCACCGTGATGTCGGTACCGCCGTAGATGGCGATGCCGTTGGCGAGGTTGGGCTGGGAAATGGTGTTGTTCTCGAAGCTGGAGTCGGTGTCCGGGCCGTACAGCGACCACATCGCGAGGGAGTCGTCGCCCTGGTTGCGCAGGAAGTTGTCGCTGACCCGGACCCCCTTGGCGGTGCCGTTGAGGTTGATGCCGTCGGCGGTGGTGTCGAGGATGCGGTTGTTCTCCACGACCAGGTTGTCGTTGGTGCCGGTCAGCCACAGGCCGCACTTGAGGTGCTGGATCCACATGCCGGAGACGGACGAGCCCGGGCCGAGGGAGCCGTTGACGAAGTTGTCGGGGCTGGAGTCGACGCGCTCGGTGACCTCGCCGATCACCGCGAAGTCCTTGATGTGGACGTTCCCCGCGGAGCTGGACTGGTCGATGAACCGGGAGGTGTGCACGACCGAGTACCAGCCGCCCGCCCCCTGAAGGGTCACGTTCTGTACGCCGCTGAGGGAGGAGGTGAGCCTGTAGTCGCCCGGCGGGATCCACACGGTGCCGCCCTGGGCGGCGGCGATGGCGTCCCGGAAGGCCTGGGTGGAGTCGCCGTTGCCGCTGGGGTCGGCGCCCTTGGAGACGACGGACACCGAACCGGAGGGCTGCGCGGCGGCCGCGGCGACCTGCTCGAAGTCGGCCACGTCCACGGTGACCTGAGTGCCGGTCGCCACGAACGCGACCTTGTCCCCGGCCTGGAGGTTCTGGCCCAGCAGCAGCCGGGCGTCGTCGAAGAAGTGATGCGTCCTGCTGCCGGCGATCCAGCCGGTGTCGACGTAGGAGTACTTGGACGTCACCGGGAGGGTCTTGGCCAGCTTGGTGCCGTTGACGTACACGTCGAGCGAGCCGGACTGGCCGTCCGGGACGCTGTAGGAGACGTTCACGGCGTTGGCCGCGCGCGGCACGGTGAACTCCACCCGCTGGCCGGAGGTCAGCTGGACGGCCTGCCGCCCTGACGCCTCAGAGGCGAGCGTGCCCTGGGTGTAGTCCGGCCCGATCTTCGTGCCGGTGGTGGTGGCCGACTCGGCCTCGACCGAGGTGAAGGGCAGGGTGGCCCCGGCGGCCGCGTGCGCGGCGGGCGCCGCGACGGCGACGAGCATGCCGGCGGCGAGGGCCACGACCGCCCCTATGGCCGGCATGCGCCTGACATGACTGACGGTGCTGGTGTGCATGAGCTGTTCCCTTCGTGGTGGGGGTGCGCGGGACAGCGGTGCGCCGCGGCTCAGGCGTGCAGCCAGACCGCGGTGTCCTGCGGCAGCCGGCCCGATTCGTCCAAGGGGCCGCTGCTGAGCAGGAGTTCGGAGTGCGCGGGCAGGTCGGCGGGGGTGGCGGAGAAGTTGACCGCGCAGATCGCGCCGCCCGCGCGGGAGAAGGCGAGGACGCCGTCGGGGGCGGGGAGCCAGGTGAGGGGGCCGGTGCCGAGGCGGGGCCGCAGGGCGATGGCCCTGCGGTAGAGGGTGAGCATGGAGTCGGGGTCGCGCTCCTGGCGGTCGGCCGCGTACGACGGCCAGTCCTCCGGCTGCGGCAGCCACGGCTCGCCCCGGGAGCCGAAGCCCGCGTACGGCAGACCGGCGGCCCACGGCAGCGGTACCCGGCAGCCGTCACGGCCGGGGTCGGCGCCGCCCGAGCGGTGATACATCGGATCCTCGATGCGCTCGACCGGGATCTCCGCCTCCGGCAGCCCCAGTTCCTCCCCCTGGTACAGGTACACCGACCCGGGCAGTGCGAGGGAGAGCAGGGCGGCGGCCCGCGCCCTGCGGGTGCCGAGTGCCGGATCGGTCGGGGTGCCGAAGGCCTTGGTGGCGAAGTCGAAGGCGGTGTCCTCGCGGCCGTAGCGGGTGATCGTGCGGGTGACGTCGTGATTGCACAGCACCCAGGTGGCGGGAGCGCCGACCGGGGCGTGTTCGGCGAGGGTGGTGTCGATGGCGGCGCGCAGCCGTCCGGGGTGCCAGGGGCAGGACAGGAAGGAGAAGTTGAAGGCGGTGTGGAGTTCGTCGGGCCGCAGATAGCGGGCGAAGCGTTCGGCGTCGGGGAGCCAGACCTCGCCGACGAAGACACCGCCGTAGGCGTCGGCGACGGCACGCCAGGAGCGGTAGATGTCGTGGAGTTCGTCGCGGTCCACGAACGGATGCGGCTCCGGGCGCGTGGCGAGGTCCGGGAGGCCGGGGTCCTTGGCGAGCAGGGCCGCGGAGTCGATGCGGACACCGGCGACCCCTCGGTCGAACCAGAAGCGGAGGATGTCCTCGTGCTCCTGGCGGACCGCCGGGTGGGCCCAGTTGAGGTCGGGCTGTTCGGGGGTGAACAGGTGCAGGTACCAGTCGCCGTCGGGCAGCCGGGTCCACACCGGTTCGGTGCTGCCGGCGAACTGTGACGGCCAGTCGTTGGGCGGGAGTTCACCGTGGGCGCCGCGCCCGGGCCGGAAGTGGAACAGGTTCCGTTCGGGGCTGCCGGGGCCGGCGGCGAGGGCGGCACGGAACCACGGGTGCTGGTCGGAGACGTGGTTGGGGACGATGTCGATGATGGTGCGGATGCCCAGTGAGCGGGCCTCGTCGATGAGTTTCTCCGCCTCGGCGAGCGTGCCGAACGCCGGGTCGATGGCACGGTAGTCGGCCACGTCGTAACCGCCGTCCTTCATCGGCGACCGGTACCAGGGGTTGAACCACAGTGCGTCCACGCCCAGTTCGGCCAGGTAGGGCAGCCGGGAGCGGACGCCCGCGAGGTCCCCGGTGCCGTCGCCGTCGCCGTCGGCGAAGCTGCGGACGTAGACCTGGTAGATGACGGCGGAGCGCCACCACTCGTGGTCGCTGAAGGCATGGGTGGGCTGTCCCACTGGGCTTTGCCTTTCTGTAGACGGGCGGTCGGCGGACGTGCGCTCGGCCTCAGCCCTTGGTGCTGCCCGCGCTGATCCCGGCGATGATGTGCCGCTGGAAGACGAGGAACAGCGCCACCATGGGGATGCCGGCGATCACCATCGCGGCGAGGAGCACGGTGAGCTGGATGTTCTGCGACAGCTGGACCAGGGCCACGCTGATCGGCTGCTTGTCGGTGTCGGAGAAGACCATCAGCGGCCACAGGAAGTCCTGCCAGACGGCGACCAGCGCGAAGATGGACACGACGCCGAGGACCGGCCGGGACATGGGCAGCACGACGGACCACAGGGTGCGCAGTTTGCCGGCGCCGTCGATCTCGGCGGCCTCCAGCACATCGCGGGGCAACTGGTCGAAGAACCGCTTGAGCAGATAGAGGTTGAAGGCGTTGGCGACCGCCGGGAGCCAGATGGCGAGGGGGTCGTTGAGCAGGCTGGTGTGCAGCAGCGGCAGATCGGCGACGGTGAGGTACTTGGGTACGACGAGTGCCTGGGCCGGCACCATGAGGGTGGCGAGGATGCCACCGAGGATGACCTTGCCGAAGGCGGGCCGCAGCTTGGACAGGGCGTAGGCGGCGGCCGTGCAGAACACCAGCTGGAGGGCCCAGGCACCGGCCGCCTGGACGACGGTGTTCCACAGGTGCTGCGGGAGTTGCATCAGGTCCCAGGCGTCGGTGTAGGCGCCGGTGTGCCAGTGCCGGGGCACGAGCGTCGGTGGGGTCCGGGCCACCTCGTCGGGGGACTTCATCGCGCCGGTGACCATCCAGTACACCGGGAAGAGGAAGGCCAGCGCGAAGAGGACGACGACGGCGGTGAACACCGTCCAGTAGATCGCTCTGCCGCGTGGGCGGGCGAGGGTGGCCGGGGAGATCAGGGTGCGGGTGGCGGTCATGCGGTGTCCCCCTCGCTCCGGGTGAGCCGCAGATAGATGGCGGAGAAGACCCCGAGCAGCAGCAGGAGCATGACGCTGAGGGCGCAGGCGCCGCCGAAGTCGTTGTAGAGGAAGGCGTATTTGTAGATGAGGTAGAGCACGGTGACGGTGGCGCTCTCGGGGCCGCCGCCGGTGATGACGAACGGTTCGGTGAACACCTGCATGGTGGCGATGATCTGAAGGAGCATCAGCATCATGATCACGAAGCGGGTCTGCGGGACCGTGATGTGGCGGATGCGCTGGAGGAGGTTCGCGCCGTCGAGTTCGGCGGCCTCGTACAGCTCGCCGGGGATGGACTGGAGGGCGGCCAGATAGACGAGGACGGTGCCGCCCATGTTGGCCCAGGTCGCCACGATCACCAGGGAGACGAGCGCGGTGTCGGTGCCGTTGGACCAGTTCGAGGTCGGCAGGTGGACGAAGCGCAGCGCCTCGTTGGCGAGTCCGGCTCCGGGGTCGTAGAACCACTTCCACAGCAGGGCGCTGACCACCGGCGGGATCATCACCGGCAGGTAGACCACGACTCTGAAGAAGGCCTTGGCGTGCCGGAGTTCATTGAGGACGAGGGCCAGCAGGAAGGGTACGGCGAAGCCGATGAGCAGGGCGAGCAGCGTGAAGCAGAGGGTGTTGCGCCAGGCGGCGGCGAAGTCCGGGTCGTGCCAGACGCGGGTGAAGTTGGCGGTGCCGACCCACTGGGGCGGGGAGCCGGGGGTGTACTTCTGGAAGGCGATCACGACGGCGCGGATCGCCGGGTACCAGGAGAACAGGACGAAGCAGAGCAGGCCGCCGAGGAGGAAGGCGTAGGCGCGGACCTGGTCGATCAGGCGGCGCCGGCCCCGGTCCCCTGCCGGGGCCGGCGCCGGGGCCGGGGGGACGGCCCTCGCCGTCCGCTGCCGCTCGGCCGTCTTCGTCATGGCGGTCAGCTCCGGGCCAGAATGCTGTCGATCTTCCCGGACGCGTCCTTCAGGAGCCCGTCGATGTCGGCGTCCTTCTTGGTGAGGACGGCGGAGACGGTGCCGTCGAGGACGGAGTAGATCTGCTGCGCGTCCGGCGGCTCGATCTTCATCCTGAGCTTGGCGTTGCCGTCGAGGAAGCTCTGGTAGTTCTGCACCGGGACGTTGGCGTTGGCCTTCTTGATCTTCTGGTCCTCGGCGTCGGCGGCGCCGGTGAACAGGCGTGGCTCGGGCAGGCCGACGGGGGCGTTGTTCCGCTTCGCGCGGGCGTAGTCACCGAGGAAGCCCTTGCCCGGGGTCAGATACATGTGTTCGAGCCACTTGAGGCCGGCGCGGATCTGGGCGGGCGAGTCGTGCTTGTTGAACATGTAGCCGTCGCCGCCGATCAGGGTGCCCTGTCCGCCGGGCATCGGGCCGATGGCGATGTCGTCGTAGCTGGCACCCTTCTCCTTGACGAGGATCGGGATGTTGTCGGGGGCGGCGAGGTACATACCGAGCTTGCCCGCGCCCATCATCTGCTGCGCGTCGTTGATGACGAGGAGCTGCTTGCTGCCCATGGAGTTGTCGTTCCACCGCATGTCGTGCAGGTTCTCCAGGACGGCGTGGCCCGCGGGGGTGTCGACGGTCGCCTTCTTGCCGTCGGCGCTGACGACGTCGCCGCCCTGCGAGTACAGCTCGGCGGTGAAGTGCCAGCCGCCCTGGTTCTGGGCGCTGTAGTCGGCGTACCCGACGGTGCCGTCGCCGAGGGCGGCGATCTTCTTGGCGTCGGCGCGGACCTCGTCCCAGGTCGTGGGCGGCTGGTCGGGGTCGAGGCCGGCCCGCTGGAACAGGGCGCGGTTGTAGATCAGCCCCATGCTGTATCCGGTGCGGGGTATGCCGTAGACCTTCCCGTTCACCGTGTAGATGTCCCGCAGCTGCTTCTGCAAGGTGCCGTAGCTCTTCAACTCCTTGAGGTACGGCGTGAGATCGGCGGCCTGGTTGATGTCCACGACATGCCCGGCGTCGGTGAAGTACGTGTAGAACACATCCTCCATCTGGCCGCCGGCGAGTTTGGCGTCGAAGGTCTTGGGGTCCTCGCAGGGGAAGGCGTCGTGGGTGACGACGTCGATGTCCGGGTTCTGCCGCTCGAAGGAGGCGACGTCCGCGTCGAAGAACTTCCGGTCGGTTCTGGAGCTCTTCGGTGGCTCGCAGTTGACGGTGATGCGCGTCTTGCCGCTCGCCGAACCGCCGCCGCCCGAACCGCAGGCGGTGGCGGCGAGGGCGAGGGAGGTGCAGACGCCGATCGCGACGAAGGTGCGGCGGAACCCGGTGCTTGTCATTCGATGGACCCCTCGGTGGCACTCATACGGGAGCTGCGGGCGCGGCACACTCAAGCACCGCCGACAAGGGTCCGCAAGATGTCGCGCGACTTCTGTAATTATTTGACAGTCGCGCGGATGTACCGGATGCGCACCGGCGCCTCAGTCGTGCGGCGCCTGCCCGGTCGAGCCGCGCACCACCAGTTCGGGTTCGAACAGCAGCTCCTCGGCGGGTACGGCGGTGCCGCCGATCTGCGCGTTCAGCAGTTCCACGGCCGCGCGCCCCATGGCCTCGATGGGCTGGCGGACGGTGGTGAGCGGGGGCTCGGTGCAGTTCATGAACGCCGAGTCGTCGTAGCCGACGACGGAGATCCGGCCCGGGACGTCGTAGCCCTTGCGCCGGGCGGCCCGGATCGCGCCGAGGGCGAGGGGGTCGCTGGCGCAGATGATGCCGGTGACGCCCCGGTCGATCAGCCGTGCGGCGGCGGCGTGGCCGCCCTCGATGGAGAAGATGGCCCGCGCGACCCGCTCTTCCGGCAGGCCGCCGGTGAGGGCGTGCGCGGCGGCCAGTTTGCGGGCGGAGGGCATGTGGTCGCCGGGGCCGAGGACCAGCCCGATGCGCTCGTGGCCGAGCGAGGCGAGGTGCCGCCAGGCCTGTTCGACGGCGACCGCGTCGTCACAGGACACGCCCGGGAAGCCGAGGTGCTCGATGGCCGCGTTGACCAGGACGACGGGGATGTTGCGGTCGGCGAGCCGCCGGTAGTGGTCGTGCGGGGCGTCGGCCTGGGCGTAGAGGCCGCCGGCGAAGACGACGCCGGACACCTGCTGCTGGAGCAGCAGTTCGACGTAGTCCGCCTCCGAGACGCCGCCCTTCGTCTGGGTGCACAGCACCGGGGTGAGCCCGAGCTGAGCGAGTGCACCGCCGATGACCTCGGCGAACGCGGGGAAGATGGGATTCTGCAACTCCGGCAGCACCAGGCCGACGAGCCGGGCCCGTTCACCGCGCAGCTGGGTGGGGCGCTCGTAGCCCAGGACGTCGAGGGCCGTCAGCACCGCCTGCCGGGTGGCATCGGAGACCCCGGGCCTCCCATTGAGCACCCGGCTGACCGTGGCCTCACTGACCCCGACCTTCTTCGCCACTTCCGCAAGTCGTCGCGTCATGCGCGCAAGAATAGCGCGGTCTACGTAAGCGGCTTGCGTAAAGTTGTACGGCGGAAGCCGGGCGCGCGGCCGCCCGAGCAGGGCTGCGGAGCGGGGCCTGACGGGCGGTCACCAGTTGGCGACGGCTATGGGGTCGACCTCGCAATGAGCGATCTCCTCGACGTGCCCACTGCCGATGACGAAAACCCGGTAGGTCGTCCTGCCTTTCGCGGGTACCGACACCTGATCGCCCGCGCTTATGACGACGCGGCCGCGCCCGTTCTTGAAGGTCATCTTCACGAAGAAGACAGCGTCGCGTCCGTTCGGGTTCCTGACCTCGACGGTCGCGTACGGATCCGCCATGCTCGCGCATCGCACGAGCGCCGCGGTGCCGTTCTTGAGGGGCCGGGGGGTGGCGGAGGGGGACGCCGTTGAGGTGG
>NZ_MUNF01000229.1 GCF_002154555.1 Streptomyces murinus
CCTCCCCCGCCGCAGCAGCGCGCCCAGCACGCGCTGCCCGGCGGGGGAGGCCCACGGCGAGTACGGGTGCACCTCGAAGCGGGCGATGGCCAGACAGCTCAGCGACAGTGTGAACGGCAGCAGGAACCACAGGCCGACCATCAGCCGTGAGGCGTCGGCCTGGATCGGCAGCAGCAGCGCGGCGACGGCGAGGACCGGCACGACGAGCGCGGCGGCGCGGACCTGGCGCACGGCCGCGGCGATGGTGGGGCCCGCGGCGTCCGGTACGGCGAGGCCGCTGCGCACGAGGCGGTCGGCGAGGCGCCGTACGGCGTCGGTGTGGGCGGCGCGGGTCCGCACGGGTGCGATGCGGGACTGGCCCTCGGGGCCGATCGCCCCTATGACGGACCGCTCGATCTCGTCCCGGCCGAGCGGGTCGACGACGGTGGCCCAGCCGGTGTGGGCGAGGTGCAGGCGCCGCTGGCGGGCCATCGACAGGATGGTGACATCGGCGACGCGCTGGGGTCCGCCGGACAGGAACGCGGCCTCGTACAGGGTCAGATCAAGGTCTTTGACCACTCCTCCGGGGTCCGGGCCCGGGTCCGTGGCCGCGGCGCGCATCGCCGCGAGACAGAGACGGACGCAGGCCGTGCCGGTGAACGCCCAGGCGAGGAGCAGGAGGAGGAGCCAGAACATGAGCTGTTTTGTATGTCAGGGGTGGGATCGGCCGCCAGGAATTTTCACATGCGGACGGCACGCTTCAGACGTGTACGGACGGCGCGCTTCAGGCGCGTACGGACGGCATGCTTCAGGCGCGTACGGGCGGTGTGTTTCGGACGCGCCCCGGCAGCACCCTCCGCGCCGCCCGCGCCACCCGCCCTCGTGGCGCCGGGCCGGAGCGGTCAAGCCACCACTCCCGCAGCTCCCGCCTCGGGAGATCCGTCCGCTTTCCGTCCAGCAGGAACCCGGCGAAGTCCAGCGCGTCCCGCCGGTACCCCCCACGCATCGGCCGTGCCCGTGCGTACTCCAGGAACGCCTCCCGGTACGACGCCCCCAGCAGCACCGGCAGCTCCGGCGCCACCTTCGCCACCACGTCCGCCCGCTTCGCCGCGAGCGCCCGCGCCTGCACCCCCAGCCGTACCCGGTCGAACCCCTCGGGCACGGGCGTCCGGGCCACCAGCGAGGACAGTACGGCGGTCTGCGCGACCCCGAGCCGCTGACGGGCGCCCTCGGTGTCGCCCGGGTCCGTGCGCACCGGCGGAACGGGCCGCACCTCCGCGCCCCCCTGTCGGCCGCCCTCCACCACCTTCCGGATCGCCGCCAACTCCCGCTCCAGCTCAGCTGGTTCGGGGAAGTTCTCGTCGCGTTCCAGCAGGACGCCGGGCGGGGCGGCCCGGGCGGCGAGGTCGGCCAGGATGCCGAGCACCGCGTCCGGCACCGGGTGCGCGTGGCTGTCGTGCCACACGCCGTCGCGCTCGACGCCGCCCGCGACATGAACGTAGGCGATCGCCTCAAGCGGCAGCCCGGCCAGCGCCTCGGCCGGGTCCTCGCCGCGGTTGACGTGGTTGGTGTGCAGGTTGGCCACGTCGATCAGCAGCCGTACGCCGGTCCGCTCGGCCAGCTCGTACAGGAACTGCCCCTCGGTCAGCTCCTCGTCCGGCCAGGAGAACAGCGCGGCGATGTTCTCCACGGCGAGCGGCACCGGCAGCGCGTCCTGGGCGATGCGCACGTTCGCGCAGAGCACGTCGAGCGCGTCCCGGGTGCGCGGCACGGGCAGCAGGTGGCCCGCCTCCAGCAGCGGCGACGCGGTGAGCGCGCCGCCCGCCCGGACGAACGCGATGTGCTCGGTGACCAGCGGCGACCCGAGCGCCTGAGCGCGTTCGGCGAGCGCCGTGAGCCGGCCGGCGTCCGGCCGCTGCGCGCCGCCGAGCCCGAGGGAGACACCGTGCGGCACCACGGTCACCCCGCGCGCCCGCAACCGCTCCAGCGACTCGGGGAGATGGCCGGGGCAGACGTTCTCCGCCACGACCTCCACCCAGTCGATCCCGGGCATCCGCTCCACGGCCTCGGCGATCTCCGGCCGCCAGCCGATCCCCGTCCCCAGTCTCCCCATGACCTGTCC
>NZ_MUNF01000023.1 GCF_002154555.1 Streptomyces murinus
CACACCTACAACCACCACCGCTGCCACACCGCGATCGGAGGCCAGCCCCCGATCAGCCGCGTCAACAACCCTCCGGGTCAATACACCTAGCGGCCGGTGGGCGACCCGGCCCCCATGGTCACCGCGGCTCCGGTGGCCGCTGCCTCGGCATGTTCGGGCGGGTGCCCCCCGCCGGGGGCAGGACGAATCTGGCCGCCTGCCCCACCACCTCCTGCCGCGGCACATACGCCACCGACTGTGCCCCCACCGGTGCCGCGCCCGCCCGGAACGCCACCATCCAGTCCGCCGTCTCCGCCCGGACCAGCTCCGTCATGTCCTCCGAGAAGCGGCGCAGCAGGACCACGCACCGCTCCGCCGCCTCGCTCGCCGTGCCCTCCGTGGGGCCCAGCACCTCCCGCACCCCCTCCACCGCCCAGTCGAACTGGAGCGCCTGGAGGCGCCGCTGCACCGCCTGCGCCGTCGCCACGTCCCGCATCCAGCCGGACGTCACCCCGAAGTACCGGTCCGCACCGGCGCACGCGGCGGCGAGGAGCAGGGCCAGGCACCCCCAGGGCGCCACGCCCCCGGCCACCTTCGTCAGATCCAGCAGCGGCAGCGCCGCCCCGGTCACCGCGCCCACCGCCGCCCCGGCCCGCAGCACCCGCGCCCCGCGCCGCTTCCACACCCGGTCCCGCAGATACCAGTCCGCCGTCCGCAGGGCGCCGTGCTCCACCCACCGGTACAGCTCGTCCAGCCGCTCGCCGGGCTCGCCCCAGTCGCCGGGCGGCAGCGCCCGCCCGGTCAGATCACCCGGCCGGGGTCCGGCCGAGCCCTCGCCCCGCCCGTCCTGAGGCGGCCCCTCGGGCTGCATCTCCGGCTGACCCACCCGGCACTCCCTACTGATCACGACCGGTCACGTAGCGTGACATTCCCTGCCGACGTGCGCCACCCTTCCTACCGCCCAACGGGTGGCCCGGTCGTGACTTTCCCGGCTTTTCCGCCCGGAAGAAGGCCTTGATCAGCTATAGATCCGCCATCTCTCTCACTCGAAAGAGTGGCGGTGTGATGGCCGCCTGGACCACGTAGGCTCGTGCCAAGGAGAAAGACACAGAGGAGCTGATCGTGATCCCCGGTGGTGGCCAGCCCAACATGCAGCAGTTGCTCCAGCAGGCCCAGCAGATGCAGCAGGATCTGCAGCGGGCCCAGGAGGAACTGGCGAACACGGAGGTCGACGGGCAGTCGGGCGGCGGCCTGGTCAGGGCCACCGTGACCGGCGCCGGCGAGCTGCGCGGCCTGAAGATCGACCCCAAGGCGGTGGACCCGGAGGACACCGAGACCCTCGCCGACCTGATCGTGGCCGCCGTACAGGCCGCGAACGAGAACGCGCAGGCGCTCCAGCAGCAGAAGCTCGGCCCGCTGGCCCAGGGCCTGGGCGGCGGCACCGGCATCCCCGGTCTGCCGTTCTGACTCCGGTCCAACTAGCGTACGTACCGAAAGGTCTCCAGGAAGGGCAGTCCGTTGTACGAAGGCGTGGTCCAGGACCTCATCGACGAGCTGGGGCGGCTGCCCGGCGTCGGTCCCAAGAGCGCGCAGCGGATCGCCTTTCACATCCTCCAGGCCGAGCCGACGGACGTGAAGCGGCTCGCGCAGGCGCTCCTGGAGGTCAAGGCGAAGGTCCGCTTCTGCGTGACCTGCGGCAATGTCGCGCAGGAGGAACTGTGCAACATCTGCCGTGACCCGCGCCGGGACCCCTCGGTGATCTGTGTCGTGGAGGAGCCGAAGGACGTCGTCGCGGTCGAGCGCACCCGCGAGTTCCGCGGCCGCTATCACGTGCTCGGCGGGGCGATCAGCCCCATCGAGGGTGTCGGCCCCGACGACCTGCGTATACGGGAACTTCTCACGCGGTTGGCCGACGGGACGGTCACGGAGCTGATCCTGGCCACCGATCCGAATCTGGAGGGCGAGGCGACGGCCACGTACCTCGCGCGCATGATCAAGCCCATGGGCCTGAAGGTCACCCGCCTGGCCAGCGGCCTCCCGGTGGGTGGCGACCTGGAATACGCGGACGAGGTCACCCTCGGCCGCGCCTTCGAGGGGAGAAGACTCCTAGATGTCTGACGCCACGCTGCACGCCACGTCGCAGAACCCCGACGATTTCGCGGTACAGGTCGCGGACCAGGTCGAGAGCTTCCTGGTGGCCGTGACGGAGGTGGCGCGGGGCGACGAGCCCGGCTCCACCGTCCCCTTCCTGCTCCTGGAGATCTCCCAGCTGCTGCTGGCCGGCGGCCGGCTGGGCGCCCACGAGGACATCGTCCCGGACGAGCGCTACGAGCCCGACCCGGGCCCGGAGCCGGACGTGGACGGGGTGCGGGAGAACTTCGCCCGGCTGCTGGAGCCCGTCGACGTCTACTCCGAGGTCTTCGACCCCTACGAGCCCCGCAAGGCCCCGGTGCCGGCCCGGATCTCCGACGACCTCGCCGACATCATCACGGACCTGCGCCACGGCATGGTCCACTACCGCGCGGGCCGCACCACCGAGGCCCTGTGGTGGTGGCAGTTCTCCTACTTCTCCAACTGGGGTCCGACGGCCTCCGCCGTGCTGCGCGCCCTCCAGTCGGTGCTCATCCACGTCCGCCTCAACCAGCCCCTGGAGGAGCTGGACGGCCTGGACACCGACCAGAGCCCGATGGGCGACGAGACCCTGGAGTTCGAGGCGGGCCGGGTGATGGCCGAGGAGATCGGCGGACCGCTGGGGATGCGGCCCGGTTCGTGACGCCGTAGCCACGCCGCGCGGGTACGGCGCCGGGTGTGACCCGGGGCACGTTCCGCGTGGGCCGGTCCCGGGCGGGCAGAAGGCCATCCGGAAGCGGGCGTCCGGGGTCCCATGGGCTGATGTCTCACCATGCGGGAGCAGGGTGGTGGATTTTGGACGCTCGTTAAACTGAGCCGACACAAACGAACCGAGCGAGGAGCGCACGTGGGCCTTGTCGTGCAGAAGTACGGAGGCTCCTCCGTAGCCGATGCCGAGGGCATCAAGCGCGTCGCCAAGCGGATCGTGGAAGCGAAGAAGAACGGCAACCAGGTTGTCGTCGTCGTTTCCGCGATGGGCGACACGACGGACGAGTTGATCGATCTCGCCGCGCAGGTCTCTCCGATGCCTGCCGGGCGCGAATTCGACATGCTGCTGACCGCCGGAGAGCGGATCTCCATGGCGCTGCTGGCCATGGCGATCAAAAACCTGGGCCATGAGGCCCAGTCCTTCACCGGCAGCCAGGCCGGCGTCATCACCGACTCGGTCCACAACAAGGCTCGGATCATCGATGTCACGCCGGGCCGCATCCGGACCGCGCTGGACGAGGGCAACATCGCGATCGTCGCCGGTTTCCAGGGCGTCAGCGCCGACAAGAAGGACATCACCACGCTCGGCCGCGGTGGCTCGGACACCACCGCCGTGGCCCTCGCCGCCGCCCTCGACGCCGAGGTCTGCGAGATCTACACCGACGTCGACGGCGTGTTCACCGCCGACCCGCGGGTGGTCAAGAAGGCGAAGAAGATCGACTGGATCTCCTTCGAGGACATGCTGGAGCTCGCGGCCTCCGGTTCCAAGGTCCTGCTCCACCGCTGTGTGGAGTACGCCCGCCGCTACAACATCCCGATCCACGTACGCTCCAGCTTCAGCGGGTTGCAGGGCACATGGGTCAGCAGTGAGCCGATTGGGGACAAGAAGGTGGAGCAGGCCATCATCTCCGGTGTCGCGCACGACACCTCCGAGGCCAAGATCACGGTCGTCGGTGTGCCGGACAAGCCGGGTGAGGCCGCCGCCATCTTCCGGGCCATCGCCGACGCGCAGATCAACATCGACATGGTCGTGCAGAACGTGTCCGCCGCCGCCACCGGCCTGACGGACATCTCCTTCACGCTGCCGAAGACCGAGGGCCGCAAGGCCATCGGCGCCCTGGAGCGCAACCGCCCCGGCATCGGCTTCGACTCGCTGCGCTACGACGACCAGATCGGCAAGATCTCCCTGGTCGGCGCGGGTATGAAGACCAACCCGGGTGTCACCGCGGCCTTCTTCGAGGCGCTGTCCGACGCGGGGGTGAACATCGAGCTGATCTCGACCTCCGAGATCCGTATCTCGGTCGTCACCCGCAAGGACGATGTGGCGGAGGCCGTGCGCGCCGTGCACACCGCCTTCGGGCTCGACTCCGACACCGACGAGGCCGTCGTCTACGGAGGCACCGGCCGATGAACGCCAAGCCGACGCTCGCGGTCGTGGGAGCGACCGGAGTGGTCGGCCGGGTCATGCTCCAGATCCTTTCCCAGCGCAAGGACATCTGGGGCGAGATCCGTCTGTTCGCCTCCCCCCGCCCGGCCGGCCGCAAGCTGGCCGTGCGCGGGGCGGAGGCCGAGGTCTCGGCCCTGACCGAGGACTGCTTCGACGGGGTCGACATCGCCCTGTTCGACGTGCCGGAGCGGCTCGCCGCCGAGTGGGCGCCGATCGCCGCCGCGGCCGGCGCGGTGGTCGTGGACAACTCCGGCGCCTTCCGCGCCGATCCGGATGTGCCCCTGGTGGTGCCCGAGGTCAACGCCCACCGGGTGCGCAACCGCCCGCGCGGCATCATCGCCAACCCCGGCCCCACCACCCTCACGATGATCGTCGCGCTCGGCGCCCTGCACGCCGAGTACGGGCTGCGCGAGCTGGTGGTCTCCTGCTGCCTGGCGGTCAGCGACGCCGGCCGGGCCGGTGTGGACACGCTGCGCGCCCAGCTGTCCCAGGTCGCCGGCACCGAACTGGGCACCGCGCCGGGGGACGTACGACGTCTCGTGGGCGACGCCACCGGACCGTTCCCGGAGCCGGTCGCGCTGAACGTCGTACCGTGGGCCGGCCCCGCGGCCGAGGACGGCTGGTCCTCGGCGGAGCTGCGGGTGCGCGAGGAGACCCGCCGGATCCTCTCGCTGCCCGGCCTGCCCGTCGCCGTCACCTGTGTCCGGGTGCCGGTGGTCACCACCCACTCCCTCACGGTCCACGCCCGCTTCCAGGGTGTGGCCGGGGTGGACGGCGCCCGCGAGATCCTCGCCACCGCGCCCGGTGTGGTGCTGTGCGACGACCCGGCGGCCGGTGAGTTCCCCACCCCCGCCGACGTGGTGGGCACCGATCCCGCCTGGGTGGGGCGGCTGCGGCAGTCGCTGGACGACCCGACCGCGCTCGAACTCTTCGTCTGCGGCGACAATTTGCGCAAAGGCGCCGCATTGAACCTCGTACAGATCGCGGAGCTGGTCGCCCAGGAGTCCGCCGGGTGAACCGTGTGGCCGCTTTGTAGGATCTGTGTGCGAAGCGTGTCCGGCGGCATGGTCCAAACCGCTTGAGCCGGCCCTCTCGGCGGCAGAAGATGTGGCTCCCCGCCCTCCGCAACCACGCGGAGGGCGGGGAGCGTCTTTGCGGTCACTCTTCGGGGCGTGGGGGCGCCGTGAGCGGACCGGGCGCGGGGATGCCCGTCCACATCGGACATAGGGGAAGAGCGGGACGCATGACGGCACTTGAGGCACCGCCGGCTGTCGCACATGTGACGCCCGGCGCGTACAACCCTGGCGGGGGCAGACGTGTCCAACAGGCGTGGCAGAGGTACTGGAACTCACAGGGGGACGCGGCACCGCGGCCCTTCGGCCGCCGCGTGCGGCGTTGCGTCCCCGCACGCCCGGCGGCATGCCGGTGATCGCGCCCATGCCAGCCGCGCGGCCCGCCCGCATACCCGGTCAGCGTGACGGCGCCGACGACACCGCGGCCACGGAGGCCGTCACCGGCACCACCGTGGACCATCTCACCGAGACCTACCGGGCGCACTACCGCTCGCTGCTGGGTCTCGCCGCCCTCCTCCTCGACGACACCGCCTCCTGCGAGGACGTCGTCCAGGAGGCCTTCATCCGGGTCCACTCGGCGCGCAAACGCGTCCGCGACCCGCAGAAGACCCTCGCCTACCTCAGGCAGACGGTCGTCAATCTCTCCCGCTCCACGCTGCGCCGCCGCATCCTCGGCCTCAAGCTGCTCGCCAAGCCGATGCCGGACATGGCGAGCGCGGAGGAGGGCGCGTACGACCAGCTGGAGCGCCGCGACCTCATCAAGGCGATGAAGGGGCTCCAGCGCCGCCAGCGTGAGGTCCTGGTCCTGCGCTACTTCGCGGACATGACCGAGGCCCAGGTCGCCGAGACGCTCGGCATCTCCCTGGGCTCGGTGAAGGCGTACGGCTCGCGGGGCATCGCCGCGCTGCGGGTGCCCGGTCATGCGAGTGCCTCCATGGCCACCCGCAGCGCGGCGATGCC
>NZ_MUNF01000230.1 GCF_002154555.1 Streptomyces murinus
GGGCGGGCAGGGGCAGTTGGCCGCGGTCGCGGTGGCGCTCGGTGTGTTCGGGCTGTCGGTCGGGATGCTGGACGCCTCGATGAACATGCTCGGGGTCAGCCTCCAGCGGTCGTACGGGCGCAGCATCATGCTCAGCTTCCACGCCGCGTACAGCCTGGGCGGCATCGTCGGGGCCTCGCTCGCGTGGGCCGGGGCGCACTGGCAGCTGGCGCTGTGGGTGTCGTACCTGCCGGTGGTGGCCGTCCTGCTGCCGGCGACGCTCGTGGGCAGCCGGTGGTACGTCGACGGGGACGCGGCGGCGCCGGTGGCGCAGGGCAGCGGCGGCGGGGGCGTGGTCTTCAAGCTGCTGCTGCCGCTGTGCCTGGTGATGACCTTCGCGTACATCGGGGACTCGACGGTCTCCAACTGGAGCGCGAAGTACCTGAAGGACGTGCTGGGCAGCTCGGAGCAGCTGGCGACGGTGCCGTACAACGTGTACATGGTGACCACGCTGGTCGGGCGGGCCCTGGGGGACTTCGGGGTACGGCGGTTCGGCGCGGCGGCGGTCGTACGGCTCGGGGCGCTGGTGGCGGCCGCCGGGTTCGCGGTGGTGGCGGTGGCGCCCGGGGCATGGGTGGGGATGCTCGGGTTCACGCTGCTGGGACTTGGGCTGTGTGTGCTGGTGCCGCAGACCTTCGCGGCGGCGGGACGGCTCTTCCCCGGGGCCTCGGACGCGGCGGTCGCGCGGCTGAACATCTTCAATTACGTCGGATTCCTGGTCGGATCGCCGTTGGTGGGCGCGGTGGGAGACGCCTGGAGCTATCGCGGGGCGATGCTGCTGCCGATGGTGTTGGTGCTGGTGACGCTCGTGTACGCCAGGTCGTTCGCGACGAGTGGGGGCCGATACGGTGGCGGGCATGAGCGGCCGCGCACAGCTGATGTGGGACGAGGCAGTAACGGGCTATGACTTCGGCCCCGGGCATCCGATGGACCCGGTACGGCTGGCGCTGACCCGGAAGCTGGTCGGTGCCCTGGGAGTCGACCGGGAGCTGGAGATCGTCGCGGCGAAGCCGGCCGGGGAGTCCACGCTGCGCCTCGTCCACCGGGACGACTACATCGAGGCGGTCAAGGCCGCCTCCGCTGACCCGGCGGGCGCCGACACGTCGTACGGGCTCGGGACGCTGGACGATCCCGCGTTCGCCGGGATGCACGAGGTGTCCGCGCTGATCGCGGGGCAGTCGGTGGCGGCGGCCGAGGCGGTGTGGCGGGGAGAGGCCCTGCACGCCGTGAACTTCACCGGCGGGCTGCACCACGCGATGCCGGGGGCCGCGTCCGGGTTCTGTGTGTACAACGACGCGGCGCTCGCCATCGCGCGGCTGCTGGAGCTGGGCGTCGAACGGGTCGCGTACGTGGATGTGGACGTGCACCACGGGGACGGGGTGCAGGCCGCGTTCTGGGAGGACCCGCGGGTGCTGACGATCTCGGTGCACGAGCATCCCCGCACGCTGTTCCCGCAGTCCGGGTGGCCGCAGGAGACCGGTGCCGGGGCGGGGGAGGGGGCCGCGGTGAACCTGCCGCTGCCGGCCGGGACGGGCGACGCCGGGTGGGTGCGGGCGTTCCACGCGGTGGTGCCCGAACTGCTCGCGGACTTCCGGCCGCAGGTGCTGGTCTCCCAGCACGGGGCCGACACGCACTTCGAGGATCCGCTCGCGCATCTCGCGGTCTCGCTGGACGCGCAGCGGGCGGTGCAACTGGCGTGCCATGAGCTGGCCCACGAGTACGCCGACGGGAAGTGGGTCGCGCTGGGCGGCGGCGGTTACGCGGTGGTGGACGTCGTACCCCGCTCCTGGACGCATCTCGTGGCCATCGCGGCGGGGCGGCCGGTCACCCCGGAGACGGTGATCCCCGAGGGCTGGCGCCAGGAGGTCTACGCCCGCACCCGCGAGCTGGCTCCCCAGCGGATGACGGACGGCCGCTGGCCGGTCTCCTGGGCGCCGTGGGAGGGGGGTTACGACCCCGCCGACCGCCTGGACCAGTCCGTCCTGGCGACCCGCCGCGCGGCATTCCCCCTGCGGGGCCTGCTCCCCTAGGGAAGTCCAAGAGTCCCCTGGGGCCTGTTACGCCAACCGTGCGCAAATCCCCCGGTATTTCCCTTACCGGGCAAGCCGATGCGCCACCATCGCAAGCGTGTTGACCTACCTGTCCGCCGCCCGGCTGGCCGGGGTCGTCGAGACCCCCCGGGAGCGGAGTCTGCGGAGGTACCGTCAGTTCGCGGCCCGCGATCCCCGGGTGCTGCTCGGGATCGACCCGCAAGGGGCCTGGGGTGAGCCGGAGTTGCTCGGGCTGATGGCGCGCAGGTGTGGTGTTTCGGCCGATCCTCGGCGGCGCTCGGGGCCGGATGTGATCGATCCGGCGCGGACGCTCGCCGCGCTGGACGCCTTCGCGGAACGACTCGCGGCGGCCGCGCGGTGTCACGCACCGGTGCTGTTCGGCACCGGGCACCCGCGCTCGCTGCTGGGTTTCTACGCCGCCCTCGCGGACGCCCTCTCGGCGGCGGGATGTGAGGTCCTCACCCCCGCGGGGGGTCACTGTGTCGACATATTGACCCAGTTCGGTCTACGTACGCATCGCATCGACTACGTACGACGCGTCGCGTTGGTGCGGGAAACCGAGGGCGGGCGCCCCGGTTGTGAGCCTGGCGCGCACTGTCATTCGCCGCTGCCGGTCAGGGTCGTCCTTCAGGCCGCCGCGGCTTCCGGCGGCCCGCTGCCCGAACTGGTCGTCGGCGACCACGGCTGGCTCTGCGGCGCAGGTCAGCTGGGGTTCGAGGCGATCGGCCCGGCCGACTCCGACGATCCCGCGCCGTTCGTCGGGCAGGCGGAGGGCGCCGTCCGGGTCGTCGTACCCCTGGACGACGGAGTCCGGTCTAGTCACTACCTGCCACTCACCCGCTACGTACTCAAACGCGCGTGTCTGTCACAGTAGGCCGCCGATGGGTGCACCTCTTCCCCACTCGCATCACCCGCACCTAGTCTGGGGAGTGAGCACGCAACGACGAAGAGTCACCGGAAGGGGAAGCCGGTGGCCGTCGAGTGCGGAAGGTTCAGGTGTGTCATGGCTGTAGCCGGCGAGAGGCCTCTGAACGAGGTTCAGTTCCTGACCGTGGCGGAGGTCGCCACGGTGATGCGAGTGTCGAAGATGACCGTGTACCGCCTGGTGCACAGCGGTCATCTGCCCGCGATCCGGGTGGGGCGGTCCTTCCGCGTCCCCGAGCAAGCGGTTCACGAGTACCTCCGCGACAGCTATGTGGGGGTGGAGACGGCCTGACGATCCCCTCCGGGGGATCCCCGGAGACCCTCGATTACGACCTCAGCGCTCGGTTGGGTAGGCTAGCCCCTCGTAGGTCGTGTGGGCCCATGGCGCCCAAACAACCGAGTGATGAGAAGTGAGCGAGGGTAGTCGTGGGCTCTGTTATCAAGAAGCGGCGCAAGCGGATGGCCAAGAAGAAGCACCGCAAGCTGCTCAAGCGCACGCGCGTTCAGCGCCGCAACAAGAAGTAAGCGGCGACGCGAGAGCGTGTTCTGTGGCCCCCCATCGGCAATGATGGGGGGCCACAGGTGTATCCCGGGTGACCCGGTGGCGATCCGGCCGACACCGGCCGGGGAATTTCCGTCACCTCGCGCATCGGGCAGTCATCACAGCGCAACATCCACCCGCTAAGTTGGCCCCCACGGGGAACGCGGAACCTGCGTAACGCGGAAGGAAGGCGCTGATCTTGGGCAAGGTCGTGCTCGTCACCGGGGTCGCCCGGCAGCTGGGCGGCCGGTTCGTGCGGCGGATCCAGCGGGACCCGGAGGTCGAGCGGGTGATCGCGGTGGACGCGGTGCCGCCCGCGCACCAGCTGGGCGGGGCCGACTTCGTCCAGGCCGACATCCGGCAGCCGACCATGGCCAGAGTGCTCGCCGAGACCGGCGCCGACACCGTCGTACACCTCGATGTCACGGGCACCGCGCTGGGCGGCGGCAACCGCGCCACGGTCAAGGAGACCAACGTCATCGGCACCATGCAGCTGCTCGGTGCCTGCCAGAAGTCGCCGGCGGTGCGGCGGCTGGTGATCAAGTCCAGCACCAATGTGTACGGCTCCGCGCCCCGCGATCCCGCCGTGTTCACGGAGACCACCCCGGCCAAGTCGCTGCCCAGCGGCGGGTTCGCGAAGGACACCGTCGAGGTCGAGGGGTATGTGCGCGGGTTCGCCCGGCGGCGGCCCGATGTGGCCGTGTGCGTGCTGCGGTTCGCCAACATCCTCGGTCCGTCCGCGGACACCCCGCTCGCCTCGTACTTCGCGCTGCCGGTGCTGCCGACCGTGTTCGGCTACGACCCGCGGCTCCAGTTCGTGCACGAGGACGACGTGGTGGAGGTGCTGCGGCTCGCCTCGCACGAACCGCGCCGGGGCACTCTCAACAGCGGCACGTTCAACATCGCCGGGGACGGGGTGCTGCTGCTCTCGCAGTGCTCCCGGCGGCTCGGGCGGCCCACCGTGCCCCTGCTGCTGCCCGCGGTCACCTGGGCCGGCTCCCTGGTCCGTACGCTGGGGATGACGGACTTCTCACCGGAGCAGTTCAGACTGCTGACCCATGGGCGGGTCGTGGACACCGTCCAGATGCGCGAGACGCTGGGGTTCACGCCCCGTTGTACGACGGCGGAGGCGTTCGCGGACTTCGCCCGGGGCCAGGGCGCGGGGCTGCTGCCGCCGGAGGCCGTCGCGGGAGCCGTCGACCGGATCGCCGCGCTCGCCCTGCCGGGCGGCGGCCGGTCCACGACGCAGAGCGCCGACCGAGGAGCGCGGTAACGATGGCGGACGCCAAGGTCATTCCCTTCGACGACGACCGGTCCCGGGGGAGCGGGAGCGGCGGTGGTCCACAGCGGTCCGGGAGACGGCGGGGCACGGGCGGCCGGCGCGGTGGCCGCGGCGACGCCGGGGCCGGGGCCGGTGAGCTTGGTGAGGTGCAGCGGCTGCCGGGGCGGGGGCCGGCGGCGGAGGACGGCCCGGTCGGCGAGGACGAGCGGCCGGTGGACCGGCCCGCACCCGCTGACGAGGGCGGCCTGGAGCGGCGGGTGGCGGCCGGACTGTCCTTCCTGCGGCGCCGGCTGACCGGGGACTACGAGGTCGACGACTTCGGGTACGACGCGGAGCTGACCGACCAGGTCCTGATGTCGCTGCTGCGCCCGGTGTACGAGAAGTACTTCCGGGTCGAGGTGAAGGGCGTCGAGAACATCCCGGACAAGGGCGGGGCGCTGATCGTCGCCAACCACTCCGGGACGCTGCCGCTGGACGGGCTGATGATGCAGGTCGCGGTCCATGACCACCATCCGGCCGACCGGCATCTGCGGCTGCTCGCGGCGGACCTGGTGTTCGTGCTGCCGGTGGTCAACGAGCTGGCGCGCAAGCTCGGGCACACCCTGGCGTGCGCGGAGGACGCGGAACGGCTGCTGGAGCAGGGCGAGCTGGTGGGGGTGATGCCCGAGGGGTTCAAGGGCATCGGGAAGCCCTTCAGCGAGCGGTACAAGCTTCAGCGGTTCGGGCGGGGCGGCTTTGTGTCGACGGCGATGCGGCAGGGGGTGCCGATCATTCCGTGCTCGATCGTCGGGGCGGAGGAGATCTATCCGATGATCGGCAACGCGAAGACGGTCGCGCGGGTGCTGGGCATCCCGTACTTCCCGCTGACCCCGACCTTCCCCTGGCTCGGGCCGCTGGGCGCGGTGCCGCTGCCGACGAAGTGGACGATCCAGTTCGGCGAGCCGATCCCGACGGACGGGTATCCGCCGGAGGCGGCCGAGGACCCGATGCTGATGTTCAACCTCACGGACCAGGTGCGGGAACAGATCCAGCACACCTTGTACAAGCTGCTGGTCCAGCGGCGGTCGGTCTTCTTCTAGCCCGCGATACGCATTCCGGCCCGCGGTACGGCTTCTGGCCGCGGTACGACGACGAGGGCGCCCCCGCTCGGGAGGGGGCGCCCTCGCTGTCGTACTTCCCTAGTCCGCCTGGTCGTTGTCGATCCCCAGTCCCGGGAGGAGGCCCGGGACTGGGGATCGACAA
>NZ_MUNF01000231.1 GCF_002154555.1 Streptomyces murinus
GGTCGCGCCCGAGCAGATCCACCTCTACGGCTGCGCCGCCGTCGAGGCCACCGCCGAGGGCGACGTGGTCAGGATCAGCGGCCTGGTCGAGAAGCCCGACCCGGCCGACGCCCCCTCCAACTACGCGGTCATCGGCCGCTATGTGCTGGCCCCGCAGATCTTCGGTGTCCTGCGCGAGACCGAGCCGGGCCGCGGCGGCGAGATCCAGCTGACCGACGCGCTCCAGCAACTCGCCACCGACGAGAAGCTGGGCGGCCCGGTGCACGGCGTCGTCTTCCGCGGCCGCCGCTACGACACCGGCGACCGCGGCGACTACCTGCGCGCCATCGTCCGGCTCGCCTGCGAACGCGAGGACCTGGGCCCGGAGTTCCGGACCTGGCTGCGCGGTTACGTCGGCCAGGAGCTGACCGAGGGCTGATCCGGCCCCCGCAGCGGATACCACAGAGGGCGGGCCCGGAGGATTTCTCCTCCGGGCCCGCCCTCTGTCATCGGCTCTGTTTCAAACCGTCATCGGCTCTGCTCAGAACGGCTCGAAGTCGTCGAACTCCCGGCCGGCCTCGTCCCGTTCGGCGTCCCGGTCCCGGCGGCGCTGGGCCGCGGGGCGGGGTGCCTCGAAGCGGTGGTCCTCGCCGCGGCGGCCGAGCATCTCGGCGCCCGCCGTGACCGACGGCTCCCAGTCGAAGACGACCGCGTTCTCCTCGGGGCCGATGGCGACGCCGTCGCCGCCCCGGGCGCCCGCCTTCATCAACTGCTCTTCCACACCGAGGCGGTTGAGCCGGTCGGCGAGGTAGCCGACGGCCTCGTCGTTGTTGAAGTCGGTCTGCCGCACCCAGCGCTCGGGCTTCTCGCCGCGCACCCGGAACAGCGGCTCGCCGTCGGTCCCCTCACGGGTGACGGTGAAGCCGGCGTCGTCCACGGCCTTGGGCCGGATGACGATCCGCGTGGCCTCTTCCTTGGGCTTGGCCGCACGCGCCTTGCCGACCAGCTCACCGAGGGCGAAGGACAGCTCGCGCAGACCGATGTGGGCGACCGCCGACACCTCGAAGACGCGGTAGCCGCGAGCCTCCAGGTCGGGGCGGACCATCTCGGCGAGGTCCTTGCCGTCGGGCACGTCGATCTTGTTCAGGACGACGATGCGGGGCCGGTTGTCGAGACCGCCGTACTGCCGCAGCTCCTCCTCGATGATGTCGAGGTCGGAGAGCGGGTCGCGGTCGGACTCCAGGGTCGCGGTGTCCAGGACGTGCACCAGCACGCTGCACCGCTCCACATGCCGCAGGAACTCCAGGCCCAGGCCCTTGCCCTGGCTGGCGCCCGGGATCAGTCCCGGCACGTCGGCGATGGTGTAGACGGTGGAGCCTGCGGTGACGACACCGAGGTTGGGCACCAGGGTGGTGAAGGGGTAGTCCGCGATCTTCGGCTTGGCGGCGCTGAGCACCGAGATCAGCGAGGACTTGCCGGCGCTCGGGTAGCCGACCAGCGCCACGTCGGCGACGGTCTTCAGCTCCAGGACGATGTCCTGGAGGTCCCCGGGCACACCGAGCAGCGCGAAGCCGGGCGCCTTGCGGCGGGCCGAGGACAGCGCCGCGTTGCCGAGGCCGCCGCGGCCGCCCTGTGCGGCGACGTACGACGTCCCCTGCCCGACCAGGTCGGCGAGGACATTGCCCGCCTTGTCGAGCACCACGGTGCCGTCCGGGACCGGCAGGATCAGATCCTGGCCGTCCTTGCCCGCGCGGTTGCCGCCCTCGCCGGGCTTGCCGTTGGTGGCCTTGCGGTGCGGGGAGTGGTGGTAGTCGAGCAGCGTGGTGACCGACTGCTCCACGGTCAGGATGACGTCACCGCCACGCCCGCCGTTACCGCCGTCCGGGCCGCCCAGCGGCTTGAACTTCTCACGGTGGACGGAGGCACAGCCGTGGCCCCCGTTACCCGCGGCGACATGCAGTTCGACGCGGTCCACGAAGGTGGTCATGGTTCAGTGCCTCCAGAAATTACGGGTATGTCTAGGTACTAACACGCGAAAGGCGGACCCGCCTTCCCGAACGGGAAGTGAGGTCCGCCTCGCGAAACGTTCGATGCCGAATCAGCTGATTCAGGCGACCGGAACGATGTTCACGACCTTGCGGCCACGGTGGGTACCGAACTCCACCGCGCCCGGCAGCAGGGCGAACAGGGTGTCGTCGCCGCCACGGCCGACACCGGCGCCGGGGTGGAAGTGGGTACCGCGCTGGCGGACCAGGATCTCACCAGCGTTGACGACCTGACCGCCGAAGCGCTTCACGCCGAGCCGCTGGGCATTGGAGTCGCGACCGTTCCGGGTGGACGATGCGCCCTTCTTGTGTGCCATGTCTTCTCAGTCCCTTACTTCGCAGCCGTGGGGATCGACGTGACCTTGATCGCCGTGTACTGCTGGCGGTGGCCCTGCCGACGGCGGTAGCCGGTCTTGTTCTTGTAGCGCAGAATGTCGATCTTCTGGCCCTTGTGGTGGTCCACGACCTCGGCCTGGACCTTGATGCCGGCCAGCACCCACGGGTCGCTGGTCACAGCGTCGCCGTCGACAACGAGCAGGGTCGAGAGCTCGACCGTGTCGCCAACCTTGGCGGTGGAAATCTTGTCAACCTCAACGATGTCGCCGACAGCAACCTTGTGCTGGCGACCACCGCTGCGCACGATGGCGTACACGCGGATCTCTCTTTCGCTCGAAGAAACGGCACCCCCGCAGGCCAGCCACCCGGCATACGCATGGGCGACCTCTCCCGGCCGGCCTAGCGTCCGGGAGGAACAGGTTTACGGGGATGTGGCGGGCTCTATGACACGCCGACGGTCAAGGTTACGGGCCGGGGCCGTAGGGGTCAAACTGGGCGTCCGGCGGCGGCGACGTACCCGGCGTACGCCTCCGCGATCCCCTCGGCGGACAGCCCGAGGTGCTCCAGGATGGTGTAGCGGCCCGGCCGGGTCTCCGGCGCGAATGCCACGGCCCGTACGAACTCCTCGTCGCTGAAGCCGATCTCCTCGGCCACCACGGGCAGCCCGTGCCGGCGCAGGCCCTCCACGATCAGCCGGGAGCCGTCGTGGTCGCCGCGCAGATACGTGGCGAACGCGGCGCCGAGGCCCACCTGTTCGCCGTGCGCGGCGGCCCGGCGGGGGTAGAGCAGGTCCAGCGCATGGCTGATCTCGTGGCAGGCGCCCGAGGAGGGCCGGGTGTGCCCCGCTATCGACATGGCGATACCGGTCAGCACCAGCCCCTCGGAGAGCACGGTGAGGAACCCGTCGTCGCCGCAGCCGCCGGGGTGCCGCAGCACCGCCTCGCCGGCCTGGCGGGCCATGGCCGCGGCGAGACCGTCGATCTTCTCGCCGTTGACCCGGTGGTCCAGTTCCCAGTCCGCGACCGCGGAGATGTTGGACAGGGCGTCCCCGATCCCCGAGCGCACGAAGCGCAGCGGGGCCTCGCGGATCACGTCCAGGTCGATGAACAGGGCGATGGGCGCGGGCACTCCGTAGGAGCCGCGCCCGGCGTCGTTGTCCAGGTTGGACACGGGCGAGCAGATGCCGTCGTGCGAGAGGTTCGTCGGCACCACGACCAGGGGCAGCCCGATCCGCGCCGCGGAGTACTTCGCACAGTCGATGATCTTGCCGCCGCCGATGCCCACGACCGCGTCGAAGTCGCCGGACTTCATCCGGTCGGCCAGGTCGACCGCCTCGTCCAGGGTGCCGCCGCCCACCTCGAACCAGGTGGCGGCGGGCAGCGAGAGGGCGAGGCGTTCGCGCAGCTGGGCGCCGTAACCGCGGCTGACGGCGACGGCGAGCCGCCCCGAGTCCGAGATGCGCTGGTCGGCGAGCACGCCCGCCAGATCGTCCAGGGCACCCGCGCGGATGTCCATGACGATCGGCGAGGGGAACAGCCGGGTCAGTACCGGCATGCGATCTCCCGCCCGCGGGCGAGGTCCTCGTGGTTGTCGATCTCGACCCAGTCGACGTCGCCGATGGGCGCCACGTCGATCCGGAAGCCGCGGTCGACCAGCTCCTGGTAGCCGTCCTCGTAGTACAGCTGGGGGTCGCGCTCGAAGGTCGTGCGCAGGGCGTCGGCCAGCTCCTCGGCGGCGTCGCCCTCGATCAGGGTCACGCCGATGTACTCGCCGGTCGCCTCGGCGGGGTCCATCAGCTTGGTGATCTTCGTCATGCCCTTGGCGGGGTCGACGACGACCTTCATCTCCTCGTCCGCCAGGGACTTCACGGTGTCCAGCGCGAGGATGATCTTCTTGCCGTCGCCGCGGGCGGCCAGCAGCGTCTTCTCGACCGAGACCGGGTGCACGGTGTCGCCGTTGGCGAGGATCACACCGTCCTTGAGCGCGTCGCGCCCGCACCACAGGGAGTAGGCGTTGTTCCACTCCTCGGCCTTGTCGTTGTCGATGAGCGTCAGCTTCAGGCCGTACTTCTCCTCGAACTCGGCCCGGCGCGCGTAGACGGCCTCCTTGCGGTAGCCGACGATGACCGCGACCTCGGTCAGCCCGATCTCCGCGAAGTTGCCCAGGGTCAGGTCCAGGACGGAGACGGCCTCGGGCGCGTCCTGCGCGCCGACCGGCACCAGGGCCTTGGGCAGGGTGTCCGTGTAGGGGCGCAGTCGCCGTCCGGCGCCGGCCGCCAGCACGAGGCCTATCATCGCGGTTCTCTCCTTCGGTTCAGGGGGGCGGGCCGAGGACGCGATGCCCCGGACCCGCCGAAAAAGCAGGTGCGGCCCTCTCCTCGCGGACAGGACCGCACCCAGACGTGCCGGTGACCGGTCAGTCGACGGAGGCCGACTGCGGGGTCGCCGCGGTCTTCTTCGCCGCCGTCTTCTTCGTGGCGGCCGCCTTCTTGGCCGTCGTCTTCTTCGCGGCGGTCTTCTTGGCGGCGGTCTTCTTCGCCGCCGTCTTCTTGGTGGCCGCCTTCTTGGCCGTGGCCTTCTTGGCCGCCTTGCGGACGGTCTTCTTGGCCGGAGCCTCCTCGGTGGGGGCCTCCGCCGCGGGCGCCTCCTCCGCGGCCGCCGGGACGACCACGACGGCCGTCTCCTCGGACGCGGTCGGCGCGGCCGTCTGCCGCACCGCGCGACGGCGCGGGCGGGCCGGCGCGGCGCTCTCGGCGGGCGCCGGCGCCTCCTCGGCGGCGGGCTCCGCCACCGGGGCCGCGGGCGCGGTCTCGGCGACGGTCACCACGGTGGCCTCGGCACCCGCGGGGGAACCGGCAGGTGCGGACACCTTCCGGGTCGCCCGACGGCGGGTACGGCCCTTGGGCGCCTCCTCGGCGGCCTCGGGGGCCGGCACCACCTGGTCCTCGACGGCGGCGGGCTCGGCCAGCGCCTCGGCGGCCGGCTCGGGCCGCACCGGGCGGGCCGCGGCCTGTTCGGCGGTGACGTCCTGCGCGGTCGGCACGGCGGCCTCGGCGCCGGCGTGCTGCGCGACGTCCTGCTCGGCGTCGGTGTCCTGCGTCCGGGCGGCCTTCCTGGCGGACTTCTCCGCCTTCGGCGCGCCCGCCGGGGCCGACGCGCGACGGCTCGCCCGGCGGCGGGAACGGCCGCGACCGGCCGCCGCCTCCGCCTCGGCGACGCTGCTGTACAGCTCCTCGTCCGGCGCGAACTCCGGGGGCGTGAGGGCGACCGGCTCGGCGATCTCGGCGGCCACCTCGGCGGCCGTCTCGATCTCCGGCTCGACGCTCTCACCGCTGTCCACGGCGACCGCGGCGGTCTCGTGCACATGCTCGTGCTCGTGCGGCTGCTCCTGCGCGTCGCCGCCGCGGCCGCGCTTCTTGCGCTTGCCGCCGCCACCGGCGGAACCGGGCTGCTCCATGTGCACGATGACACCGCGGCCGTTGCAGTGCACACAGGTCTCGGAGAAGGACTCCAGCAGACCCTGGCCGACCCGCTTACGGGTCATCTGCACCAGGCCCAGCGAGGTCACCTCGGCCACCTGGTGCTTCGTACGGTCGCGGCCCAGGCACTCCAGCAGACGGCGCAGCACCAGGTCGCGGTTGGACTCCAGGACCATGTCGATGAAGTCGATCACGATGATGCCGCCGAGGTCGCGCAGCCGCAGCTGGCGCACGATCTCCTCGGCCGCCTCCAGGTTGTTCCTGGTGACCGTCTCCTCCAGGTTGCCGCCCTGGCCGGTGAACTTGCCGGTGTTGACGTCGACGACGACCATCGCCTCGGTCCGGTCGATCACCAGCGAACCGCCGCTGGGCAGCCAGACCTTGCGGTCCAGCGCCTTGGCGAGCTGCTCGTCGATCCGGTAGGTGGCGAAGACGTCGACCTCGGAGGTCCACTTCGACAGGCGGCCCGCGAGGTCGGGCGCGACGTGCGCGACGTACCCGTGGATCGTCTGCCAGGCCTCGTCACCGCTGACGATGACCTTGGAGAAGTCCTCGTTGAAGATGTCGCGCACGACCCGGACGGTCATGTCCGGCTCGCCGTAGAGCAGCGTCGGCGCGTTGCCGCTCTTGGCCTTCTTCTGGATGTCCTCCCACTGCGCCTGGAGCCGCTCGACGTCGCGGCGCAGCTCGTCCTCGCTCGCGCCCTCGGCGGCGGTGCGCACGATGACGCCCGCGTCCTCGGGGACGATCTTCTTGAGGATCGTCTTCAGCCGGGCCCGCTCGGTGTCGGGCAGCTTGCGGCTGATGCCGGTCATGGAGCCCTCGGGGACGTACACGAGGTAGCGGCCCGGCAGGGAGACCTGGCTGGTCAGACGCGCGCCCTTGTGCCCGATCGGATCCTTGGTGACCTGCACCAGGACCGACTGCCCGGACTTGAGGGCGGATTCGATGCGCCGCGGGCCGTTGCCCATGCCGAGCGCGCCGAAGTTGACCTCACCGGCGTACAGCACGGCGTTGCGGCCCTTGCCGATGTCGATGAAGGCGGCCTCCATCGACGGCAGCACGTTCTGCACCTTGCCGAGGTAGACGTTGCCGACGTACGACGTCGACTGCTCCTTGTTGACGTAGTGCTCCACGAGCACGTTGTCCTCAAGGACGCCGATCTGCGTGCGCTCGCCGTGCTGGCGGACGACCATCACCCGGTCGACGGCCTCACGACGGGCCAGGAACTCGGCCTCGGTGATGATCGGGACACGGCGGCGGCCCTGCTCACGGCCCTCGCGGCGGCGCTGCTTCTTCGCCTCCAGACGGGTCGAGCCCTTGATGGACTGCACCTCGTCGGACGGCTCGCTCTGCTTGCGCGGCTCGCGGACCTTGACGACCGTACGCTCCGGGTCGTCGGAGGACGGCTCGCCGTCCGCGGCGGACTCACCGGCACGACGACGGCGACGACGACGGCGACGGCTGCCGGCGCTGGAGCCACCCGACTCCTCGCCGTGCGCCTCCTCGTCGTCCTCTTCCTCCTGCTCGGCGGTGTCCTCGGCGTCCTGCGCGGCCTGCTCGGCGGCCAGCTCCTCGGACTCCTCGCCGCCCTCGCCCTCGGCGGCGTCCCCGCGACGGCGGCGACGGCCACCCCGGCGGCGACGGCGGCGCGAGGAGGACTCCTCGTAGCCCTCGGCGTCCTCGGCCTCGCCCTCGGCGCCCTCCGGCTCCTCGTCCTCGTCCTCGGCGGCGGCCTCGACGACCGGGGCCTCCTCCACGCGCTCGGCGCGGCGGCGACGACGACGACGCGAACCGGCCTCGGGGCGCTCCTCGGTGTACTCCGCGCGCTGCTGCGGCTCCGCGGGCTGCTCGGCCTCGACGGGCTCGGCGGGCTCAGTGGCTCCCGCGGCGGCCTCGGCGGCGGCCCGCTCGGGGGTCTGGAAGCGCGGCTCGGCGAACACCGGTGCCTGGAAAACGGCGACGGCGGGACGGGCCGGACGGCGCGAGCCCTCCTCGGCCCCGGCGCCGCGCGCGGGCTCGGAGAACCCGGACGCGGGGCGCACGGACCGGCGCCGGGCGCGGCGCGGGGCGGGGGTCTCGGCGGCCCCGGACGCCTCGGCGGCGGCCGGGACGGCCTCGGCGGCCGGCGCTGGCTCGGTGGTGTGCGTGGTGACGGGAACCTCCGGGGTGTGCGCGGCCTCGGCGGGGGCGCTCTCGGGCGCGGTGACCCGGCGGGTGGCGCGACGGCGGGCACGGCGCGGGGCGGCGTCCTCGCTCTCGGCGCTCACGGCGCTCTCGGCGGCGGGGGCCTGCGCCTCGACGGCGGGCTCGGCGACCGACTCGGCGACCGG
>NZ_MUNF01000232.1 GCF_002154555.1 Streptomyces murinus
TGGGGCGTGGTGCGCGCCCAGTTCCGCCCACACCGTCTTGCCGGGGCGGCCCTGGGCGCGCACCACGCCCCAGTCCAGGCACAGGCGCTGGACGATGAACATGCCGTGGCCGCCGGGGCGGCCCGCGCGATGGGGGGTGCGGGGGGCCGGCTGGCCGGTGCCGCGGTCGGTGACCTCCAGGCGGATCACCTTGTTGTCACAGGCGAGGGCGAGCTCGTCGGGGCCCTCGGCGTGCAGGCAGGCGTTGGTGACCAGTTCGGAGACGACGAGCAGCACGTCCTCCGCGGCGGCCCGCTGGTCCGCGCCCGCGGCGGGCAGCCAGCCCCAGTCGTACAGCGCCTGCCGGGTGAAGTCGCGGGCGAGCGGGACGACACCACTGGCCCCTTCGAGACCGAGTCTGCGGACCTGCCGGCCCCGCGGCGTCTCCACCGCGCCCGCGTCCGTCCGGGACGGTGGCGCGGACGAGGCGGCCGCGCCCGTCGCGGACGCCATGGCAGCGCCGGCCGGCGCGTCCTCCTGCGAGGACCCGGACACCCCGGAAGCGCCGCTGGGCTCGTGGCCGCGGTCGCCCGGCGGGTAGGGCCGGGTGGTGCTCATCAGCGCTTCACCTCACCGAATCACCAGTTCACGATGGAAAAGTCCGGTACTCCCCGGCACCGGTCGGTCCGTCCGTCGTCGGCGCCGCAGCCCCGCCGTACGTCCCGTCATCCGCACATCAGCCCCCGTCCGCCCGTCGCGTGACGCCTCGCACTCCTGTTCGCGGTCGTCCCGTCCGGGCAGGTTCCTGCCCGTTCGAGCCTGTCGCACACCCACGGGTACGTCACACCCGGAGCGCGGCGACGCCGCCTTGGTGGTGGATGGCCGTCAGCATCTCTCCTGCCCGACCCGGGCGCCGGAACACCCCCGTATTCCGTGGGACACAGGGGTACCGCACCCGGCCGCGCGTGATCGCGGGCTCAGTCGGTGCCGTCACCCTCCCCGGCCAGGGCGTCCGCAACGGAGCCATGGACGGTGAAGACCGCCTCGACCCCGGTGATCTCGAACACGCGAGCGACTACGGGCTGCATTGCCGCCAGATGGACACCGCCGCCGGCGGCCTCCGCCTTCAAGCGGGCTCCGAGCAGGACGTTCAGCCCCGTGGAGTCGCAGAACTCCAGGCGCGAGCAGTCCACCACGAGCCGCGAGAATCCCTTGCCAAGGAGGTCGTCGAGGGGTTCGCGCAGCAGATCGGCGGTGTGGTGGTCAAGCTCACCCGCCGGTGTGACAACCGCGCTGGCGCCCTCTTCACGCACCTCCACCAGAAGCCGGCCCGACTGTGCGCTGCCGACCATCCCGTGGTCCATGCCGTCTCTCTCCCGAGGTCGTGGCTTGCTGATGCCCTCGAACATTACGCCTTCCTGGCGCAGTCCGGCACCCGAACAACCTCACATAATCGGACATACTCCAACAGAACGCACTTGCGATCGCTCAGGCAAAGCCGATAGGGCTAGTAAGGACACGTACTTCTACACGCCGGCTTTGGAGGCGCCGCACTCCGTAGTGCACCTGATGGCTTCGGCAGCCGTATGCCGAGAACGATGGAGGACACCCATGTCACCCCGGCTCGACGCCTCGTCTACCCCGACCGCGACGTCGACACCCCCACCGGTACAACTGGATCATCCCATCGATCTCCATGACCCCTTCGAGGGACTCCCGGAGATCCCCCCGTACGACGAGGTCGGCCCCGTCGACGCACGGGCCCTGTCCAAGACCCTCTTCGGGCGCCTCGAAGCGCTGGAGGAAGGGACGCACGAATACGCGTACGTCCGCAACACCCTCGTCGAGCTGAACCTCGCGCTCGTCAAGTTCGCCGCCTCCCGCTTCCGCTCCCGCAGTGAGCCGATGGAGGACATCATCCAGGTCGGCACCATCGGCCTGATCAAGGCGATCGACCGTTTCGAGCTCTCACGCGGTGTCGAGTTCCCCACTTTCGCGATGCCGACCATCATCGGCGAGATCAAGCGCTTCTTCCGTGACACCTCGTGGTCCGTGCGCGTACCGCGCCGGCTCCAGGAGCTGCGTCTGGACCTGGCGAAGGCCGGGGACGAGCTGGCCCAGCAGCTGGACCGCGCGCCGACCGTCACGGAGCTGGCCGAGCGCCTGGGCATCTCGAACGACGAGGTCGTCGAGGGCATGGCCGCCTCGAACGCGTACACCGCCTCGTCGCTGGACGCCCAGCCCGAGGAGGACGAGACCGAGGGCGCGCTCGCGGACCGCATCGGGTACGAGGACCACGGGATCGAGGGCATCGAGTACATCGAGTCGCTCAAGCCCCTGATCGCCGGGCTGCCCCAGCGCGACCGGAAGATCCTCTCGCTGCGGTTCGTGGCCAACATGACCCAGTCGGAGATCGGCGAGGAGCTGGGCATCTCCCAGATGCACGTGTCCCGCCTCCTGTCCCGCACGCTGGTACGGCTGCGCAAGGGACTGACCGTGGAGGAGTGACGTCCGGGGCACCCGTCCTCACTCCGGAATCGGATACGCCGAAGCGGCCCGGACTCCCCGTCCGGGCCGCTTCGGCGTGTCGTCGTGCGTCCGGGGCTCACACCACCTGTACGCCGCTCCGCCACACCCCGCTGACCAGGGGCACGCCCGGGCGGTAGGCGAGGTGGACGTGGCTGGGGGCGTCGAGGAGGGTCAGATCGGCGCGGGCGCCGGGGGTGAGGCGGCCGATGTCGGTGCGGCGCAGGGCCGCGGCGCCGCCCGCCGTGGCGGACCAGACCGCCTCGTCGGGGGTCATGCCCATGTCGCGGACGGCCAGGGCGATGCAGAAGGGCACGGAGGAGGTGAACGACGAGCCCGGGTTGCAGTCCGTGGACAGGGCCACGGTGACCCCCGCGTCCAGCAGCCGGCGGGCGTCGGGCCACTCGGCGCGGGTGGAGAACTCGGCGCCGGGCAGCAGCGTGGCGACCGTGTCGCCGCTCGCCAGGGCGTCGACGTCCGCGTCCGCGAGGTGGGTGCAGTGGTCGGCGCTGGCCGCGTCCAGCTCCACGGCCAGCTGGACGCCGGGGCCGTAGGAGAGCTGGTTGGCGTGGATGCGCGGGTGCAGGCCCTTCGCCTTGCCCGCGGTGAGGATCGCGCGGGCCTGGTCGCCGTCGAAGGCGCCCTTCTCGCAGAACACGTCGATCCAGCGGGCGTGCGGCGCGCAGGCGTCCAGCATCTCGCCGGTGACCAGGGCGACGTAGGCCGCCGGGTCGTCGGCGTAGTCCGGGGAGACGATGTGCGCGCCGAGGTACGTCACCTCGTCGGTGTGCTCGGCCGCGATGCGCAGGGCGCGGGCCTCGTCCTCGACGGTCAGGCCGTAGCCCGACTTGGTCTCGAAGGTGGTGGTGCCCTGGCGCAGCGCCTCGGCCAGGTAGTGGGTCAGGTTGGCCGCCAGTTCCGCGTCGCTCGCGGCGCGGGTGGCGGCGACGGTGGTGCGGATGCCGCCCGCCGAGTAGGCGCGGCCGGACATCCGGGCGTTGAACTCCTGGGTGCGGTCGCCCGCGAAGACCAGGTGGGAGTGGGAGTCCACGAACCCCGGCAGCACCGCACGGCCGCCCGCGTCGACCCGATTGTCAGTGGCGGGTGCTTTGCTTGATTCACCGGTCCACGTGACGCGGTCGCCCTCGATGACGACGGCCGCGTCCTGGATCAGACCGAGGGGGGAGTTGTCACCGAGGGAGGGATCGTTGGTGACCAGTGCGGCGATGTTGGTGATGACGGTGCTGCTGCTCATGGTGTCGTCCTCGTGGGGGGCGATGGGGGTCGGCGCGGTCAGCGCAGGGCTTCGACGGCGTCCGCCAGCGCGCGGGGCACATCCGGTACGAGCGTGTGCGCGCCGTCGCGTACGACCTGCCGGCCGCCTACGACCGTATGCCGTACATCGGCCGCGCCCGCCGCGAATACGGCCGTCTCGGCGCCCAGCCGGGGCTCGGGGCCCGCGGTCCTGACCGAGTCCAGGGCGATCGTCGTCAGGTCGGCGAGCGCGCCCGGTTCGATGCGGCCGGCCTCGTCCCAGCCGAGGGCGGCGTGCCCGTCGGCGGTGGCGGCCCGCAGCAGGGCGGCGGCCGTCCAGTGGCCCCGGGTGCGGGTGCGCAGCCGCTCGTTCAGCTCCATGGCCCGCGCCTCTTCGAGCAGGTCGATGACGGCGTGGCTGTCGGAGCCGAGGGAGAGCGGGGAGCCCGCCCGCTGGAGGGCGACGGCGGGGCCGATGCCGTCGGCGAGGTCCCGTTCGGTGGTCGGGCACATACAGGTGCCGGTGCGCGAGCCGCCGAGCAGGGCGATGTCCTCGTCGGTGAGGTGGGTGCTGTGCACTCCGGTGGTGCGTGGTCCGAGGACGCCGTGGTCGGCGAGCAGCCGGGTGGGGGTGCGGCCGTGCGCGGCGAGGCAGGCGTCGTTCTCGGCGGTCTGCTCCGAGAGGTGGACGTGCAGCGGGGCCCGCCGTTCCTCGGCGAAGCGGGCCACGGTCGCCAACTGGTCGGCGGGCACGGCCCGTACGGAGTGGATCGCCGCCCCGATCCGTGCGTGATCCCGTTCCTTGAGAACTGCACAGCGTTCGGCCCAGGCCTCCGCGCTGCCGTCGGAGAAGCGGAGCTGGTGGGCGTTGGGCGCCTGGTCGAAACCGGCCGCGAGATAGCAGGTGTCCAGGAGGGTGATCCGGATGCCGGCCTCGGCGGCGGCCGCGATCAGCGCCTCGCCCATGGCGTTGGGGTCGGCGTAGGGGGTGCCGCCGTGGGCGTGGTGCACATAGTGGAACTCGCCGACGCAGGTGATGCCGGCCAGCGCCATCTCGGCGTACACCGCGCGGGCGAGCGCGTGGTAGGTGTCCGGGGTCAGCCGGTCGGCGACGGAGTACATCACCTCGCGCCAGGTCCAGAAGGTCCCGCTGCCGACCTGGACGGTGCCGCGCAGTGCCCGGTGGAAGGCGTGGCTGTGCGCGTTCGCCAGTCCGGGCAGGGTGAGGCCGCGCAGCGCCTCGGCGCCGGGCGGCGGGGCGGGCACCTCGGTGCGCACGGCACCGATCCGCCCGTCCGCGGTCTCGACCAGCACCCCCGGCTCGACACGGTCGCCGAGCCAGGCATGCTCCAGCCAGTACGTCGCCCTGGTCAACAGGCCAGCCCTTCCAGTACGTCGGCGAGCGCGCCCACCCCGGCCACGCAGTCGTCCTCGGCGGCGGACTCGGCCGGGGAGTGCGAGACACCGGTGGGGTTGCGCACGAACAGCATGGCGGTGGGGATGCTCCCCGAGAGGATCCCGGCGTCGTGTCCAGCGCCGGTGCCGAGGACGGGCACCGTGAGTCCGGTGTCCCGGCCCAGGATGCGGCCGAGTTCGTCGCGCAGCGCGTGGTCGAACTCCACGACGGGCGTGAAGGACTCCCGTACGACGTCCAGGTCCACGCCGTGCGCGTCCGCGTACTCCCGGGCCGCCTTCTCGATGCCGCCGACCACCGTGTCCAGGGTCTCCTGGTCGGCGGCGCGGGAGTCGAGCCAGCCGCGCACCCGCGAGGGGATCGCGTTGACACCGTTGGGGTCCACCGCGATCTTCCCGAAGGTGGCCACGGCACCGGCGAGTTCGGCCTCGCGGCGGGCGGCGAGCACGGTCTCGGCGTAGGACAGCATCGGGTCGTGGCGGTCGGCAAGGCGGGTGGTGCCGGCGTGGTTGGCCTCGCCCCGGAAGTCGAACCGCCAGCGGCCGTGCGGCCAGATGGCGCTGGCGATGCCCACCCGGTCGCCGGACAGGTCCAACGCGCGGCCCTGTTCGACGTGCAGTTCGACGAAGGCGCCGATCCTGGCCAGCCGCTCGGGGTCGGGCCCGATGGCCTCCGGGTCGTATCCGGCGGCCGCCATGGCGCGGGGCAGGCTGACGCCGTCCCCGTCGGTGAGCCGGTGCGCGTCCGCGACGGTCAGCGCGCCCGAGGTCAGCCGGGACCCGACACAGGCGAGGCCGAACCGGGCGCCCTCCTCGTCGCCGAAGTTGACGATGGCGAGGGGCTTGGTGAACCGGGCCCCCCTGCGCAGCAGTTCGTCGAGCGCGGCGAAGGAGGACACCACCCCGAGGGGCCCGTCGAAGGCCCCTCCGTCCGGCACCGAGTCCAGGTGCGAGCCGGTGACCACGGCGTCCCCGGCGGCGGGGTCGCCGAGCCAGGCCCACTGGTTGCCGTTGCGGTCGACCTCGTAGGCGAGCCCGCGGCCCTCGGCCTGCTCCTTGAACCAGGCCCGGCATTCGGCGTCGGGCCCGGTCCAGGCGTAGCGCCGGTATCCACCGGAGCCGGCGTCCCGGCCGACGGGCAGCAGCTCCCGCCACATCTCATGGAAGGAGGAGCCGCTCCGGGCGGTGCGGGCGGCCGAGCCTGCGGTCGGCGACGAACCCTGCACCCCCACCAAAGGGCTGCCGTCTTCGCCAAAACCCAGTGTCACGCCTCGTCACCCTCACGCATCGGCACCCGGACCCCTCGCTCCGCGGCGACGGACTCCGCGATGTCGTACCCGGCGTCCACGTGCCGGATGACGCCCATGCCCGGGTCGTTGGTGAGCACCCGGCGGATCTTCTCGCCGCCGAGCTTGGTGCCGTCGGCGACGGTGACCTGTCCGGCGTGGATGGAGCGGCCCATGCCCACGCCGCCGCCGTGGTGGATGGAGACCCAGGACGCGCCGGAGGCCACGTTGACCATGGCGTTCAGCAGCGGCCAGTCGGCGATCGCGTCGGAGCCGTCGAGCATGGCCTCGGTCTCGCGGTACGGCGAGGCGACGGAGCCGCAGTCGAGGTGGTCGCGGCCGATGGCGAGCGGCGCGGCCAGCTCACCGGAGGCCACCATGTCGTTGAAGCGCTCGCCTGCCTTGTCCCGCTCGCCGTAGCCGAGCCAGCAGATCCGCGCGGGCAGGCCCTGGAAGTGCACCCGCTCGCCGGCCATCTTGATCCAGCGCGCGAGGGACTCGTTCTCGGGGAAGAGTTCGAGGAGCGCCCGGTCGGTCTTGGCGATGTCCGCCGGGTCGCCGGAGAGCGCGGCCCAGCGGAAGGGGCCCTTGCCCTCGCAGAACAGCGGCCGGATGTAGGCGGGCACGAAGCCGGGGAAGGCGAACGCGCGGTCGTACCCGGCGAGCTGGGCCTCGCCGCGGATGGAGTTGCCGTAGTCGAAGACCTCGGCGCCGGCGTCCATGAAGCCGACCATGGCCTCGACGTGCGTGGCCATGGACTCGCGCGCCCGCGTGGTGAACCCGGCCGGGTCCTTCGCGGCGGCGTCGGCCATGTCCTCGAAGGCGACGCCGACCGGCAGGTAGGCCAGCGGGTCGTGGGCGGAGGTCTGGTCGGTGACGATGTCGATGGGGGCGTTCATCGCGAGCAGCTGCGGCACCAGCTCGGCCGCGTTGCCGAGGACGCCGATGGACAGCGGGCGGCGGGCGTCGCGGGCCTCGGTCGCGAGCTGGAGGGCGTGGTCGATGTTGTCGGCCTTGACGTCCAGGTAGCGGTGCTCGATGCGGCGGTCGATGGCGCGCGGGTCGCAGTCGATGCAGATGGCGACGCCGTCGTTCATGGTGACGGCGAGCGGCTGGGCGCCGCCCATGCCGCCGAGGCCCGCGGTGAGGGTGATGGTCCCGGCGAGGGTGCCGTTGAACTTCTTCGCGGCGACGGCGGCGAAGGTCTCGTAGGTGCCCTGGAGGATGCCCTGGGTGCCGATGTAGATCCAGGACCCGGCGGTCATCTGGCCGTACATGGTCAGGCCGAGGGCCTCCAGGCGGCGGAACTCCTCCCAGTTGGCCCAGTCGCCGACCAGGTTGGAGTTGGCGATGAGGACACGCGGCGCCCACTCGTGGGTCTGCATGACGCCGACCGGGCGGCCGGACTGGACCAGCATGGTCTCGTCCTGCTTGAGGGTGCGCAGGGTGCGCACCATCGCGTCGAAGGAGCGCCAGTCACGGGCGGCCTTGCCGGTGCCGCCGTAGACGACGAGCTTGTCGGGGTGCTCGGCCACCTCGGGGTCGAGGTTGTTCTGGAGCATGCGCAGGGCGGCCTCCTGCTGCCAGCCCAGGGCGCTGAGTTCCGTGCCGCGCGGTGCTCGTACGGGGCGGGGTCCCGACATCGTCTGCCTCCTGCTGTTGCTGCGTCTATTCACATCCTGGCTGCATGAATAGAACTAGTCAATACATCGGGGCGGCCCCGTCCGCGCGTCCTGGGTGTTTGGCTGGAAGCAGCTGACGTCCGACAGGAGGGAATCGCGGTGGACCACGAGGTCGAGGCCGGGGCACGGGAGCGGTCCTGGCGCCGGGACGAGGCGGTGCGCGCGGCCGTGGAACAGGGCCTGCTGGGCCCGGACGCGGCGGTGGTGGGACTGCTCGACGCGAGGGGCATCCGGGAGTCGGCGGCGGCGCTGCGGACGGCGTTCGAGGCGGTCCTCGCGCCCGGCACCCCGGTGCTGCACGCGTTCGCGGTGAAGGCGTCCCCGCTGGTGCCGGTGCTGCGGCTGCTGCACGAGGAGGGCATCGGCGCCGAGGTGGCGAGCCCGGGCGAGCTGGCGCTGGCGCGCGCGGCCGGCGTACCGGCGGCGCACACCGTGCTGGACTCGCCCGCCAAGACCCCGGCGGAGCTGCGCGAGGCGCTGGCGCTGGGCATCGCCGTGAACGCCGACAATCCGCAGGAGCTGGACCGCCTGGACGCCCTGGTGCGGTCCGCGCCGACCCGGTCCCCGCTGGGCATCCGGGTCAATCCGCAGATCGGCGGCGGCAGCATCGGGGCGACCTCGACGGCGACCAAGACCTCGAAGTTCGGGGTGGCGCTGCGCGACGAGGGGGCGCGCGAGTGGGTCGTAGAGGCGTACGCGGAGCGGCCGTGGCTGACCCGGCTGCACGCGCACACCGGCTCGCAGGGCATTCCGCTGGAGCTGCTGGCGCGGGGCGTGGCGGAGACGTACGCGCTGGCGGAGGAGATCAACGCGCGGGTCGGGCGGCGGCAGATCGACACGCTCGACATCGGCGGCGGCCTGCCGGTGAACTTCGCGGGCGAGGCGACGGCGCCGACGTACGCGCGGTACGCGCGGCTGCTGGCCGAGCAGGTGCCGGGGCTGTGCGCGGGGCGGTACGGACTGGTGACCGAGTTCGGGCGGTCGCTGCTGGCCAAGCACGGCACGGTGGTGGCGCGGGTGGAGTACGCCAAGCGCTCGGGCGGGCGGCGGATCGCGGTGACGCACGCGGGCGTGCAGGTGGCGACGCGGACGGTGTACGCGCCGGGGGCGTGGCCGCTGCGGATCGCCGCGTACGACGCGAAGGGGCGGCCGAAGCCGGGGCCCGAGGTGGTGCAGGACGTGGCGGGGCCGGCCTGCTTCTCGGGCGACCTGCTGGCCGAGGGGCGCGCGCTGCCCCCGCTGGAGCAGGGGGACTACGCGGCGGCGCTGGACACCGGCGCGTACTACTTCGCGCACCACTACGCCTACAACTCCCTGGCCCGGCCCGGGATCTACGGCTTCGCGCCGGACGGCGCGGGAGGCGTGGCCTTCGCCACCGTACGGGAGCCGCAGACGATCGCGGAGGTGGTGGCGGAGTCCGGGGGCGCGCACGCTTCGGCGCTCACCACCCTGCGTGCGCCCGGGAGCCGTTGACGCGCCCCCGCTTCACTCGAACAAATGGATCAACTCCGGTGACACACACGTCAGTTGCCCAACTCTAGTACGCCGGACGCATGTTCCACTGGAAAATGCCAAACGGCTCACCCCTCCCCCACACGTTGCGTAGTGTCGGGGTCACTCATCCGGAGTCCCAGGCGGGAGGGGAGCCACGCGGTGCCCGGAATCGACGAGTGCCTGCTGGAAGCGATGCGATTGCCCGGTGCCCGGGGTGCCGCGCTGGTGGACTGGACGAGCGGACTCGCGCTCGGCACGGTCGGGGAGGCGCCCGGCGGCGACCATGAGACGGCCGCCGCCGAGGCCGCCGAGCTGGCCCGACTGGCCGCGGAGCACGGCACGTTCACGGCGCGGCGGGCGGACCGGCCACCGGTGGAGGACGTGATCGTCAGCAACGCGGACAGCTACCACCTGCTGCGCTTCATCGACACCTCCTTCGACAGCAGCGTGTTCCTGCATCTGTGGCTGGGGCGCGAGGAGGGCAATCTCGCGCTCGCCCGGATCCGGCTCGGCGAGATGGCCGCCCGCCTGGTGCTGGGATGACCATGGTCCGTACGCCGCCGCCGCTGCCGGTGCGGGACAAGGCCGCCGCCCGCGCGCTGTCCCCGATGCTGAACCGGCTGGCCGAGGAGCGGGCCACCGGTGTCCTGGTCCGCGAGCACGGCAGCCTGCACCTCGCCGAGGGCCGGGTGGTGCACGCCGAGAGCCCCCTCGCCCCGGGTCTCGACGTGCTCCTCACAGCCCACGGCACCCTGGCGACCGCCGCCTGGCAGCGGGCCGCCGCCGCGGCCGAGGGCCCGTTACGGGCGGCCGAACTCCTGCTGGAGTCCGGCCTGTTACCCGCCGGCGCGCTGGAACTGTGCCATCTGGACGCGCTGTACGACGCCGGGTACTTCGCCCTGGCACCGAGCAGTACCCCGGGCCGGTTCCACTACGACGGCGCGCCCCGCACCGGCCCGCTGCCCTCGGTCCCGGTGGTCGCGCTGGAACGCGAGACCCTGCGCCGCCGGCTGCAACTGCACCGGCTGTGGCCGGACCCGGCCGCGGACACCGCGCCCCTGATCCGCGCGGACCCCCTCCTCCCGGACCCCGGGCCCGCACCCTCCGCACCGGCAAGACC
>NZ_MUNF01000233.1 GCF_002154555.1 Streptomyces murinus
TCCGAGGTCCAGGACTGGAGCCAGGCCGTGGGCCGGATCGCCTCCAGGGTGCCGGGTGCGCCGGGTGCCGTGCGGGCGGTGAACCAGGACTCCAGGACCCGGACCCCGTTCAGCTCGTACTCCCAGGCTCCGGCGGGGACGGGGGAGACGCGGCCCTCGTCCAGGTGGAGGGCCTCCTCCTCGGGGTCGTAATGGAGGGTGGCCGGGCGGGGCGGCAGCGGGGCGCGGACGTAGGGGCGGCGGCCGCCGGGGAGCTTGGGACGGTCGCCGTCGCGGCGCAGCAGCCAGAGCAGCCGGCGGCCCGACTCCACACCGTACGACCAGAGTTCCGCGTCGTCGGTCAGCGGGACCGTGCGGTCGGGGCGGGCCGCGGCCAGGAACCAGGCCGCCAGATCGAGCGGGGTGACCTGGACGCCCAGACGGGCCGCGAGATGGTCCAGGAGGCCGGGCGCCAGGTTGGGGTCCGCGGCGGCCGGGCGGCGGTGCAGGGGCCGGATCCGTCCGGTGCGCAGGATCGGCAGCAGCCCGGTGGCCAGCAATGGGTGGTGCTCGTCCGGGGTCTCCACCAGGAAGACCTGCCGCTCGTCCGCCACCCGCCACAGCTCCGGGCGGGCCGCGTCGAGCAGCCGGTGGTCCGGGATCAGCCACTGCTCGTCGAAGGGCGCCGCCAGCACCCGTACCGGCTCCGCGCACGGCCCCTCGGCGCGCGCCAGGCGCTCGGTGCCGCCCGTCCGGCCCGGCAGTTGGCCCACGGCCGAGTGCAGGGTGCGGGCCCTGCTCGGCTCGAACAGGGCCTCGCGATCCGGGAGTTCTGCCTTCAGCAGGGCGTCCCAGCGGGCCCGCAGACAGGCCGGATCAGGGGCCGTCGGCCAGGCGCGGCCCGGCCGCGGCGGTGCGACGGACCACGGCATGAGGTCCGCCAGCAGCGGAGCGTCGTCGTCGTACGGCACGCTGGGCATCGTACGGGCCGAGGGTGCGCGGCGGGTCAGGTGGCGTCCAAGGTCACCGTGAAGGAGAAGCGGTCGCCCCGGTAGTGGATCACCGCCACGTCCAGCACCCGGCCCTCGGTGTCATAGGTGATGCCGGTGTAGTGCAGGATCGGGCTGAGCAGCGGGACCTGGAGGAGGCGGGCGGTCTCCGGGTCGGCGAGCCGGGCCTCCACCGTGTCCGTGATCCGGCTGATGTCCGCCTTGACGACGTCCCGCAGCACCTTCGTCATCGGCCAGCGGACCAGATCGTCCACGTCGATCCGCTCGGCCAGTTCGGGGCGTACGTGGTTGACGGCGTGGTTGGTCGGCTCGTCGGTCTGCTCGTCGAAACGCAGCCTGTGGTACGTCGCCACCTCGGTGAGCCCCGGGAAGCAGTCCGTGAGCCCGCCCGGCACCGGCGCGGGCCCGTGCGCCAGCAACTCCGTGCGCATCCCGGACTGCTGGGCCACGATCGCGTCCACCGAGCCCAGCAGCCGCACCGGGGCGCCGCGCCGCGCATCGGGCTCGATGAACGTGCCGCGCCGCCGGTGCCGGCTGATCAGCCCCTCGTCCTCCAGCTCCTTCAGCGCCTGCCGCATGGTCAGCACGCTCACCCCGTAGTGCTCTGCCAGGCGCTCCTCGGTGGGCAGGCGCAGCGGGTCCGCGGGCGAGCGGCCCAGTATCGAGGCGCGCAGCGACTGCGACACCTGGTACCAGAGCGGCAGCTTGCGGTTCAGGACGATCGAGTCAGGGGCGAATGAGGTCACGCTGATATCCGTACCGGTCGGGAACAACGGGCGCAACAGAGGTGTCAGATACGGAAGTTACGCGTCAGGCCCCGCCACACGTCGTCGTACGCCCGCTGGAGGTGGTCGGCGCCGGCCGCGTCCGGGGTGAGCGTCAGCGGCCAGCGGGTCTCGAACATGAAGGCGAGGCCGTCGTCGATCTTCTGCGGCTTCAGCTCGGCCGCGCTCGCCCTCTCGAACGTCTCCTGGTCCGGGCCGTGCGCCGACATCATGTTGTGCAGCGAGCCGCCGCCCGGCACGAAGCCCTCCGCCTTCGCGTCGTAGGCGCCCTCGATCAGGCCCATGTACTCGGTCATCACGTTCCGGTGGAAGTACGGCGGCCGGAAGGTGTCCTCGCCCACCAGCCAGCGCGGCGCGAAGACCACGAAGTCGACGCCGGCCAGGCCCGGGGTGTCCGAGGGCGAGGTCAGGACGGTGAAGATGGAGGGGTCGGGGTGGTCGTAGGAGATCGAGCCGATCACATTGAAGCGGCGCAGGTCGTAGACGTACGGCACATGGTTGCCGTGCCAGGCGACCACGTCGAGCGGCGAGTGGTCGTACGTGGCGGTCCAGAGATTGCCGCAGAACTTGTTGACCACCTCCACCGGGCCCTCGATGTCCTCGTAGGCGGCGACCGGCGCGCGGAAGTCCCGTGCGTTGGCGAGGCCGTTGGCGCCGATCGGACCGAGGTCGGGCAGCCGGAACGGCGCCCCGTAGTTCTCGCACACATAGCCGCGGGCCGACTCGTCGAGCAGCTCCACCCGGAACCGCACCCCGCGCGGGATCAGCGCCACGTGCGCGGGCTCCACACGCAGCCGTCCGAACTCGGTGTGCAGCAGCAGCCCGCCGCGCTCCGGGACGATCAGCAGCTCGCCGTCCGCGTCCGAGAAGACGCGTTCCATCGAGGCGTTGGCGTGGTACAGGTGCACGGCCATGCCCGCCCGCTGGGTCGCGTCGCCGTTGCCGCCGAGCGTCCACAGGCCCGCGAGGAAGTCGGTGCCCGCGGCCGGCTCGGGCAGCGGGTTCCAGCGCAGCCGGTTGGGGTCGGGCACGGCCTCGGTGAAGGGCGCCGTACGGATCGAGCCGTTGGCCGTCCGGGTGAACCGCGGATGCGCGGCCGACGGACGGATCCGGTACAGCCACGAGCGGCGGTTGTGCGCCCGCGGCTCGGTGAAGGCCGCGCCGCTGAGCTGCTCCGCGTAGAGGCCGAGCGGCGCGCGCTGCGGCGCGTTGCGGCCCTCGGGCAGGGCGCCCGGCACCGCCTCCGAGGCATGCTCATTGCCGAACCCGGTCAGATACGACAGCCCCTCGGCCCTCTTGCGCGCGTCCCCGCTCATGGTCGCCCCCACGCTCCTCTGCGCTTGTCGACTGCATCCGTTTATTCCTATGGGACACCGTAGGAATCAGCGGGCCCGTGCGCAAGAGGGCGGGGCCTCCTCCCTCGGGGGTAGATCGGGAACCCGACTTCAGACGGATTCCCGCGCCCGCCCCCGTGTTCTACGCTCCCGGGCATGTCGTGGACGAAGTCGTGGACGAGGTCGTGGACGAAGGAGACCCGAGGACGCCTGGCCGCGCTCGCGGTGTGCCTTCTGCTGCCCCTCGGCGCGGCCGGCTGCGGCACCGCGCGCGGGGGCACGGGCCTCGGCCCGGGCGGGGACGCGAGCGCCGGGGCGGCCGGCGCGGACTCGCCCTCGCCCGTCGGCAAGGTCCTCGACGGCACCGACGACAGCGGCCGCCATCTGCGCGAGGCCGGCGGCCCGAACGCCCCCGAGGTCGGCGTCGAGGTCACCCCGGACGCCGCCGACGGCTGGGACGTGCGGCTGACCTTCCGCCACTTCCGGGTCTCCACGCCCGGCACGCGCCCGACCGCGGTCACCGGACGCGGGCCCGCCTGCCTCTTCGTGGACGGCCGACGGGTCGCCCGGCTGTACGCGCCCCGGTACCGGCTGCCCGGCCGGCTCGTCCCGCACGGCACCCACCATGTCACCGCCCGCCTGTACGCCGACGACGGCACGGTGTGGGCCGTACACGGCAAGCCGGTCCAGAGCACCGCCGACATAACGGTGTCGGACACCCGGCCGCCGGGGCCCACGCCCGCGGGCGCCGACCGCCTGCCGGACGGCTGAGGGGTTCGCGCACGCCTCTTTCGTACCCTGGGACCAGGTTCACCGGACCCCGGCGGAAAGGCATCATGAAGCCCGTGCCCCACGCGACCTCGCTCCGCCGCGCCCCCGTCCAGCGGCGCAGCGCCGAACGGCTGACCAGGATCCTCGACGCCTGCGCCGAACTCCTCGACGAGGTGGGCTACGACGGTCTGAGCACCCGAGCCGTCGCGGTGCGCGCCGGTGTGCCGATCGGCTCGGTCTACCGCTTCTTCGGCAACAAACGGCAGATGGCCGACGCCCTCGCGCAGCGCAATCTGGAGCTGTACATCGAGCGGGTCATCGGGCGCCTGGAGCGGGCGGCGGCGGGGGACTGGCGGGCCGCGATGGACGCCGTCCTGGACGAGTACCTGGCGATGAAGCGCACCGCGCCCGGCTTCTCCCTGGTCGACTTCGGCAACCAGATCCCGGTCGGCGCCCGCCAGGCGGAGCCCAACAGCCGGGTCGCCGACCGGCTTTCCGAGCTGCTCGCCGGCTATATCGGCCGCACCCCTGACGAGGCGTTGCGGCGGGCCTTCCTGGTCGCCGTGGAGAGCGCGGACACCCTGGTCCAACTGGCCTTCCGGCTCGATCCGGAGGGCGACGAGGCGATCATCCACGAGACCCGGGAACTGCTGCGCGCCTATCTGGGACGCCTCCTGGACTGACCGGTCGGCCATGGGGGCTCCCCGACATGCCAACCGGTCGGTAGGCTCCCGGGGTGTCCGCGCTCCCGCGCCGCCGACCCTCCGGGAGGACCCGTGTCCCGCACCGCCCTGCGTGTCTGCCCGCTGTGCGAGGCCACCTGCGGACTGACCCTCACCATCGAGGGCACCCGGGTCACCGGTGTCCGCGGCGATGCCGAGGACGTCTTCAGCAAGGGCTTCATCTGCCCCAAGGGCGCCGCCCTCGGAGCCCTCGACGCCGACCCCGACCGGCTGCGCACCCCGCTGGTGCGGGAGAACGGGCGGCTGCGCGAGGCGAGTTGGGAGGAGGCGTTCGACGCGATCGCCGCCGGGCTGCGCCCCGTGGTGGAGCGGTACGGCCCCGACGCCGTCGGTGTGGTCCTCGGCAACCCCAACGCGCACACCGTGGCCGGGGCCCTCTACCCGCCGCTGCTGCTCGGCGCCCTGCGCACCCGGAGCCTGTTCACCGCCTCCACGGTCGACCAGATGCCCAAGCACGTCGCCGGCGGACTGCTGTACGGCGACGCCCACGCCATCGCCGTACCCGACCTGGACCGCACCGACCATCTGCTGCTCATCGGCGCCAACCCGCTGGAGTCCAACGGCAGTCTGTGCACCGCCCCCGACTTCCCCGGCCGCCTCAAGGCGCTCAGGGCGCGCGGCGGACGGCTGACCGTGGTCGACCCGCGCCGCACCCGCACCGCCCGGCTCGCCGACCGCCATGTGGCGATACGGCCCGGCGCCGACGCCCTGCTGCTCGCCGCGATGGCCCAGGCGCTGTTCGCGGAGGACCTGGTCGACCTCGGCGCCCTCGCCCCGCATGTCGAGGGCGTCGCCGAACTCCGCGCGGCGCTCGCCGACTTCACCCCCGAGTCCGTCGCCCCCGCCTGTGACGTCGAGGCGGACGTCATCCGCGCCCTCGCCCGGGAACTCGCCGCCGCCCCGACCGCCGCCGTCTACGCCCGCATCGGCAGCTGCACCGTCCCGCACGGCACCCTGGCCAGCTGGCTGGTCGACGTCCTGAACATCCTCACCGGCAATCTGGACCGCCCCGGCGGCGCCCTGTTCCCACTGGCCGCCACCGCCAGGTCCCCCCGTTCGGCGGGCCCCGGCCACGGCTTCCAGCTGGGCCGCTGGCACTCGCGGGTACGGCGACTTCCCGAGACCAAGGGCGAGTTGCCGCTGGCCGCGCTCGCCGAGGAGATCGACACCGCCACCGAGGAGGGCGAGCCGATCCGGGCCCTGATCGTCGTGGCCGCCAACCCGGTGCTCTCCGCGCCCGACGGCGACCGCCTGGACAAGGCCCTCGGCTCCCTCGACTTCATGGTGAGCGTCGACCCGTACCTCAACGAGACCTCGCGCCACGCTCAGGTCGTGCTGCCCCCGCCGCCGCCCTCCCAGAGCCCGCACCACGACTTCGTGTTCAACGCCTTCGCCGTGCGCAACCAGGTCCGCTACAACCGTCCCGCGCTCCCGCTGGAGCCCGGCCGGATGGCCGAGAGCGAGATCCTCGCCCGGCTCACCCTCGCGGCTACCGGTATGCACGGCGCCGACCCCGGCGCCGTGGACGCCCTGGCGGTCGAGCAGACCCTGGCCAAGGCCGTACGGGACCCCGACTCGGCGGCGTACGGCCGCGATCCGGGCGAACTGGCCGGGCTGCTCACCGGTGAGTCCGGCCCCGAGCGCCGGCTCGACCTGATGCTGCGCCTCGGCCCCTACGGCGACGGCTTCGGCGCCAGGCCGGACGGCCTGACCCTGGCCGCGCTGCTCGACCGGCCGCACGGCATCGACCTCGGCCCGCTGCGTCCGCGCCTGCCCGGGCCCCTCAAGACCCGCAGCGGCAAAGTGGAGTTGCTGCCCGCTCCGCTCGCCGCCGATCTGCCCCGGCTGCGCGCCGCCCGCGCCGAACGCCCCGCGGGGCTCGTCCTCGTCGGCCGCCGCCATCTGCGCTCCAACAACAGCTGGATGCACAACGTGCCCGCCCTCACCGGCGGCTCCAACCGCTGCACCCTGCATCTGCACCCCGAGGACGCAGACCGGCTCGGTGTCCTGGACGGCGCGGAGGTACGGGTCAAGGGTGCCGGGGGAGAGGTGGTGGCACCGGCCGAGGTCACCGACGCGGTACGCCCCGGCGTGGTCAGCCTCCCGCACGGCTGGGGCCACGGCCGCCCCGGCACCCGGCTCGGCCACGCCGCCACCACGCCGGGCGTCAACGTCAACCAACTCCTCGACGGGAGCCTGCTCGACCCGCTGTCGGGCAACGCGGTCCTCAACGGCATTCCCGTGGAGCTGACCGCGCTTCTCCCCGGCGAGTCGAGTTAGTCATATCGTCATATTGCTCCGCCAGGGGGATATCTGACGGCGCGCCGGGCCGTGATGCCGTCGGGCGTCGTGCGTATTGGGCAGAGTCCAGACGAGATCGATTTGTATGAAAATCGTCTGACTCGGAGGAAATGCGCATGCCTACCCGGACATTCCCACGCACCGCCGGTACCCGCGCCGGCGCCACCGTCGTCCTGACCGCTCTCGCCGCGGCGGGTGCGTCGTGGGTGGCGGCACCGACCGCCATGGCCCAGGGGGAGAACGGCGACATCAGAGTCCACCGGGTCGGCACGCCCTTCGGCGTCTCGAAGGACGACCCCGTGGTCTGCCGGTTCTACCTGGACGCCGTCAACTTCGACGTCCTGCCCGTCATCGCCTACACCATCACGCCGCAGCCCCCGCTGCCCACCTCCGCCACCGTCACCGGCACCATCCAGCTCGCCGGGGGCGCCGGGCACACCGACCCGCTGGGGCTTGCGGACGGCCAGTACCGGGTCACCTGGACCGTGGCCGGGGCGCTCAAGGAGAAGGTCTTCCGGGTCAACTGCCGGGACAACGGCAACCAGGGCGCGCCCGGCCAGATCGACGACCACCAGCAGGAGCACAACGACACCAGCTGGGGCCAGAGCGGCGACCACGGCGGCCCGCAGGGCGGAGTGCACGCCGGCGGCGGCGGTCTCGTTGACACCGCGGCCGCGTACTCCCCGGTGGGCGCCGCCGCGGCGGTGGGCCTGATCGCGGTCGGCGGGGCCGCGTACGTCCGGCGCAACCGCCGTCGCCCCTATGGCGCCGCGTAGGCGCAGACGCAGGCCCTGGTACCGGACCCGCGCCTTTCGCCTCGCCAGGACGGCCGCCCTCACGGCCGTCCTGGTGACGCTCGTCAGCCGGTGCGGGGACGACGGCTCGCCGGACCACACGGAGACCGTCGCCGCCGGGGCGGGCTCGGTCCGCCCGCTGCCCCGGTCCCGGCCCGCCTCCCTGCGCATCCCCTCCCTCGGCATCGATGCCCAGATCGTCGGCGTACGGCTGGGCAAGGACCGGCAGCTGGAGACGCCGCCGTTCGACCGGCCCAAGGCGGCCGGCTGGTACGAGGGCGGCGCCACCCCCGGCGAGGCGGGCACCGCGATCGCCGTCGGCCACCGCGACACCCCCACCGGGCCCGCGGTGTTCGCCGCGCTCCCGATGGTCAAGCCCGGCAAGACGATCGAGGCGCGGCGCGCGGACGGCCGTACCGCCGTCTACACCGTGGACCGGGTGCAGGTCTTCGACAAGTCCGGCTTCCCCGACAAGGAGGTGTACGGCCGCTCCCGCCGCCCGGAGCTGCGCCTGCTCACCTGCGGGGGCCTGTACAACAGGCGCACCGGGTACAGCAGCAATGTGGTGGTCTTCGCCCATCTCACCGCGACCAGGTGAGTCCGCTCGGCGAGCGTGTCTGGCGCCGGAAAACTATCGCCGCTAGTTTGTGGGGCGGACGACGCGCATCCGCCGGGAGGAAGCAGCATGAAGGCACACGAGGGTCTGTACATCGACGGCGGCTGGCGTCCCGCCGTGCGTCCGGACGATCTGATCGAGGTCGTGAACCCGGCCGACGAGCAGGTCATCGCCGTCGTCCCGGCCGCCGGCCCGGACGACGTGGACGCCGCCGTGCGCGCGGCCCGCGCCGCCCTGCCCGGCTGGGCGGCCACCCCGCCCGCCGAGCGCGCGGCCCGGCTGGCCGCGCTGCGGGACGCGCTCGCGGCCCGCAAGGACGAGATCGCCGAGACGGTCACCGCCGAACTCGGCTCCCCGCCCGCCTTCTCGGAGGCCGTGCACGCGGGCCTGCCCATCGCGGTCGCCGGCAGCTACGCCGAACTCGCCGCGAGCCGCCCCTTCGAGGAGAAGGTCGGCAACTCCACCGTCCTGCACGAGCCGGTCGGCGTGGTCGGCGCGATCACCCCCTGGAACTACCCGCTGCACCAGATCGTCGCCAAGGTCGCCCCGGCGCTCGCCGCCGGCTGCACGGTCGTCCTCAAGCCCGCCGAGGACACCCCGCTCACCGCCCAGCTGTTCGCCGAGGCGGTGCACGAGGCGGGCGTCCCGGCGGGCGTGTTCAACCTCGTCACCGGGCTCGGACCGGTCGCCGGACAGGCACTGGCCGAGCACCCGGACGTGGACCTCGTCTCCTTCACCGGCTCCACCGCCGTCGGCCGCCGCATCGGCGCGCTCGCCGGCGGGGCCGTGAAGCGGGTCGCCCTCGAACTCGGCGGCAAGTCCGCCAATGTGATCCTGCCGAGCGCCGACCTCGCCAAGGCGGTCCACGTCGGCGTCGCCAACGTGATGTCCAACTCCGGGCAGACGTGCAGCGCCTGGACCCGGATGCTGGTCCACCGCGACCGGTACGAGGAGGCCGTCGAACTGGCCGCGGCCGCCGCCGCCAAGTACGGCGACCGCATCGGGCCGCTGGTCAACGCCAAGCAGCAGGCGCGGGTGCGCGGTTACATCGAGAAGGGCGTCGCGGAGGGCGCCCGCCTCGTCGCGGGCGGACCCGAAGCGCCGCGCGAGCAGGGCTACTTCGTCAGCCCGACCGTCTTCGCCGACGTCACACCGGGGATGACCATCGCCCAGGAGGAGATCTTCGGCCCGGTCCTCTCGATCCTCGCCTACGACGACGAGGACGACGCCCTGCGCATCGCCAACGGCACCGTGTACGGCCTGGCCGGCGCGGTCTGGGCCGGCGACGAGGACGAGGCGGTGGCCTTCGCCCGGCGCATGGACACCGGGCAGGTCGACATCAACGGCGGCCGCTTCAACCCGCGCGCCCCGTTCGGCGGCTACAAGCAGTCCGGGGTCGGCCGGGAACTCGGCGGCCACGGCCTCGACGAGTACCTCCAGACCAAGTCCTTCCAGTTCTAGAGGGAGTCCGCCCACCATGGCCGTACGAGCCGCTGTCCTTCCCGCCGTCGGCGCACCCCTGGAGATAACCGGCATCGAGCTGCCCGACCCGGGCCCCGGACAGGTCCGGGTCCGGCTCGCGGTGGCCGGGGTGTGCCACTCCGATCTCTCCCTGTCCGACGGCACGATGAGCGTGCCGGTGCCCGCGGTGCTCGGCCATGAGGGCGCGGGCACGGTCGTCGCCGTCGGCCCGGACGTCACCCATGTCGCGCCCGGCGCGCCCGTCGTCCTCAACTGGGCGCCCGCGTGCGGCACCTGCCACGCCTGCTCGCTCGGCGAGGTCTGGCTGTGCGCCAACGCGCTCAACGGCGCGGCCGCCGTCCACGCCCACACCGCCGACGGCACCCCGCTGCATCCCGGTCTGAACGTCGCCGCGTTCGCCGAGGAGACCGTCGTCTCCGCGTCCTGCGTGCTGCCGCTGCCGCCGGGGGTACCGCTCGCGGACGCCGCGCTCCTCGGCTGCGCCGTGCTCACCGGGTACGGCGCGATCCACCACAGCGCCCGGGTGCGGCCCGGGGAGAGCGTCGCGGTGTTCGGCGCGGGCGGGGTCGGGCTCGCCGCGCTCCAGTCGGCCCGGATCGCGGGCGCGTCCCGGATCGTCGCCGTCGACGTCTCGCCCGCGAAGGAGGACCTGGCGCGCGGCGCCGGCGCCACGGACTTCCTCCTGGCCTCCGCGACCACGCCCCGCGAGATCCGCGCCCTCACCGGCAAGCAGGGTGTGGACGTCGCCGTCGAGTGCGCGGGCCGCGCGGTCAGCATCCGCGCGGCCTGGGAGTCCACACGGCGGGGCGGCCGTACGACGGTCGTCGGCATCGGCGGCAAGGACCAGCAGGTCACCTTCAACGCCCTCGAACTCTTCCACTGGGGCCGCACCCTCTCCGGCTGCGTCTACGGCAACAGCGACCCCTCCAAAGACCTGCCGGTGCTGGCCGAACACGTCCGCGCCGGCCGCCTTGACCTGTCCGCCCTGGTGACGGAGCGGATCGGCCTGGCGGACATCCCGGCCGCCTTCGACAACATGAAGGCGGGAAAGGGCGGACGGGCGCTGGTGGTGTTCTGAGGGGCGAGGTGAAGCGCCCTGTAAGGGGCGCGGGGCTGTGCCGATATGCGGCTCCGCCGCGTGGGCGCGACCGGCCACGACGCACCCGCACCCGGC
>NZ_MUNF01000234.1 GCF_002154555.1 Streptomyces murinus
AGCGGTCCTCCTCACCGGTGACCTTGCCGGTGGCGACCTCGTCCAGCAGCTCCTTGGCGCCGTTGGCCATGGACGTCGGGGTGATCTCGGCCTTGCCGACCCGCCGCTGCCAGTCCTTGAGGTCGCTCACCAGCTGGTCGGCGAGGGCCTTCTCCTCGGCGCCGATCTTCTTGTCGGCCCACAGGGCCTTCTCCAGCCGGTGCCAGCCGGTCCACTTCTGGCCCTTCTCCAGGCCGTCGGCGCGGGTGTCGGTCTTCGGGTCGATGTCACCGAAGGACTCCGCGACCGGCTCGGTGCGCTCCCAGCCCAGACGCGAGGGGGCGTACGCCTTCTTGGCGGCGGCGAGGTCGCCGGCCTTGATCGCGTCGGCGAACTTCTGGGCGAGCGGCACGGTGGCGTCGGCCTGGTCCTGCGCGTACTGCCGGTACTCGGCGACCGCCTGGTCCAGCTTCGGGTCCCGCTTCGCCGCCGCCGAGCCACCGGTGACGGTGAGCTTCTGCCGGACGCCGTGGCCCTTCATACCGGGGCGGCAGGCTATCTCGTACGACCCCGCCTTCACCTCGGCGGTCAGCGTGTACTTGGTGCCCGGGCCGATGTTCTCCTTCTCGGAGACGATCCGGTCGTCCGGGAACAGGATCTCCACCTCGGTGGCCTTGGCGCCCTTGTTCTCTATCTTCAGGGTGACCTGGCCCGCCGGGACCGACGTGGCGGAGGTGTCGCACGTCGAGTCCGCGGCGGTGACCTGGATGGCGTCGCCGTCCTTGGCCTCGCTCTTGGCGGTGCAGGCCGAGAGGGCGGTCAGTGCGGCCGCGGTGACGGCGGCGATGACGGTCGGACGGACGGCACGCATGCGGACTCCCTGACGATCCAGTGTGGTGAGGCTGCCCTAACTTACCTGAGCCTTACCCTTCTCATACCCTCCGGGTGCGTGATCCGGATCTCACGCCATACGGCGCGGACCGACGACGACGCCGGTGCCGCGGGGATGGGGGAACACCTCCACCGGGTGCTCGTACACCTCGGACAGCAGGGGCTCGGTGAACACCTCCGCCGGTGGTCCCGCCGCCGCGACCCGGCCGCCGCGCAGGACGACCGCCCGGTGCGCGTAGGCCGCCGCGAGCGCCAGATCGTGCAGCACGACCACTACCGCGTCCCCGGCCCGCGCCCGCTCCCGGCACAGCCGCAGCACCGCCTCCTGGTGCTTGAGGTCGAGCGCGGCGGTCGGCTCGTCGAGCAGCAGCAGCGGGGCGCGCTGGGCCAGCACCCGGGCCAGCGCGACCCGGGCCCGCTCGCCGCCGCTGAGCGCGCCGAACGGCCGCCCGGCGAAGCCGGTGACCTCGGTCGCCGCCATCGCCTGAGCGACGGCGAGGTCGTCCTCGGCGGGCGAGGCCGCGTGCGGCGCCCGGCCCATCCGCACGACCTCCGCCACGCTGAACGGGAAGGCCAGCGCCGCCGACTGCGGCAACACCGCCCGGCGCAGCGCGAGTTCGGCCGCCGTCCACCCGGCGACCGGCCGCCCGTGCAGTCGTACGACACCCCCGGCGGCCGGGACATCCCCCGCGAGCGCGCCCAACAGGGTCGACTTTCCCGCCCCGTTGGGCCCGACGAGCGCCAGCACCTCACCGGCCCGGGCGTCCACGTCGACCCCCTTGAGCACCGGCCCGGCGCCCAGCCGTACCTGAAGGCCCTCGGCCTCGGCGAGCACCTCACCAGGGGCGGGCGGAGCGGGCGGGGCGGGAAGGCGGCGCAGCCGTGTCCGGGCCCGGTCGAACAGGGCGCTCATGCCCAACCCCCTTGCCTGCGCCGGGTCCTGCGCAGCAGCAGGAAGAAGAACGGGCTGCCGATCAGGGCGGTCAGTACGCCGAGGGGCAGCTCGGCCGGGGCGGCGGCGGTGCGCGCGACCAGATCGGCGGCGAGCAGCACCAGCGCGCCGAGCAGGGCGCTGCCCGGCACCAGGAAGCGGTGGCCGGGACCCGCCATCATCCGCAGCAGATGCGGGACGACCAGGCCGACGAAGCCGATGATCCCCGCGACACTGACCGCCGCCGCCGTCAGCAGCGCGATCACCAGGACCAGGACGAGGCGCAGCCGCTCCACGTCCACGCCCAGATGCCGGGCCGGGCGTTCGCCGAGCGCCAGCAGGTCCAGCCGGCGCGCGTACAGCGGCGCGACGCCGAGGCCGAGCAGCGCGCAGGGCAGCACCGCGAGCACCTTCGGCCAGGTCGCCTGGGACAGCGAGCCGAGCTGCCAGAAGGTGATCTGGTTCACGGCGGCGGTGTCCGCGAAGAAGAGGAACAGACCGATCAGCGCGCCCCCGAAGGCGTTCACCGCGATCCCGGTGAGGATCAGCGTCACCACCTCGGTACGGCCGCCGGAGCGGGACATGGCGTAGACGAGCAGCACCGTGCCGAGACCGGAGCAGAAGGCGAGGACCGGCACGGTCCACATCCCGAGGAAGTCCAGGCCGAACGCGATCGCGGCGACCGCGCCCACCGCCGCGCCCGAGGAGACGCCGATGACACCCGGTTCGGCGAGCGGATTGCCGAACACGCCCTGCATCAGCGCCCCCGCGCAGCCCAGCGAGGCGCCGACCAGCAGCGCCAGCACGATCCGCGGGAACCGCACGTTCCACAGCACCGACTCGGCGACCTGGTCCAGTGCCGTCCCGCCGAGGTGCGCCCGGTGCAGCACCGAGCCGATTACGTCGGCGACCGGGATCGGGTAGGCGCCGAGGCCCCCGGCCAGCGGCACCAGGACCAGCAGGGCGAGGATCAGGGCGGCGGTCAGCAGCCAGGCGGTACCGCGCCGGGCGGGCGCCGGGGCGGGCGCCGTACGCTCGGCCGGTTTGTCGAGCACGGTCACTTGTCCCCGCCCCCGTAGAGCTGGCGCACCACGGTCGCCAGCACCTGGTCGGTGCGCGGCCCGTAGTTCAGCAGCACCCCGTCCTCGACGGAGACGACCCTGCGGTGCATCCCGGCCGGTGTCTCGGCGACTCCCGGGATCTTCACCAGGCCGTCGACGCCGCCCACGGACTCAAGTCCCTTGGTCATCACGAGGATCGCGTCCGGCGCGGCCTTGGCGAGCGCCTCGGCGGTGATGGCGGTGAAGTCCTTGGTCAGCCCGGACGCGGCTCCGGCGTCCACCGCTCCGGCGGCTTCGAGCAGCGAGGTCGCGCCCGAGTTCCTGCCGCCGATGAGATAGACGGAGGCCGAGCCGCGCAGATAGAGGAAAGCGACCCGGGGCTTGTCCTTGTGCGCCGGAATCTCCTTGCGCACGGCGGCGATCCGTGCCTCCGAGCGCTGGGCCAGCTCCTTCCCGGCGGCCGGGACGCCCAGGGCACGGGCCACGGTCTCGATGCGCGGGCCCACATCGGACAGTCCCTTGGCCGGGGCGACGACGAGCACCGGGACCCCGGCCGCGCGGATCTGGTCGACGGCCTCCCCGGGCCCGGACGTCGTCTCGGCGATGACCAGATCGGGTTTCAGGGACAGCACGCTCTCGGCGGAGACATCGTGGTTGCGGGTGACGACCGGGAGCTTCGCCGCCTGCTGGAAGGTGGCGGTGATGTCCCGTGCCACGACCCGCTCGCCCAGCCCGAGGGTGAACACGATCTCGCTGAGGCTGCCGGACAGCGGCACGATCCGGCGCGCCTCGCGCACGGTCACCTTCCGCCCGTCGGCCGAGGCGACCGTGACCGGCAGCCGCGGCACCGGGGTGTCCTTCAGCGGCTCCACCCGGTCGGCCGCGGCGGCCGCCGGGGCCTGCGCGGCGGCCTTCGGGGAGCCTCCGCATCCGGTGGCGCCCGCGAGGAGTACGGCCAAGGACATCAGTGTCCCCGCCAGTTGTGTGCGGAACCGTCTCACGGCCTCGTCCCGTTCCCTTCGGTCGACATCTTGATCCCCCGGGCGAAGTTTAGGTTAGCCTTACCTTAGTTCGCTACCGGCCGTCGTTTCCGGAGGATTCCCATGCCCGCGCGCCTTCGTGCCCTGGTCACCGTGGTGTGCACGGCCGTCCTGGGAGCCCTGCTGCTCCCGGCCGGTACCGCGCACGCCGCGAGCCGTACCGTGCAAGGGGGACGGCTCGACTGGGGAGTGAAATCCTCCTTCCAGAGCTATGTCACCGGGCCCATCGCGCACGGCGGTTACTCCCTCACCGGGGGCGCCGGCACCGTGGGCAGCAGCCAGTTCCGCTTCCCCTCGGCGACCGGCAGCTACGACGGCGACACCGGGAGACTCGGCGCCTCCTTCGCCGGCGGGGTCCGCTTCGTCGGCCACCGCGCGAGCGACGGCGGCTACCAGCTCGACCTCACCCTCAGCCGTCCCACCGTCCGGATCTCCGGCAGCACCGGCACGCTCTATCTGGACGTCACCGGCAAGGCGAAGGGCACCGGGGCGGTCACGGCGTCCACACAGGTGCCCTTCGCCTCCCTCTCGCTGCGCGGCATCGACATGCGCGGCGCGGGCGGCGAGGTCGTCCTGAACAACGTGCCCGCCACCCTCACCGCCCAGGGCGCCACGTCCTTCGCCGGGTACTACACGGCCGGCACCGCGCTGGACCCGGTGAGCCTCGCGGTCGACGTCGAGCCCGCCGGCTCGCCTTCGCCCACCCCGTCCAAGACCGCCGGGCACAAGAAGCCCACCGCACCCGGCGCCCTCGTGGACGGCGCCGTCGACTGGGGCGTGCGCCGCACCTTCCGCGAGTACGTCACCGGCGACATCGCCCAGGGCGCGTGGAAGCTCACCGACGGCGCCCGCGACGGCGGTGCCCTCTTCCGCTTCACGGGCGGTCAGGGCACGTACTCCAAGGGCGAGTTGACCGCCCGCTTCCGGGGCGCGATCCGCTTCACCGGCAAGCACGATCTGGACCTGCGCTTCAGTGCGATCCAGGTCGCCGTCCGCGACGGCAAGGGCACCCTCTACGCCGATGTCAGCACGGCGGACGCCACCAGCAAGAAGGTTCCTCTTGTGACCTTCACCGCCAAGGACTTCACCCCGGTGAAGGTCACAAGAGGAA